>NZLM01000023.1 GCA_002694245.1 Methanobacteriota archaeon
CTCCCGGGATTTTCTCAATTGCATCCAATAACATTCTGCAAGATTGTCGCATCTCTTCCATTCTTACACGATATCTATCATAGCAATCTGCACCTTTGACGCTGGTTGGTTTTTCCACTGCTGGCTCCCAGTCGACTTGATCATATACAGAATAAGGATTTGTCCATCGAGCATCAGCATTTACCCCTGCTGCACGGATATTGGGCCCGGTTACGCCTGCATCGATTTGATCTTCAGCAGTCGCATATCCTACACCTTGTAACCTGACAAGCCAAATCGTCGATTCATCAAGAAGCATTTCGTATTCCTTGATTCGGTTCTCGAAAAGCTTGACCTTTGCTTTTAGTCTGTTAGCCCAGCCGATAGGTATGTCTCTCTTCACACCGCCAATTCTTGGGTAATTGTAATGCATTCGAGAACCTCCAAGCTCTTGAAGTAGGTCAAGGAACATTTCTCTGTCACGTAAACACCATGTCATCAGAGTCAGATTACCGATATCTGGACCAAATGCACCAAGCCACATGAGGTGGCTAGCTAATCTCTGAACTTCGGCAGCCATCAATCGAATGTATTCTGCCCTCTCAGGAACTTCTGCCTCAAGTAAATCTTCTGCAGCCATAACATAGGAATGTGACCAAGTCATTGCACTGACATAGCATAACCTATCACAATATGGAGTGATTTGTGTGAAGTCTCTTGCCTCGCATATTTTTTCTACGCCGCGATGAATGTATCCTAATTCTGCTTCAGTGTCTGTAACGGTTTCGCCATCGACCTTTACTCTTAGAGTCCACAAACCGTGTGTCATCGGGTGTTGAGGACCCATTGTAATCCACATCTCTGCCATCAGAACACCTCACTTTACACGGCCCTCATCAACCGGTTTACGCCCGAACCCTTGCGGGTCATCGTACATCTCATTGAAATCGTGATAACGGATTTTGTGTTGTCTTTGTAGAGGATGAAATCCTACAGGAGAGTCATGGGGATTTAGTACGCGGTGCATATTGACATGCCCTTCAAAATCGATACCTAAGAGATCCCAGGTTTCTTTTTCATTCCAATCTGCCCCTTCCCACACATCTTGTACTGAGGGGACTGAGGGGGAATCTCCAGCAGGTAGGTCAACGAATATCTCAAATTCCATAGGTATGTCCATTCCGGTAAGCTTCTCTCCAACATGGACAGTCATTGTGTGAGCTGCTACATTTTGTATTGGCCATCGATGCAAGTGGTAAGCAACCTCCCAGCCTCTTTCTGCTGATCCATCTGGATAGTGAGTTCCAGAGACCATTGCACAGTGATTAACACCCATTTCGTGCTTGAGATGTTTTGCAATTGCTCGCCATTGATCGGGTGCGCAGCGAATTCGAACAAATTCATACTTCTTGCCAGAAGAATGTGCTACTACTTCGCTAGTAACTCCAGCATCTGCAAATCTTTGAGATACATTTTCTGCTGCTGCTTTTGCAGCCTCACCGTTCTGCTCTTTAGTGATTGTAGTACCCATATCACTCATCTCCTACGATGATTGGCTTGTCGCCATCTCTACCGGTTGATGGCGCACCACCGATGCGAATGATTTTTTCACGGAGTTTCCCAAAACCATCAATCAATGCTTCTGGACGAGGCGGGCAACCAGGAATATAAACGTCAACTGGAATAACGGTGTCTACTCCTTCTAGGATGTTGTAAGACTGATAGTATGGTCCGCCAGATATCGCACACTCACCCATTGCGATGCAATACTTGGGCTCAGGCATTTGTTCCCAAAGCCTAACGATTGGATCAGCGAATTTCTTGGAAATTGGCCCGTTTACCAGTAAAACGTCTGACTGGCGAGGACTTGAGCGGAACAGAACCCCGAATCTGTCACCGTCGAACCTAGGAGTTGCTGATGCTGCCATTTCGATGGCGCAGCACTTTATTCCAAGGTGGAGTGTGAAAAGTGATTTCCTCCCTGCCCAATTAAAAAAGCGCCCTGCAAGAACACTGAGAAGTTGTTTTATCTTAGTTGCCTTAAGCGCTTCATCTGTTACATCGCCGACTACCTCGACTAACGCTCTGCTGTTGAATGTGGTGTAATTCTCTCCAGTATCACTCATATTAGCACCTCAAATGTAAATACGACCTCTTTTTCTGAAAACATGCCAGACCCCTAGAGTCATTGTTGTAAAGAATGCGAGAAGGATTATCATCTCAGTTCCTACCAAATCAATCGCATTAGAACCCGTGGTATTGGTTGCATCAACGGCTAGTAGTCCACCTAATGCCATGAACATGAATGCTACATCAAATACAAGGAAAATGATGGCATACCAGTAATATTGGAAATGGAATTGAATCATTGCTTCGCCAACAGGTTCAGAGCCACATTCGTAAGTTGATAAACGCCTTGGATACAGGCTGTGATCTCTTTCATGGCCCTCCATTAACCATGACTTTGTCATATGTGGCCTAGAGGGGTCTGTCTTAGGCATAACGAAGTACTGCGTGATAAAAGCACCGAGTGGCATACCTATTCCGATGAGTGTCATCCAAGCCATAGAAAGATAGGTGCCTGTTACTGTTTCTGCGCCAACCAACGATGCCACCAACTTAGAGAGTTTTCACTCTCTTGTTCAAGCCACTAGACAACCGTCCATAAGCGTTGTCTCAAGAGGTACAAAAATTCGACCTCGCAAGTCATGACCCCGTAGGGGTCAATTTCGTTTTCTAATGGCGAGATATGCCAGTCCAACAAGGACGATCGCAGCGAGTGTGAATAGCACGTTTGGAGTGATTAGAGAATTCAATGCAAACTGCTCTGGTTGGCCATTTACCGTTAATTCGATGTTTTCTCTGCCAACAAGGCCTACTTCAGTAGGCTCGACAGATAAAGTAAATTTGAACGAGTCCTCAACCTCAGAGGTTTGTCCACCCGGAGGAGTTACCTTTGCTGTAATTGTGATTGTCTCACCTTCATCCAGAACACACAGCAAATGGTCACCATTACTGCTACAGCTAGAACCTGCTTGATACCCAAGCAGTACATTCCATCCTCTTAGCCCACCGCTTGAAAATATCTTGAATTCTGATTCAACATTCCCAGTATTTGTTAAATCAACCTCGAATCTTGGAGCGTTGCCTATTTCACCAAATGTGATGTTTCTTTCGATGTCTCCTTGGAGACTCATCTCGACATCAAGAACGGTCTCAACAGATAGTGAAATGGTTATCTTTCCACTTCTGTTTGCAGCATTCGAGACAGAAGTTGCTACCATTTCAAGAAGACCTCCGTCTCCATTTTCTGCACCTGAATTCACTTCGATAGTCAATACAATTACCGCATAGTATTGCATTGGAATGTGAGAATCAACTAAATCGTTAGCTACAATTTTTTCAAAGGCTTTATCTTCAGTTGATGAGATCATCGGCGAATTTCCGTCATAGTAGAAAGTACCTGTTGACTGATTGAATGCTCCCCATCCTTTAGGCACAAGAATTGGTCCATCAATCACCATTCCGTTGAATGTTAGAGTTCTTGTTGCTGTTCCAGATAATCCTGAGAAATCAAATATTGCTTCATCAGTCATATCGCCAGTGTTGATGACCTTAATATTGAACGATTGAGAGCCACCGGGTGGCAGCACTAACATCGCACTTCGTGATAAATCGTCTACTGAGTTTAGGATTATTGCATCCATGGCAAAGTCTCTATCCGATAAGATTGCTCTAAAGACGAATTCTAACTGATTATCAGGAACTCCGTCGTTGTTTTCATCCCCATTGTTATTGTCACCTAAATTGGTTACTCTAACTGTTAATCTGGAGCTCTCTAGTTCCTCTTCTCCATCAATTGACACAACGAGGTACATGATTGCTGTCGCTCGCGCATCGATGTCGATTTCTGTAACGACTTGTCCATCCTCTGTTTCGAAATGCTTACCCCAACCTGGTTGTGCAGTTTGAGAGATTACTGAAAATCTGAATCTGTCCTGTATGTTACCATCGTTTGTTACAGTTATTGGGAACCGAACAGTAGTGTCTGACCTACCGGTCTGATCATCGGCTGGTGCTCCCCCACTCATTCCATGTACTGCTTTTACCGTGATTGTCAAATCTTGTGTATCATACGCACCGCCGCTAGATACAGGCATCACCGAGAAGGTAATTGTCACCTCTTCAGTAGCAAGTGCATCCAGTGGAAGTGAAATTGTTACATCAATAGTACCAGATTTGTCGTTACTGAATTTCGACTGTGTTGTTATTGTAGTCGATTCAAGGGTAACTGACCACCCAACAGGAGGAGAGGATGCTGAAACCTTGAACGTATCAGGGCCATTTCCTTGGTTGGTTACAGTTAAGGTTGTTGTTGCATCTTGCCCTGGCTGAATGTTATACAGAGCAGTATTTCCTAGCGACATTGACGCTCCGTTGGATTGCCCTACGGTTACAGTTACATCTGCTGTACACTTTGGAGTTCCTCCATCTTTCCCTTGTATAGTAATCGTTTTCTGGGAGTTTGCTTCAACAGAATCGTCAGGAGTTATCTCAATTGTGAATTCTTTCTCTCCATTCCCGTTGTTGTAAGGTAGCATCCCGCTGGATGCGCCATCTACACTTGCCCATAGGGAGTGACTACCGCTGAATCCGACATTTACTGACCAATCTGTGTTGCCTTCATTGGAAAATGTTGCAACCAGAGTACCTGTCTCATCTGGATCTAGGCTCAGACTTGATTTAGACAACTCCAAGTCGCATTCCTTCAACTCAGGAACGTTCAGACTAAATTCTTCAACATCGGAGGCACTACCATTTGGATTTTGGTCGTTAGTTACAACGCCTTCTATCTCCCAGCAGTATTTCTTACTCGCTTGACCTTCTGGGACTTGGAGTGTGACAGTAACCCATTCAGAGGACTCGTTGTCGACCGTTACCTGTGATGGTTCAACGTTTATTGATAAACTGCCATCAGAGGTACATCCAGAACCTCCTATTGGGTCGACTGAAAGATCTACTGTTTCCTGTACTCTGCCGGTATTTTCAACCTCCACATCCCATTCTACTGTTGATTGTCCGCTCCATTGTTTGTTGGGGCTTTCTACCGTGAGGTCTACGCCAAACACAGCAGAGCCAGCGCCATCACCCGCTGTTGTTTCTACATCTTGAGTGGATGTTGCTGGTTCTCCTGGCTGATCCGGTGGAGTTACCTGCTCATTGCCTGTTGCAGTTACTGTTGTAATGCAGGAGCCCTCTGCATTTTGAGCCAACGTGACATTAAGGAAGGTTTCTCCGTAATCCCCAGATTCGATTGGCTGGCCTATTTGACCAATTGCTGCAGAGTAGCCAGTACAGTCTTGCTCATTTGCTGCTGCAAGGTTGACTGATACGGTATTTGCACCATTGTTGTATACTCTGACTGTATATTCTGCAGTCTCACCAGGATTTACAGTTTGTGCGCTGGGAGAAACCGACACCGAAATATTCGCGGCTCTACCTGAATCATCGGCTAGAACAGGGTTTGCCATAGCTGGAACCAGAGAAAAAATTAGCAAAGATACCAGCAGGACGCTAGCAACATGCTGGGGCCTATTTGTGTCTTTTAAGCGGGGTTCCATGAACCCCGGTCGGGGTGGTCACATGAAAAGCCTATGCAAAGATGCTCAGTTAATTCATGCCTTTATGAAATGCGAAGAATCAGCCCCGCAATTCAAGCAATTTGCCACGGAGCACGTCGAATGGTATCTTGCACCACAACTTGGACATCCCACCATTCCGGTCAAAATAGGCTGCCGGCAAGAAAAACACGGTATAACTGCGGTTTGATTTGTGGTGTGTGTCAGATTTGAAGAGCCAAGTTGTTCAACCTGACCAGATTGATTTCTATTCCTAATGACTAAAACAAGCGCAATTATCAAAATCAATGGAATGATTATAGATAAGCCGATAATTAGAGTGCTAACTGATTCAGACTTCTCTACTACCGACTCTCCTTCGACGGTAAATGAGATGAAATAATCGGAGTTTTGCACATCACCTGACCCTGATACAGAAAATCTGATCTCATGATTTCCACTTTTTATTGGAGACACGGTAACTTCAATTTCCTCGGATTGTCCTGCTTGTAGGTTGATTGTCTCATCACCGTCAATTATTGCTGGCAGGTTATCAGTAGAAGAGATGGACAATGCCCCGGAGACCAGCGTATTACCAATATTTGTTACCTGAATTTTGATTTTGTAATCCTGACCTGTTTGTAAGCTAGTTGCACCAGTACTATCCCAAGAGAGTTCCTTTGTCGATGCAACCAGCAATGTGACTGTCTGATTTATTGAGACCGAGTCACCATCCATGATGACTTTAAACTCAGGTTCGGTTGCTGGATCTGCCATCGATGAGATGATTATCGTACACAACAACGCCTTTACCTCTCCTTTAGAAACCGTGCCATCCAGTGTGCATTCTCCCAGTAGATTAGGATCTAACTGCAGTGTAACCATGGGTTTCCATTCTGTATCTGCTAGGTTTTCAACAATCCAAGTGTAGTTTATTGCAACCCCTGTTGGATGCTGGCCAGGCCCGAAAATATTTGTCCAGGATTCACCTTCTATTTCGACAGATGCCAGCGTGATTACAGGGTCTGCTAATAGTGTCACATTGATTTGTTTGGAGTTACTCCACTCTCGCTGACCACTATCCATTACAAGTTTGATTTCACCGCTTCTTGCATTATCACCTGCGGTTATTGAGATAATCAAATTCTTCGACTGAGTCCAATCTAAATCAATATCCGCTAACTGAGTATTTTGTATCCAACCGAACGGTAGCTCGAGATTTGGCTCCAACTGGAGGTCTATATTGCCTTGATTTTCAATAGAATATTGTAATGATATCGTAGTACCCGGTAGAATTGAGGTAAAAGAAGATTCGAGGTCTATTGTAACATTAGACACTTCTTGGACGATTAGTGGTAAGTCATATTCCATTACACGTCCTTCATCTGATTGGCTAATTACTCGCAAAAGGACTGTTAACTCAGCACCAGCAAATGTCATTACTTGGGGAGGAATAAATGTTAATCCAATGTTCATTTGTCCATCTTTTAGCATCAAACCCGTGGATGCTGAATAAGCGCCGCCTTGAGAGGACAAATCATCAAAACCAGTGTACCAGCCAGGTGGAGATTCAAGGAATAAATCGTAACCGATATCGTCGTTGCCCTGATTGAATAGTCTAATATCAATCGATGTAGGATTTACAGGATGAACAGGTATTGTAGAATAGTCGAATTCAACTTGTGTTTGAGAAAGCACTGGAACATCAAGAGTTAGGCTGTAAGGACTGCTTACATCGTTATCTTCATCATAACCAAGCAAATTAACATGATATATTCCAGGATTCGGTCCCTCGGGGTGTACAAGTGTTACGTTTATCGAGGCGCCCTCTTGTCCTTGAAGTTCGAAATCAATTATGTCTAACCCAACATACCATGGTAGCTCATCACCGCTAGGACTTACCACATTAACAGGAGATATGCTTGCATTTGTTGCAATAAGAGCAGTATTTGTCAAAACAACCTGCCAGGAAGATGTTGTTGACTCGATGTCAGTCAGTGTAAATGTTGAGATGTCTGACTCTATTCTTACACCAGGAGTTGTGACATTCACAACAACATCCATTCTATTATTTCCCTCATTAATCTCATCGATCGCATCATCTGTATCAAGCAGGAAAGACAGAGTTCTCGCTCCAGCAGTTTGAGGCTCCCAATCCCAGAACAGGATCTTGGAGCCACCAGGACCTAAATCAAAAATCTGTGAATCTAAAGAGACTCCTTCTTCTTGAAAGATAACCTCGACATTCTCTGCCTCAACATTGCCAAGGTTTGAGACTTCCATTTCTACCAATACTTGATCTCCTACCTGAGGAATTGCAATGTCCGTTGTAAGTGATGACGCAATAGGTGAGGGATCTGGGCGTAAATCATTAACTCCGACACCAGAAACAGCAATTGCGTAGGGTTGTGCTCTACCACCCGAATGGCCTGCGTCAGTAACTTTTACTGTCCACAGACCCACCTCTGCTGAATCAACGAGAACAACTTCCACATTGTTCAGAGCATCATGTGATCCACCTTGGATAGACTTGCCTTGAGAAAATTCGTTACCTTTGTACTCTACACCACTTGGGGTAGTCACCAACAAATTGAGGTTGTTGACCAGCTGCGTATTTGAGAATCTGGATCCCCTTTCGTCAGACCAAGCCACAACAGCTTTGAACGGCTGATTTGGTGTTGTTACATTGAACGAATAACTCTTCGAATTACCCGTAGATGACAGTACTGAACGGTCGTCGACCCAAATTCCTCGACCGTTGTTTGGAGCAAGAGTCCCTTTCAAATCGATTCTTCCCCAGCCCTCATTCATGTTGGGAATATCTCTGGAACCAATATCTCTAGCTCCTAATATCATCAATGCTTTTACCAATGCACCTTGAGGTTCAGGCCTTTGAGCAATTTCTGTGATGTATTCACGGATTAATGCCGCAGTTCCGGCTGCATTTGGTGTTGCCATACTTGTCCCTGTGTATTCCATGTACCAATTGCTGGACCATGAAGCACTCCCTGTATCAGTTGCTTCCTGGGCCTTGCATGATCGGACGTAACCTCCTGGCGCAACTAGGTCTGGCTTTATTCTACCATCATCTACTGGACCTCTACTTGAACCGTCCATCATACTGTTAGGAGCGCCTTGATACCTATTTTGTGAATTACCTACTGCAATCAAATTCTTAGCGGTTGCAGGTGAGCCAATTGTGTCGGATTGAGGGCCATCGTTTCCTGCTGCGAACAAAATTGTCAACCCCTCTCTACCGCTGTAGTATTGGTCATAATATCGAGCACGATCATCTACATCTTCCGAAGATGAGGTGTAGACACCCCATTCAGAACTTGATTCAGAACCCCATGAATTGGTATGAGTTCTAGCCCCATTACTATATCCAGTATTCAGCATATTGTTGATACTAGCCCATTGGAAATTGCCATTATTGTCATTCTCCATAGCCTGGAAGTACAATTCAGCTTCTGGAGCCACTCCTGCATAGTTTCCTCTAGTTCCATCTCCCAAAACTGTACATGCGACATGTGTCCCATGACCAGAATGGGCATCAGCGGTAGAGCCATCACCAATTACGTCAACGTTGCCGATAACCCTGTTACCAAAATCGCCGTGATCTTCATCCAGCCCAGAGTCTGCTACCGCAACAATCTGACCAGAACCATCTAGATCTGTTGTGTAGTATGATCTCATAGCGTTAATGTTCATGTGATTTCGAGATTGGTCATTCCAAATTGTCAAACTTGGTTGGTTACCTATCCAAGCAACGGACGGTTCAGCAGCTATTTCTGCTATCGAGGATGATGTAATTCCATCATATCTCCCAGTTTCCGCAAGATAAGAACCCTGAAGCATTGTTTTCGCAACTGAATCTATTTCTTGATGCAATCTCATCCCCCAGTTGTCTTGTATGCTTACACCGGGTAACAGGCTGTCAGCTCTCCAAGATTCAATTCTAACTGGAGTTGTCTCATCTGCCTCCATTAATGAGAAATCAACAAGCATTGCTAGTGGTACTGGCTGAATGCTAGCAACACCTTGAACATCTTTTAGCGAAGAAAGTCCAGCTTGTGTACCCTGTACAAGTAGGCCTGAGGGAGCTATGTATTCCCTTACAGCAACCCCATATTGGTCTGCAATTTCTCCTCTTACTTCTGCAAACCTGTACTCTGTCGATACCAGGACTAGGGATAAGTCCGGTCTTGTAACAAGTAGCTCTGCTGGAATGTCATGGTCAAATAATATTCCAGATGAATCGTGAATTCCGATTCTAGAATGAGCAATAAGTGGCCTCTCTTCAAGCGAAAGAGATTCGTCTAAATGACCTACGAAATTCCGAATTGAATCATCTGGAAGGTCAAACCTAATCCACTCGACTTCTTCATTTTCTTCGACAATTTGAGATTGATTTGCAATCGGAATCCCAGATATGACGAAAAGAAAGACTAGGAGTAATGCTTTACGCACATTTTGCTGGCAAGGATAGTCTGTTTTAGGAGTTGTCACAACAAGTCTCAAAAGAACCAAGTTACTTCTTCGCAATCGTGACTATATTTTGCGGTTAGAGCATCAGACACAAAGAACACTGCACTTTCCTGCTTTTCTTCTCCTCTAAAGTTAGTCCAAGATATCTCAATGATGATCGAATACTCTTCCCACACACTGTAACCCCTGACATCTAGTTCCAATTGATCACCAGAAAGACTAGTGTGGCTAGGAATCGAGTTGACTGAGACTTGTAGACTATCAATCAATTCCTTATCCTTGTCAACAAATTCAATTTTGAAATTTACATCTGTGATCTCTCTACTTCCATCATTTACAATCTCACCAAGCACGACATGACCATTTCTTTGCAGATATAGTAAGTCCACTTCTACATCATCCCTTGGAATAACCCAGTACCAAGTTGCAACGATTGAGCCAAGCAACATGAGAAGAATAATTCCTGCTAATGCTATTCGTAAGGGATGAACTCTTTCAGCTAACTCGACTACTTTTTGCCCAATTTCTTGAGATAACTCATGCAACTCTTGCTCCATTTCAGGATCGACATCTTCGTCTTCAGAGCTCATCCAGTCACCGCCGCAATACCTGTTGCAATAGCTGATGAGAATGGATCCACTATCATGATGTGAGTTGTCTCAATCTTTCCACCGGTCAAACTACTGAGGATGGATAAATCAGATACCACACCGTTCACTCCGACACTAGATGCTGTAGGGATGCCACCAGTAAATTGTGCATCTAATAGGACTCCTCTAGCATCTATGTCAAATCCTAGGAATGTTACCTCTGTATGCGATGTTGCTACAATTCTGCCACCTGTAATACCGTCGATGACAATAATCGGATATTCACCAATCATGACCTGATGCATATCTGCACCCTGTAGATTCTCACCGACCATTTCAGCGCTTACCATCATTACATTATCCAAAACCCGACTTTCGGTTCTCCTGAGATACAATTTCTCCACACCGTTACCGGAAGCAGAAACGCTTGCACCATAGTCTTCTGTAACTTCAATAGAGAAAATATCGGGCAAGTTTTCTGCCAGCATTAGAGTTCCTCCTCTGATGTTCTGCGCTTTTCCTTTAGTTTCGATGAATAGGTCCATGTCGTCACTATTTGAGCTGTAACTCATCTCATACATTCCCTGAAAAGACTCGACCTCATGTATGTCAAAGTCATTATTTGGACTGGCTTCCANATTCATAACTCCTGGTACATCTTTGATAAACATGGTCGAAGGATGCCATTCTCCGTCTACTTTNCTCAATTGTTGAAGCATCATAGAATCTGCTGCTTTGACACCGTCTCTGTATTGAGGTGGAACATTCAATGTTGTTNTCAAAATGTCACCAATNTCGGATACTATTGTAGCATTTTGTGGAACATCGAACATCATCATCTCAGTTCTNATATCTCTTAATCGATTTATTTGAAGAACTCTAGCATTGTCTATTCTTTCTCCTATGTGATACTCCATATCAATTGTATTTCTTGGGATTATAGGCTCCTCATCGGTCTTGAAATTAGCGTCAATNAGCACATCCCGAGAGATTGNAGTGTTAAATCCGGACATAATCATCAATGAATCTGTTTTAGCAAGACCGTTTACCTCAATCGTGAACACTGGCCGGAATGGCTTCCAGTTTTCCATCGAAACAAATATTCCGAATTCTGGGATTTCATCGACTATCTCCACATTGTAGCGCAATTTGATGTCTCCAGCTGGTAATTGAGGCATCCATATTTTGTTGTGCCATGAACGTCTTTGTTCGAATTGAAGTCCTTCCTCAGCAGTTACATCGGTATCAAGAAGACTACTTTCTCTAGGGGAGATGTAGCCATCCTCTAATGCCTCTACNATCTTAGCAGAATTTGTAATTCCNGCCCATCGAAGCTGCTCTTCAACCGCAATCATTTCATTTTCTGTNAGTCGATAATCNTCAAACGCATCGGAAATAATGAGTCTTCCACTTTGAGTTAATTCTGGTAGTCTAGAATAATTGAACACTAATTGTGTTGCATCAAGTNTTTCCCCTGACAAACCATGTACCCATTCNGGCTCTTCTGGAACATTCACACCTTTATTNACATCNAGAGTTAAGTCNAATTCTTCGCCTGTGGTAAGGGACATTTCGAGTGACATATTCTCGATNACATTTGAGGCNTCNCCCAAGTTAACCATGCTCTCAACTGCAAAGTCATTTACTGAAGATCCAAATTCTATCATTCCAGANAGGAAGAAAGAAAGNGACAGCACACCATCNGCTTCGCTAAACTCTGGAACTGTAATTATGTCTGAGTTGTTGGATGAGGGAAGGAACATTTCGACATTTGCGGGCAATGGATCAATNTGTACTCTGCCAGATAGACCTAGGAATTTATCATCACGCTGGCTNACATCATCCAGGAGTACGCTAAACGGAGAAGAGCCTGTTCTGTTCATCACCAATCGACTGTTGCCAGCCANACCTAATGCACCCTCTTCACTTGGCGGGTAGAGTATTACTGACGTGAGATTAGACAATTTCATTGACATGCTAGCCTGTCCTGAGTTTTGGTCAATCCAGAACCTTGCATGGTCATCATCCATTGTCAATGGTGTAGAAGCATTAGANATTTGAACTTCAACTGATCCTACTCCCTCAGGCGCATTGAATGACAATGTTTCCCCAAGTTGTAATTGGAATTCTGAGGGCAGATCATTCAATCTTAGTGCATTGTATTGCCCATCTCCCTCACCACTGTATGTGATAGTACCTATCTCCCCTGTTGCGAGATATGAGATATCTGTTCCCTGTTGAGAAATTGTCANATTGGCAGGCCTATTTGAGATAGATGCAAACTGTCTNACNTCACCTTGAGTTGTATTTGAATCATGTATCATATGNCCNATNATTAANTCCTCGCCNGAAAGACCTGATAGCGAGATAACTCGTAGNTCTGTCTCTTGGTTNTANGAATATGAAACTCCNGATACATCATTGATTGCGACACTCATNGCTACAGGTACTAATGGACCGTTTATCCTTCCATACTTGCCGTCCACATTTCCATTATCATCGGTGTAATCAACATCCTCTGCAAGAATAATGTGGTTTCTTGACAAAACAGGATGCGCACTACTGCCAATTGCAAGTTCAAGGCTTCCAACAGTAGTCTCAGAACGCTGACTCCCATCACTCCATGTNCCTCTTACCTGNTTGTANAATTGAACAAATATTTCTCCACTAGATTCTCCAGCTGTCCCCACAATAGCCTCAGGTAAGCCATTCAAGATTGTACCCAAGTCTAGAATAATTTCAACTAGGTTNAGAACTACATTGTCTAAAACTTCACTAAGTANATCTGGTGCTGTTCCAAACTCAACCCTAACACGATTAGATGANGGAATTTCAAACGTTCCAAAGACTCCTATTACCTCGGGTAAATCTACTATTTTTACCTCCATTGATGAGGAATCAATTCCGTATCCGTGTCTTTGGAATGTTGATATGTACTCTATTTCTGAAATCCTTTCGGTACCAGCGATAAGGATCAAACTGTTCCAGCGATTATCGCTTGGGTCAAACACTANAGTNGGGTCTGCTACATTTGCTGAGGTGTCCGCTGTGTAATTCTTTATCGAAATGATAAGGGAAAGCCTATTTGGCATCTGTCCAGGAAGATTCGTTGATCCNGGTGCCTCTCCAATTAGAGTGAATATCGCATCTATTTCCTCTTGTGGAAGTGTTCCTTTAGGAAGGTCTCTAACCCATCCTCGGGAATCTGTTATGTTACCNAANNGNCCTCCTTCCTCTATGTGGGCGGAACGGTCTTCGAAGTAATGGAACCATAAATCAGCATCTGTATCACTGAATATCTCGATATTATCGAACGAGTTTTCTCCGGCATTNTCGTTTCTGATTACTAGATCNACCTCTTCAGGTAANAGTGTACTNCCTTCNGTTGGNTGAAGCCCCACNTCNATATATCCAATTTCATCTAGAGGCCTGTATCCATCTAGGTCTGGCTCATANAAGTGAACATAACCNATACCTACTGANTATCCNCATTTATGCTNCCTGCTATCAACATCATGATCTGCAATTGGATCATAGTATCCTGAATCNTCACAATCAGTCTGTTTGTTCGTGGAGTCTCTATTTGGATTAGAGATTAATATCGCATATGGAGCACTAACNGAGGTCACCTCTAAACCAGAATCATCCCCTCCTGAGAAGATGTTCAATACATCCAATATGTTGGTGAAGGTATCTGTCACATTGAGCGTCAATTGATCCAATCCAACACGTACTTGGAAGTCGTTTGGAGGTTGTGTAAATCTNGANTCNATNACAAGAGCATATGACTCTCCGTCATTGGTCAAGGTCAAGTCATATGCTACTCCTTTCATAAGAGCAACTTCCATGCTTGCCATGTCATCCCAAAGAGGATCTGAATGNTCTAGAACTCGTATTTTCCACTGGAAGTTTGGTCTAATCCATATCGACTGGATTGAAGGTACTAGTCCTTCACCCCATTGAACATCCCATCCCTCTCCTTGTGTGCCAANACCGACCACTGACAAACCTACTGCAACATCGCTAGAGCCATCACCATCGATATCAACAGCATTCTCGAACANACCAACATCTTCGAAAGAAAGGATGTCTCCAGTGAATGTACCATAATCCCAAGCTTCGTATTGCGGACCTTCATTCCTCGCNGTGTAATTNACGTACAATGAATAGGTATTGGCGCCAAATGCTAGAGGGTCGTTGAAACTCGGCGGCAATTCGAATAATGTGTCAAGCAGATTGTTGGGCCATCCNTCTGGATGAGAGTCCGGGTCTGTGAGGAATTCGTATGGCCTAGGATGATCGGGCTCTAGAGGGGTGGTTTGACGCATAGAGATATCGCCGATTATTCCATCTGTAGCAAGTAGTGCGTCTCCATCACCGATTTCGCGACCTCTTGCTTCTAGAGCACTAATAACAGCCTCNGCATTATTTCTNGCAATTTCGTCTTCTCCNGAATTTCTTTGTTCGTTAAGAGCAGTGGCCATTTCTTCTAGAATATCGAAGTCATTTCTAGCAACTGTTTCAGCAGATGAAACAGGNCTAAAGATGGGCAAAAACATTACAATCACAAGTAAGATTGCTACCTTTTTACCGTCAAGTGGTTGAGGGACGCCGCGNTGAAGTACACGNACACCGTCCCCTGACATGGTAAATACTGGGTGTCACAACACAAATGAAACCATCCCTTTCTTGCTCAACAAAAATCTATTTTTGGGAAGTTCTTTCTGCGTACAGTATTTTGGATTAGGTTTGGATATCTGTTGGGTTTGAGCAACTGGATTAAATGAACAAAAAATTAGAAATTCAGAATTAGTTCTATTCCAACTTTTCTTTGGATGGAATAGCTACTCCGCCGCTTCTAACCTTGCCTGAAACCTGACTTGCTGTTGGTGTTTGGATTGGATTAGTCGTAACCTCTTCTGCAAATGCGGCTAAAGCCGCTTCTGCAAACTCTTGATTCACTTGTCTTGTTTGAGGTGCTGGTCTAAAACCTGCATAAGGATCGGTTTCAATTTGATTGTTTGAACCGTAGATCGCTTCAAGTTCTGCAGCCTTAGCATCACTTTGAATTTGACTAGGTGATTTCACTGTACCCCCTTCACTCAATCCCGCCATTTGTGAGGCTTTGGCAAACATAGGNAATTTGNTACTGCTCATATTTTGTTTTATACGAGACTTTGCTTCTTCAGTAGACAGTCCGCCCTCAACCAACATTTCAACCGCATGTCGCATTTGGATGCCTTTGTAACTAAACAAAACAAGTGCTGCCGTCAAAACAATAACGAACAGTATCACAGCAATTATTCCTACAAGACCACTCTCTGANGGTGGCGCAATAACCTGTATNGTGAAGATTTCNGTATCTGAGTTGTTTGATGCATCATAAACTGTCAATGAGAATTGTTTCTCACCGATTTTTGAGAATTTAGTCACAAGAGTNGNCCCAGTAAAATCTGCGTCGTTAGTTGCATCTCCATCATTGTTGGAGTCATCCTCAAGATCTAGGTCCCAAGTGAAGCGAAGAGATGTTGTGTCATCAAATTCATCTGAAGCTTTTGCAACNAATTCTACCTCTTCNCCTTGCTCAACCTCCTTCAAATCAGATATATCGGTAACAACNAGAACTGGTTTGGTAGTATCATAAACAATCAGTGTTGCGTTTGCTGTGCCAATATTTCCGGATGGGTCGNTTACGGTCAGTGTGATNAGATATGTGCCTATATCNTCCCAAACNCGGTCAAATTGTGAGTTATTNGAAACNTGAACCCCATCAACGCTCCAGGANAATGATGCTATTTCNTGATCGTCGAATGAGTTCGAGGCTTGGAAGGTTAGATCTGATTGTCTTATCAATCTCCTATCGCCATTTAANTCAACAACTCCGCCCTGGCCAATGATAACTGCTGTGGGACTTTCATCATCAACTACTTGGATTTCCCTAATAGCTACAGCTGTCTCTCCAGATTGAGATATAATGGTCAGAGTTACTGTCTTGGTTCCGGGCGTCGNCCAAGATATTTCGACCACCTGCCCGTTTGCATCTTCACCCATGTCTCCATCAAAATCCCAAGAGTATGAACTGATTTGTCCTAGACCATTGGGTGTGTCAGTNGCATCAAGGTTTACAGTCTCTCCAACTGTTGTTAAAGAGTTAGAGTCATCAACAAAGATAGGAGATAAAACTGGATCATACCAACCTTTTATGGTGAAATGGAATGATTCNGTCACTGCTTCAACCATTAGATTCAGATTTTGCATATCCAAATAGTTTGGAACTGACCATTCCAACTCGTGCTTGTCGAGTAAGCCTACATTGTCTAGATTTGAGTCGGAGATGATTAAATTGCCACCCAATTGGTTATTCGATTGTACAAAGAAATCTCCGGAACCAGAGATTGGGTGGACCCAGTAAGTCAAATCTGTGCCCCCATCAACAACGAATTGCTCTAGGTTGACAAACTCACCTGATTCAACAATAAATGTGTCATGGATTAATGGGTAATCCTCTACAGTTGCAGGTGCTAATTGAAGATTAAAGGAACCTGTGGAACCGCCTTGATCACCTTGCCCCTCGTCNCCATCATGGGCAGAGTTATCGAATACNATAAACCAATTCTTTGTGCTTATTGACTGTGGAGGAGCCCAATCCAGCCATTCGCTACCAATCAATGACTCGAATGATGCNTCTTTGACGAAACTGTTGCGATAGTTTTGGCCATTNTTGTANGTTTGAATACCATTTTCATCGAACATCAGAACATCCATTGCATCACTTTGAATCTGGTAATCAATCGAGATTGTAGTTTGGTAATTTCTCAGACCAATGTCGACGATTAGACATGCCCCTGGATCAACTGAAACTCCATTTCCTGTACCCATTAAATCTGATAAATCAAACTCAGCACATTGAGGGGCAGCACGCCCTTCAACCGCTGATGCCATTGGAGAAACCAGTATGCCGATAATCAACAATGTCAGTAGACCCGGCCTTCTCATGTTTCACCGAAGCAGGTGTTTTGGATTTCAAACTGCCTCAACTTTGTTGAAACCAACCTGATTCAGATTTCACGAGATGAGTCAGTGAATTGTCTTCGTTCAAAATTAGCCTATCACCATCTGAGAGTGCTACAACTGAGGAGTGAATTTCTCTAGCCTCATTCAATGAACTTTCGTGGGTATCTAAACGCGCCGAGTAGTGTGTAAGAGCAAGATGTTTGCTGTTGCACTCGACTGCCGTCCTAGCTGCTCCTGCGGCAGTGGAGTGTAGATGTTCATTGGCAATGTCTGAGTGAGAATTTAGGAATGTTGCCTCGTGAATTAACAAATCACAAGTTGTATCAATCGCCTGCTCAGCAGTGTCTCCGGAAATTATTACTGATTGACCGTCTGTTGANTCGGCTCTGNAATCCTTAGCAAGTANGAGTTTATCACCATGCTCTACATCACTTCCAGCTGCTAATTTTTTCTTAACTTCAACTGGCAAATCCTTTGCCAATTCTCTATTGAATTTGCCTTGCTTTGGCTTTNATGATATTTTCCAAGCGCAGGATGGTACGCTGTGCTGAGTCATATGCGCTGAAATTTCTACCTGCTTCACTGGTTGAGGAAGGTCTACTTGCTTTCCAATATTCATATTGACCCATCTTTCTCCATCCCCTAATATCCATTCTAATTCGTATCCCAAAGATTCTGAATTTGCGCCCANATCCATCCACATGTCATACTGAATTACAAGATCAGAAGGAGGCACAAGTGGCTCTACGTCTTTTCCAAGAAGTGCATCGATAACATCAACACTGGTAGGACCAATAATTGTGATCTTTTCATTTCTGCCATCAAGTGCCATAGTCTGCAACCATGGCAGAACCCCCCAAGTATGGTCAAGATGCCCATGGGTTAGCAGTATTGCNGCAACACGAGAGACCTTGAGTCTACGTCCCCCGAATTGTTTCATCTCAGATTTATGATTTACAAGACGATTCTGAAATCCCTCGCCNCAATCTACAACGAAGAAGCCATTCGGTGTCTCAATTANAGAGCCTGAGACTGACCTACCTTGGGCAGGTCTAGCAGAGGAGGTGCCTAAAACGTGAACTTCAAGAGTCAAATTTTCACCTCAATGTTCGTAAGGGATTGGAGTTTTTGGGAACCAACGTAAAATCACTATATCTCCTATTGAGCGAACCCATCTCCAAGGAACAGTCATGTGAACTCCTTGTTCCACTAACTCATCTGGGCAACCNGCGACGAATATGTGAGTTGCTCGTAAAGTTGACCCGTCAATTACTGTTTCACCAACAATTCCAAGTCGCCTTCCATCAGGGAGGTATATCTCTTTGCCATTTAGTTGGGAGATGCTCATTTCACCTACCATGATATCCTCTCTGATGTGTCTGAGAGCGAAGCCCTCCATGAACCCAACGGAAGAAAATGGNAANCATANGCAAATTGAGAAAGCGCAAATTATCGCGCAGTCACTTGCCGATATTTCCTCGAGCCTTCAATGATGGGCGTAGCTTTTCTGCTCCCTTGCCCTTGTTGTGAAGACCACGTCCTCTCTTTCCAGCACTGGTTTGGCCTCTGTATGCACGTCCTCTGTGATGAGGTTCAGCAATCCAGCCTAGATCCTTGTCAGCCTTGATTGCTGGGTGTGCTGGATCTAGCATGATTATCTCGTAGTACTTGTGCTTACCATCTTGACCGACCCAGTACGAATTTAGAACTTCTAAATTAGGGAAGTGACGGTTAACACGCTCTTCTGCGATTCTCTGNGTATTCTTTGCCATTGTTATTTTACTGATACCTGCTTTTGATGGCTTGCGCTTCATGTGGACCTTACTCTTCCTCAATCCACCACGGCGAACTCTGGTTCGNACCATGATNACTCCTTGCTTAGCCTTGTATCCTAGGCGGCGTGCAGCATCTATGCGAGTTGGTTTCTCGATACGGCAATTGACTGGTTCACGGCGCCACTGGACCATTCTATCCTGACGCTGTTGATGAGTCTGTGTTGCTTTTGGGTTGTTCCATGTTGCACGAACATGCTGATATAGTCCCTTAGCCATTGTACATCACCTACTCCTTGGAGCATTTTGCCGACTTGCCTCCCCTATTTGAAGACCGCGACGCGCTTTTGCNGCCCCNTGTNAGGGATTTCCTCATGTGTTAGTGTTNACTNGNAGTATTATGTCGCTTCAAATAACCGGTGTANATGATGTTTTAGAGGCNCTAAAAAANGGGACGGATATCGANCTTGTTTTAGTCGACAGAGATGAAGANTGCTCTGAGATNAGAGATTTGTGCGAAAAACGGTGTATAAGAGTGGTTGAGGGTTCTTCTACAGATNTATGGAGAATGAGTGCAAATGGNCAACAGAAAGCACTTGCTCTCGTAGGAAGACAACCTGAAGGCACGCTTGAAGAGGTCTTTAGCAGAGAAGGGGCTATCTGGCTATTTGACGGAGTTGAATACGCCCCAAATCTNGGATTTGGNATAAGAACCGCAGAGGTGAGTGGAGCNACTGCTGTAATCATCAATGTAACTAAAACACACGAGGAAAGAAGAACCGTCAGAAGAGCCTCTATGAGGGCAGTTAGATTCATTCCTGTTGTATATGCAACCACAGAAGAGATACTAGCCGCTTGCAACAGAAGAATTGTAGTAGCAGAGGATGTTGGAGAAATAGCGCCATGGGATACTGATTTGACTGGTGATATCATGCTGGTAGTCGGTGGCGAGAATGCTGGAGTTTCGAAAGAAATACTTAGTGCTGCAGATGATATTGTCAGATTACCAATGCCTGGATTTGTTCCCTCCTACAATCTTCAAGTTGCTGTAAGTGCTCTCGCAATGGAAAGGCTTAGGCAACTTGATTGACAAAATTACAAGTTTTGAAATACAATCTTGCTACGCTAAATCTTGTTAACATGAGATTGGAGAATGGTGAGACATTACACGATATAGTCAGTAATTCTTCCGTGATACACATTTTCGGTGCTGGTTTAAATCCAGAAAAACCAGCGCACACAGCAGTAAAAGAACTCTCAGATAGGGGCTGGGCAATAGCCCCAATACATCCACGTGATGCTGGTGCAACAATCAATGGATTCCCAATCCGTCCAAAACTAGATTCGGGTATTGTTGCCGAAATTGTTGTTCTATTTCTCGCACCCGAGCGCGCACGCGAAGTAGTTAGAAGTTTGATCATCAATCACAGCCCAGATGATTTTCCACTCATCTGGTTTCAACATGGTGCAGAAGACGAAGATTCATTCTGTGCATTGGATGAATTAGGTGCAAACTATGTTGCTAATGATTGCATTGTAGTCAATAGCAATGAAAATGATTTGAAATGCGCAAACTCAATACTGCCCCAAACATGGTGCTTGCAGGTCTCATCAGAGGATGGAGATGGCTGCTCTGTTTGGTCTGTCCACGATACAAATTCAGAAACCGAGATTACAATTTCAACACCTTTGGAGTGGGTTGGCTCTTTGGATGAACTAAAGAATTCACAACATACAATTCCTCGGTACATAAGATCCCTGAAAAAAGAATCTGAATCGTTAATTGAAACAGCTATGCGCTTGCAAAACTAATGCCTAAATCCTACTTCGCAATTACTGCAATATCTGATTGATTGGCAGAATTTGTGTTATTTACTTCTCCAATTTGCCCTCCGAGGGTTACAACTTTTGGAATCAATATCAGGCTTGGAACTGCAACGATAAGATGAAGGATGTTTAGCATAATTCCTGCCTCAACTGTTCCCGATGTGAAACTATAACCTCCATACAAAACAAGAAATCCAACACTCAATAATCTCCACAACTGAGAAGGGTTGTAGGAGATGTATGAAAGAATATTGAGAAGAACAGTCCCTCCAGTTATCGCAAAAAAGGCAGCGAATAAGCTAGCGAAGGTAAAAGCGACGGGAGGGAAAAACGCTTCGCTATCCGTAATCCATGGAGCCCACGGTGTGTCAAGGCCCAAAACCACAGTCAGAGTTCCCGCACCGAAGAACGTCAACACGCTGATAAGAAATATAGTCCTCAAACTAGAACGAACCGCTAAGATAGATGAGGCTATCACGTAGGTAATTCACCTACCGCAATTCATAATGTGTTGCTTTTTTCAATAATACTAGTAACAAAAAATTTTGATTTTTATTAATTGGAAAACACAGAGATTGCTTTAGATAACAGGAGTTAATCAAAATTATTTGCTAAATGTGTCTGGGAGAATCGTGCCCGAGATTGACGATGTGGGAGTACAGCAATTGGAAGTTGACTCTATTGTTAATATAATAAAGGGTGTATCGTATTTTTTGATTGGTTTCCTTTTACTAGGTGCAGCAATCAGTATACCTGAAACCATGGAATCATTTAGCCCGGAATACACTGATGAGAGATTGATCATTGTTTGGGTAGGAAACCAGTATGAATCATATGATTATTCTGGAGATGTAAGGGGAATCTACATTCCCGAAGAAATGGTCAACAACACCGAATTAGTGGTAGAAAATCCATTTATCAATTTAACATATTGTGACCCTCAAGGTTGGGAGGGTAATTGTGGTTGGCCTGGATTTTTGTTTTTCGACCCAAGTGAATATGAAGGACAAGGACTACGGATAGATGACAAGGTACCTTTTGCCATAATTGAGACAGAGCTTGTCAATCCTGAAGAAGATATTACATTCAACTCATCAGAAGAAGAACCCTTCTTGATATATGCCATCGGATTTGTGTCTGAGACAGTAGAGTCAAACCATGGGCCGCTATCAATCTACTTTTGTAGTGCTAGTATCATTGTTTTCTTACTTTCCTCAGCGTTCACTGCACTATTCAAGCAAGTAACAAAAACAAGTTTAATGTTGTTAAACGAGGCAAAGAAGGAAACATCAAACGATATGATTTCAGAGAAGGATGAAAATACCACGGAATATATTCGTTTCAGTTTACCTCAAGCAACAACTGTAGATGTTGACAGAGAGGTCATATTTTCAGATGAAGCTAATGATTTAGATAAACTAAGAGATATAGTGATTAATGCACAATATTACTGGAAAATTAACATCCATCCTGAGGGTTCATATCTTCTATATGATGTGGTAAAGAAAACCTACGCACTTTACAAAGATGGAGAAATTGTAAGTGGTATGTTTGATGAGCAAAAGGGCAGCACAGATGATGCCCTTGCATACCTTTGGACAAGAACTTTGTAATCAACTAAATTTACACGCATTTTACATGAGTAAAATCGCAATTGTCACTAGCGCATTCACAAACCGAAGTGGTCCCCGCTCCCAGACTTGAACTGGGGACACCCTGGTGTCTGCTGAGACGTTTGGATTTTCCAACTACAGCCAGGTGCTCTACCAACTGAGCTAAGCGAGGCAGTCTCTGCGACTAGCCTCGCGTATATCAATTCTTCAGGCCATTATGGGGGGTTAATTGGGGTCGCAAAATGGGCTCGCGACTAATGCTCGCAAGCATCACGGTTAATAGTGAAATGAACAGGGTTGTTTTTCTCGGAGGCGTATGGGATGGGACCCGATGTTACACGCACAACTAGACCTGGTGACCAATCACTCAATGACATGGTGGCTTCGCTTGCTCAAGATGCAATAGGCAAGGGCAGCACTGCTCTGCTTGATGATGACATGGGGACATTTGGTGTCCCAAATCCAAGAATTTTGATCGTAGGCTGTGGAGGCTCTGGTAACAACACACTAAATCGTATTACCCACCTTGGAGTCGAGGGTGCAATCACTGTTGCTATCAATACCGATAAACAGCATCTCGACCATACTAGAGCCTTACAGAAATTGCTTGTTGGCAAGCATATCACAAGAGGGCTTGGTGCAGGTGGAGACCCGAGCACTGGGCGAAGGTGTGCGGAAGCTGGTAGAGAAATGATTCAAAGAATTGTCACCGGTGCAGACTTAGTTTTCATCGCTAGTGGATTGGGAGGCGGATCTGGAACAGGAATTTGTCCGATTGTTGCAGATGAAGCAAAGAAAGCTGGGGCGCTCGTAGTGGGAATAGTTACCACACCTTTCCATGTTGAAAGAAGGCAGAGAATGAATCGTGCTCTAGAAGGTCTGGAAAGTCTCAGACAAGTTGCAGACGCTGTACTTGTTCTTGACAATAACAGACTACTACACTTCGTACCAAATTTACCACTCGACGAAGCCTTCTCAATTATGGACCAGTTAGTTGCAGAAATTGTCAAAGGAATTGTAGAGACAATCACTTTACCCTCCCTAATCAATCTTGATTTCGCTGATGTAAGAGCGATTATGGCAAATGGTGGGGTGACTATGATGCTATATGGAGAAAGCGACAGAGGTCCAGAAGAGGTCGTTCATGAGGCGCTAAATCATCCGTTGTTAGATGTCGATATATCTGGTGCAACCGGTGTGTTAATCCACGTGACTGGTGGAAAGTACATGACCCTCGAGAATGCGTCTCAAGTCGTAGACCTAATGACTGCGTACGTAAGTGAT
>NZLM01000024.1 GCA_002694245.1 Methanobacteriota archaeon
CGCATACACTAACAGATTTGTTTGAATTGACTGGCAGAAATTTGTATGATTACATTCAGCTAAAAGAAGTCCAGCCAATGTACCGTTTAATTTGGAGTGACGGAGATAGATTTGACTACGTTAGAGATGAAGAAACGATGGTTAAGCAAATTGCAGAGAGAAGTAAATCCGATGCAGAAGGATATCAGAGATTTTTCGAATATGCTAAAAAAGTGTTCGACAAAGGTTACACTGAACTTGCAGATATTCCATTCCTAAAATTTTCAGATATGATGGCTGTCTCACCTTCACTGATCAAACTCCGCGCTGATAGGTCAGTATACAACACGGTTGCAAAGTACGTCAAAGACGATCATCTACGCCAGGCTTTGAGTTTCCACTCTCTTCTTGTTGGAGGCAATCCTTTCCAAACCTCTTCCATTTACACATTGATTCATTTCCTCGAGAGAGAGTGGGGTGTACATTTCCCCGAGGGAGGAACTCATGCTTTGGTTAGGACTCTGGTGAAATTATTCGAAGAGCTAGGTGGCGAGATCAGACTCTCTACACCGGTTAAGTCCGTTGATGTGGTAAAGAAAAATGGTGGAAGTAAGCATCGAATTCTTGATGGAAAAGGTGTAGAGCAAGAGTTTGATTTTGTCGTGTCAAATGCAGATGTTCACCACACATACAAGAAATTGTATTCCTCTTCCAAAGCCGCCCAAAAGCGTGCAAAGAAATTGGAAAAGATGGACTGGTCAATGTCATTATTCGTCCTATACTTTGGAACAGATATTGCATACGATGATGTTGCGCATCACACAATATTGTTTGGGCCTCGATACAAGGGTTTACTCGATGACATATTCAAAGGAAGCAAGTTACCCGACGACTTTAGCTTGTATCTACACGTTCCTACAGTTACCGACAAAAGTCTAGCACCTGAGGGTTGTAGTGCCGCATATGTTCTGGCTCCAGTCCCTCATCTTGGTAGGGCAGATGTTGATTGGGACGAAATTGCCACAGAGTACGGTGACAGAATAATCGAAGCGTTGGAGGTTGAAATGCCAGATTTACGAAATCACATTGTAACTAGGAGACATATTACTCCAAAGACATTTGAAAACGAACTAGCCGCTTTCAAAGGCTCAGCTTTTTCTGTAGCACCTAAACTCACCCAAAGCGCTTATTTCAGGCCTTCAAACGCAGATTCAGCAATACCTGGTCTGTACTTAGTAGGGGCAGGAACCCACCCTGGTGCTGGACTGCCTGGAGTTCTAAACTCAGCAAAAGCAACCGTTGACTTAATCCTATCAGAGTTGAACTGATTTGTTTCATTCGCCCTTGGCAAATGAGATCATCTTGTCAATGGGTATGTGGTCAACAGTATCTTTGCAGTAATGCGCTTCCACAACTTTTCCGTCCTCTCCAATTAGAATATCAACTGGGATAAGCGATAATTTCGACAAAGACATGGTCATAGGGAAATAACCCTTCAGTGATGCTTGCATGAATGTCAGTGGTGAACGCATTGCACCCCACATGAATCGACTAAAAGATTTCATGACAGAATTCTTTTCAAAGTGTTCAAACGATTCATCTGCAACAATTGTAAATGGCGCATTGTGCTTTTTCATCCTCTTAGTTAGCTCACCTATTTTGGCATCAAAGACGCCGACCATGACAGTATCTTCAGGGAATTCACTCCATCGTTTGACAATTCTGTTGATTCTGATATTGCAAAATGGACAACTTGAGAATCTGAAGAATGTCAAAATTACTCTTTTTCCTTTGTAATCGCTCATTTTGAAAGTGCTTCCGTCTGTTGCTGGAAGAGATATATCAGGGGCATCAGCCCCGGTAACTAGTCTTGTCATGTAGTCTGTTTCGTGGGGCGTCTAATTATTGTATGTGTAACAGAAAACTCGAATAAAATAACACTATTTTTCATAACTATGCAGACCGAATAAGATCTGTGTATCACAAACCATGTTATAGTGGATTAAATCAATAGAATAGTACAAAAGGCAGAATAAATTTTGTCTTACTAATGCTAGACAAGATACAATCTATGCCTGCTAAACTATGCCTCGGACTAACAGCTCTTGTGATGTTCGTTTATTCTGTGAATTTTATGTTCTTTGCTGATTGCTACACAATTAACGGGACAGAATGCTTCGCAATACTGACAAACAACGCCGAAAGTACTGACACCATTTATGGAAACGGTGCTCCAGAAACCGCATTCAACGGTATCTTGATGTTTGGTATATTCCTTTCATCAATGATTATCTTGTTTGAGGGGCCCAAAGGAAAGTGGACAACAATGATTCCTGTAATGATTGGACTGCTCGTCATGACAATAGCAATGTGGATGGACGACTCAGGTGCTCTTGACATCAATACCACTCCTAAGTATGTCGTACCAGTTATGCTAATCCTCTATGCTGTGTCATACTTCTTGATGAAAGAGGAAGGAGTTAATGATGGATTATCTGATTACAAACCTGGCTTCAATGTTGATGATAAAATCGCAGGAGCAGCCTTGGTAATTCTTGTACTGACAGGATTGTTCTACGCTTTGAGAATGGTCTTTAATCCTGAATCGGTAATCGACCAAGGATTCCCGGCTGGTGCAGATTGGGTCGATAAACTCGATCAAAATCTTGGTGAAGGAAAACCATCAACGGTAACTATTGCAGTATCAGGATCTTTGATTTTGGTTTACACGCTTTGGGCTGGGATGGTCTTAACTAAAGGGGCATCTGGTCAATGGTCTGTGATGCATCCTTCACTATTTGCATTCATTTCAGTAACTATTGGAACCTACGTTGGTCTTGTTGCTGACACAGCGAGAAATGCCAGCGAAGCAGCACAGATGGACGCTATCACTGGCCCGCTAGTAATGCTTCTTGTTGCAATTTCTTACTTCAGGCTACGTTCGGAAGGAATGGAAGATGGCATGACATTCCAAGGTGAGGAAGTAGAATCTTCATGGTTCACTAATGGCTTGCTAATATTTGCATTAATAATGGGTGCATTGTTTACTGCCACATCCATTTTGTGGAATAATGTTGGCTGAAGATCTGTGATAAGCAACAAATTTTCAAAAGCAAGTTAGCGAAATTTTGCCTGTGACAGAGTTTACGTCTGCGATACTGGACAGTCAAGGTGACGTAAGTCACTGGCACTATGTTGCCTACGATCAGTTAAACCGAGATTTACTTCCTGACGAAGAGGGAATTGGATTAATCTTCATCGAGACATCTTGGAAAGCAAAGCAGTTACCATATCACAAACAGAAGCTCGCTCTACTACTTTCAAATCAACGTCACTTCGCTCTAGAAATGCAAGATGCAGGCTACCCTGTCAGATACGTATTTTCCGAAAAAGAATACGGCGAAATCCTAGGTGGCATTTGCAAAGAATTAGGTAAAATTACGGCGACTAAGCCAGCAGAATTGGCTCTACGTCGCTCGCTTCAACCGCTAATTGATAGTGGAGAAATCAAATTGCTTGATCACAAAGGATGGCTCACCACAACTGAGGATTTCACCAAGGGAGCTGGGCAAAACGCTCCCTGGAGAATGGACAAATTCTACAGATATGTCCGCAAGCAATATTCGATTATGCTAGAAGATGATGGCAAGCCAGTTGGTGGAAAATGGTCTTTGGATGACGAGAATAGATTACCTTGGGATGGTGCGGTTGAACTACCTGAAACATTGACATTTACACCGGATGAAATTACACTCGAAGTTGTTCAAATGATCGAGAATAAATATGCACACCACCCAGGCGAAATAGTTGTAGAAAATTTGCCTGCATCCCTCGAGGATGCCAATAAGTTGTGGCGATGGGCTAAAGCCTCTGTTATGTATTATTTTGGCCCATATGAGGATGCGATGACCCAAGAACATCGAACATTATTCCATACCACTATGTCTAGCCTAGTAAATCTTGGAAGAATTATGCCTAGCACACTTGTCAACGATGCACTAGCACTAGATATCCCACTAAATTCCAAAGAAGGATTTGTTCGCCAAGTCATAGGTTGGAGAGAATTTGTTCATCATGTCCACGAGTTGACAGATGGATTTGCAACAGACACAGCGCCGGTCAAAGCAAGGCCTGCAGCTGGCTGGGAAGGTGAATGGCCTAGTGCTAAAATCACTCCAAACGTGCTTGAGAATTCTTACGAACTACCGCCTACTTTCTGGGGAGAAAAGTCCGGAATGCTTTGCCTTGATACAGCGATTACAGATGTTGTTGAAACAGGATATGCTCATCATATTCCTCGTTTGATGGTACTTGCAAATATTGGAAATTTGCTAGGCATCCACCCCCGAGAACTGACAGATTGGTTCTGGGCAATGTTCACCGATGCATATGAGTGGGTAGTCGAGCCTAATGTGCTAGCAATGGGAACCTATGCAGTCGGAGAGGTGATGACAACAAAGCCATATGTTAGCGGAACTCCTTACATTAAGAAAATGGGAGATTACTGTGGAGATTGCTCTCTTCACTTCAAAAAATCCTGTCCAATTTCTGATATGTACTGGAACTTCTTAGAGGAAAATCAAGAACACTTCAGAGGTAATCACAGGATGGCAATGCCGATGCGCACACTCGCAAAGCGCACACAACAAGCAAAGAATACCGCAAGAGAAGTTACACACTATGTGCGTCAGCAGATGACAAATGGTGAGCTGTTAGACCCAGGCATCCTCGAATCCATCAAGTCTTGATATGAATACATTCAATTCTGTAAAAATCCTATTTCTTTCAATATGAAAATTCTCTTGTTAAACGAATAGAGATTTTTTATTGATAGGGTTGAACTTGGTTACTTACCAATCCGTGTTGCATGAGATAAGCATCATATTGGTTGCTGGTATCAATTAACATCCAAATCCAAAGAACAAGGTAAACAGGTAATCCGATAATTATCAGAGCACAAATTGTCGAAATGATAGCTACAGGAAGCCCACGATCAGTGTTTTCGAGATACATATGACCTATCCCAGGGATCAAGAAATTGAGTATAAACGCTATACCTTTTGATTTTGGTTGTTGGACGGAATATGCTATAGGTTGCTGTATGATTTGTGGGGCAGCATATTGTACAGTTTGTCCCCCCTTTGCAGTCCCACATTTTGGGCAAGCCATCCAAGTGTCATCCATTTCACTTCCACAAGACACGCAAAATGCCATGTTGAACCCTTAAATTCGTGTTCTATTAATGTTTATCAGAAAAACTAGGAATAAATATCAAGCATAATTTTATTCAAATATTCTGTGATGCAAATTTACGGCTATAGCAATAAAATTAGTTCTAAGGCTTCCTTAGTCCCTTCTTCAAACCAACAAAATTAACCACAAAGAGAACAACTAAACCACTAACAAATGACGGTACAACGCTGGACAAATTTTGCTCCCAGATCCAGCTATCACCTTCGACAGACTCATCGGAGCCATCGCTACAATCAACGATATTGTCGTTAATCAAATCAGCATCAACACTCTCTCCGTTATCACAGATGTATTGATCAGGATCTACATTGACTGATAGAGTCAGTAGGGTACCAAAGATTGGAATTAAAATTAAATTAACTAGTAACAAGAATCTCGTAACCCTTTGTTCTTTACTGATTTCTACTCTTTCTACTCTTTGTTTGTTCACTTTTTCGGGCCGGATTTTTGATTTATCGATTTTTTTATTGTTAATTGCAAGAGCACAAATTGCGCAAAGTAGTGACAGAAACATGTAAGTGGCGTTTCTTGTTTTCATATCACTGCAGTTTGAGTCACCAAATGCTTCGTCAAAGCCTCCACAATCAAAAAACGCTTTCTCAGCAATTGAAAGGGAGAAAATCCCAGTGGGATATAGCAAAACAGCCGCTGTTAAACCTACAATGACAACATTCCAAAGAACAGTATTGTCTGTTTTTGTTATCACAACGGCATTAGATTTATTCGTCTCGGAAATTGAATTGTCGTCAATATCTTTGCTTTTGTGAGAAGATTCTTGAATTGAGTCTGAGACTTTGTTGAGTGGACTGGAACAAAATGGGCATGTGACCCATTTCTCCTGAAGACTCTCTCCGCATTCACCGCATACGAGCATAATGGCTACTTGTGTGAAGATCACAAAATATTTTCTCTCAAACATTCCTATTACAAAATAGCAATGGTTTACAAATGATAAATTAATCATAAGCGGGTATATGGTGAAGATAATCACCACTGTGATTAGTTAATCCCCTAACTTCTAGACTTGGATCACAATCCGGTATCTATGATACACTAAGACTGGCAGGATGGACAGAAGTCTAATCTGCGCCCAGCTGGCCTTGTGTGTACGATTAAATCGCCACATTCGTGACATTCTTTGTCATTGCGTGTGAATACCCAGTGCCTTGATTGCCCTCTTGAGAAACCTAAATCGCGAAGATTTTCGTACATCTCTAAATTAATTGTAATCCCAGGATTATGGAACGATTGCCTCGACAAGAACAAAGCCTCTTTCGCAAGTTTTTCTTTTTCCTCATCTGAAAGGGAACCAACNGTTCTGTCNGGGTGCAAGCCTGCAGTAAACAGAACTTCACTGCGNAAATANTTCCCAATNCCTGCAAAAAATCCCTGATCTAATAGTAGGGTTTTGAGNCGTCTTCTCTGGTANGTTTTNTGATTCATGTGGTCAACTAAATCCTGAATTTTAGTCTCTTCAATNACNACATCAGGACCTAGTTTAGCAAGGTAGGGNTGACCAGATAATTCCCATGGNTCCATCAACAAAATGTCGGTGGCAGACCAAAGTCTGCACGTGTGTTTGTCTGTGGTTAGTGCAACTCTAAGTGATCGATTCCATTTCTTTGCTTCTGTTGTCCTAAGGTTAACTGTCCAGCGGCCGTATAATTGATTGTGGCTGTACATTACAAAATTGTCAAAATGAATCAACAGTGCTTTGCCCCTTGCCTCAACTTTGTTGACAGTTTTACCGAGAAAATCGCTTTCTCTACCCTCATACTTTGGCAGAGTAATCTCAATATTTTCGATGACCTTTCCTTCTAGTGCTTTGCGGATTTTATCCGCTGCACGATGAATTTCAGGCCCTTCTGGCATGGTTTGATTTCCTTGGTTTTGATTAATAATGTCTGTATTATTCTATCAAAATGCGATGAGCATAGTAAGGGTCAACCTCAAAATGGCTGAACATTACGGGATGTTATGCGAGATACTTCCAAGGTTGTTATGATGGCCTTGCTTATGGCTAGTATGTCGCTTACAGGTTGCCTTAGTGATACAGAAATAGTCGAGGAGATCGTTATCGAAATTGAGCCGGAATTAGGTGCGTACAGTATTGTAGCGCCAATTGACACTGGAATCAATGTATATCACGACAGATTTCGTTTGAATGAGACATATCCAGATTGGCTACTCGAAGGATTAGGTGTAACTATGACCTGTAATTTGACCCAAAACGGGACATGGCAGGAAAGATATGATGCAGACAAAGAATCCTGCTGGGATGTCATTACATCCAGCGATATAGTATACTTCCCCGGTACTAGAATTATTGGTACAACCCCCGATGATGCCACAGATATCCCAATCTTAGACGATCCTTCAGATGGTCACGGGACAGCGGTAACCGGTTCTGTACTGGATGCTAACCCGGATGCTGTAATTTTCTTCGTAGAGGGATTCTCTGATGCTGCTGTTTTAGCGGCAGCAAACCAACCGCTAGTCGACATCATAACTACCTCATTTGGACCAATAGGTAGCGTTCCTGTACCTGGTATTGAAGATGCTACTCGTGTCGCAGTTGTAGACTACAACAAGATTCACACAGGTGCCTCAGATAACACTCCTTCACCAGCTGTACAAGATTCTACAGCAGGGCCCCCTTGGTCGATTGGTATCTCAGGATACGCAGAGGAAGATGACGACCAAAAAGAGACAATGAGTGGTTCTTATCCTGACATTGCAGCAGATTGGACACAACTGCTTCCAAACCATGATGATACAGATGGCTACCACGTTACATCTGGAACTTCGTTTGCAACTCCTCGTACAGCAGGAATACTCAGTTTGGTTATTACCATGTTGAGAAATGATACTGGAGACATGATGTCAGGAGCATCTGATGATTATGGAAGAAATGGCTTGTTGGTAAACAGCAGTGATCTGCCAATTACTAATGCAGACATTAGACATGCTTTGAATCAATCCGCATGGTATCCAAGTTTCATGACATGGGATCCTACATCAGGAACTACACCAATGTCTCCAATTGCACCTTGTACCCAAGTTGGTTGGGGNGTAGTGAACATGTCGAATGTAATGCCGATATACAATCATCTTGCGGGTATTGAAGAAATTCCGAACCGACCTGCAGATGTCGTAGCATGCATGAACGCAAATCAGAACATTCGTGAAGCTTATTGGGGNTGAATCAGNCTAGGTGTGGCCTAAATCCGTGTTCTGGATTAATTCTTTCAAGNGTATCCATACTTCTGGTATTTGTTGGCCCNGGATTAATTTCTGGCGCTCTGATAGTATCGATATACTCATTCATAACTTGCCTGTAATTGATTGCGATTTTTTCTGCCTGTAGAATTGTATCGTTGCGATGCAGTCTAGAGTAAGCAATTCTTTGTCCTATGTTGATAGATTTTGTAAAAACTGCTTGACCATCAAGTTTGATACTCTCATGTATCCAAGAGCAGCCTCTTTCCAATATCCCATTCCATATTGCGTTTACAGGCTCAATTCCATCAGTTAGTAGNACTGACATATTNCCTGANAAAAANGGTAGATTTGAGGCAGCATTGTCNGTAAAATCAATNGTCAAAATTTTATGGGAATCATCGATTGATTCAANTCTTGTAATTTTAATCGGCCGATTATCAATAATCAAGTCTTGTAAATCGAACTTCACAGCCTCTGGCATTATTCCGTTGTTNAGAATATCTGCCATAATTTCGTGGTCTTGATGAGCGTTTAGCGGTGTTGTATTCTTCAGNACTATTCGCTCTCTGGCTTCGTGTTCCATAGCAGTCTTNCATGCNAGGACAATNGTNTGCAAGATCTCAGAATACGATAGATGCCTCTCTACTCTCCATCTTCGCCCATACACGATTTCGTCAGGCCTATCTCGATTGTAGTTATCAGGTCCAACAATACCAATTACAATGCATGGAGTNTCCNCTGTGTCTTCTACAAATAGTAGGAAAGGTAGTGGTAAATCTATTCTTGAGCAGAAATTTTGGATATCCATTCCAGATAGGTGGAANGACCTGAATTGAGCNGGTGTTTTTTCAANNTCATTTGATATTTTGATAACCGGAGCACGATGCAAAGATGCATCGCCATGTGGGAGTTCAGCGAGATGATTACTCGCTTCTTTCCTCTTGGAAAGACTCGCTTTTCGGTTGGTTATCACGGACCCCCTTGGATTGCATATGTAACTTAAGGATTCGTTTTTCGTAATAGTGAGATTCGGTTCAGATTAAATTTCAATTCTCATTAAAANCAAGTGACNTAATCAAGAGAACCATTTGTGGCTACCAAAATGGTTTCTTGGAACACTTTCTCCTGTATCACAAAAATATGCGAAGCCACCTAAAACAGAATTNAGATANGCAGTCATCCTTGGTTTTACCCAGAATANGTGGGGAATAAATGCTAGGAATTTTGGCANTTTAGCAAGGATAAAAGGATACACNGTNATGCTCAATTTCGNCTTATTTTCTCCAACACTTTCGATTTCCCAAACCACATAGGATTGNGCTCCATTATCNTCTCCNATTAGTAGGGTGTATCCTTTGTTCTCATCCCAAGTCTGAAAATTTCTNACGTANGTTCTTCCNTTGAGNTAAACAAGTCTGTCGCTNTGGTTTTNTCCATCCCAAACCAATGCTTCATTNGTATCACAAAATGGATGCGTNGCATTTAGGTTNCCNGGAGCAGTNATCATTTCCCAGACGCCNTCNGGGCTGAGATCAAACACTTTTGAACAACTTATTGGCAATCTTTTGGTATACTTCTCCATANTGGTCACCTGATTACTTTCTTTGCGACAAAATTTCTGAAGGTATTTTGTAAGTGTACTTCGATTTACTATTGTANAGGCTCATCCANTTAAGTTCGCTGTCAAATTCAACATACTCATACTCTGTTTGNACAGANTGNANTGGCATATTTGCAAGTATTATACCTTGTTTATTGACCGTNATCCCTGTTGCTACATAGGGTGGAATTGAATTGTATGAGACATATTCCTCATTCGATTCTATTTCTCCTAAACCTTCGAACATCTTGGAAAATTGTGAGCATATTTCATTCCAATTGTCAATAGACAAAACAGTATTTTCANTCATAATTGATCCCAACTAAATTTCCATTTCCAGTTGCCAAAAGCAACACCAGGGGTGTTCATCCTCGCTTCACTTCCCAATTCAAGAATATCTTGNAGGGGTATGATAGCCATCCTAGCTGGACTATCTACAGCCAACCGAATCATAGTTTNGCACACTGTTTCTCCCTTTCTCATATGTTTTCTCAACCGCTTTCTTCGTTTCTCGTCCCACCAGCCTTTGGTTGTATTATTATCATGAGTCCCGGTGTAAACTACTCTGTCAAAAGTAATGTTCTCAGGTTTGTGCGGGTTGTCTGCATTATCATCATCAAAAGCAAACTGCAAGACACTCATNCCCTCCAACTCGTGTTTTACTCTNAGTTGGTTTACCTCTGGAGGAATTATTCCNAAATCTTCAGCAATAATGCATTCTTTGCTTCCACAAACCTCGATTAATGCATTAATNAGTTCACTTTTTGGACCATCCATCCACCTTCCTTTCCTCGCTGTTTTATGCTTCNCAGGAATAGCCCAAGCTGAATGAAGTCCTCTGAAGTGATCTATTCTCACGATATCGAATAATCTCATCATTCGACCCATTCNTTCTTTCCACCAACGCCAATTCTGCTTTCTGTGAGCATCCCAATCATACAGAACTGTGCCCCATTTCTGTCCTTTTTTGCTGAAGTAATCAGGAGGCACACCTGCAACGACATCAGGCATTCCCTTGTCATTGAGCAAGAATAAATCACGATGCGCCCAAACATCTGCCGAGTCGTGTGCAACAAATATCGGTAAGTCTCCAATGAGACTGATATTCTTNGATTTTGCATATTCTCTTACCTCATTCCANCGACCCATAAATCTAGCTTGTGCAGAGGAATCAGTTGCAATTTCCGCNAGTGCGGCAGGGTCTCTGTTACGGTACTCTGGTGGCCATTCGTGCCATGGTTTGCCATCAAATTTAATCTTCAATTGCTCGAACATTAACCAGTCTTCCAGCCAAAAAGACTCATCTTTCATGTCAGCCTCTACCGACTGTCCCANTTCATCCCATGCTGCAAAAGCAGACGGTGAAGANTATGGTGAGCCNTGCTCGTCGGGAGGTGTTATCGGTAGAACTTGCCATTGNGAGGCTCCNTAACTAGCTGCATAATCTAGGAATTTCTCAGCATCCTCTAAGCCTTTGGGAAGGCTTGTGATGTGGCACAAAATTCCANTTTNCTGTGCCATTAATCCATCCCACANAGACGAAAACCTTTGAGTTTAATCCCTCTAGCGGNCNCATGCGTCGTAGTGCTATGCTACTTGTGTTGGTATTTCTTCTTCCAGCCTATTCATCAATGGCAGCAACAGTTGACGGGTCTCTTGACGAATGGAGTCAAGATACTCACATGGGAACTGATGCCAACGGTATTTCATTTCACATCGATTGGGATTCCAATAATCTNTACCTNGCNTGGAGTGGTACAGACTTGAGTTCTCAAGACAATGGCGCAGACCTGTTCTTTTACCTNAATACAAGCGATCANGGCTCCGTTTCCGCCAAAGGATGGAATGGAATAAAAACGCTACCTTTCGCTGGAGATTATGGTGTTGTAATCGAGGATTCATCATACGCTAGAGTTGTTGGATTTAGTGACGGACAGTGGAATGATATCTCAAGTCCGGAACTTCATGCTGGCTGGAATGATAACCAAAACACAGAGTTATCGATACCATTCTCTGATATTGGAAACCCAACGCATTTCGATTTGATTGCATGGGGCCAGTGGCAGAATGCTGGAAACGTTTGGGCAGCATTCCCAATGAACAATTCATTCTCACAGTTTACTCATTATTACTCCGCAGCAGAC
>NZLM01000025.1 GCA_002694245.1 Methanobacteriota archaeon
TCAACTTCATGGCTAACAATCAAACTCTTTTGTTCATTTTTAAGAACTCGAAGCGCAGCTTGCAGAAACCTTAGCAACAAAAGAGCACTCCCAAAAGGTAGAATAGCATATGGTAAAAATCGTGGAATTTTTTCGTATGCATCCCCATAATTCATAATGGGCTCTATCCAACGTAACCAAGCCGGCATCAGTATATCATTCACCTCATACCAAGATCTGAAAGATGTCCTTTTCATTTCTTCAAAGCCGGTAGGAAACCATCGTCCAGTTGTTTTAGGTAAATTCGCAAAGTTTGCCCAATAGTCCCATGAGCCTTTTAAAAGTAAAAAAGCGTAAAAAATGCATAAAGCGGCAACAATTAATCCCATGGACTTTTTAGTTTTAGTAGAAACTGTATTAATTATAGCATCAACACCAAGATGAGATGTCTTTTTTACAGCGTAGCTGATACCAAAAAGAACCAACCAAGAAAAAAGATAGGTAACTAACTCTAGGCCCCAAATAAGGCCTGAATTAAAACCATATCGTAGAACTACATTTATAAAGGTTATCGTAACCATAGCTGCTAATAAAATTGCGATAAAAGTTTCCTCAATCTCATCTACGATTCTAAAAAATCTGGAAGAATTTGTTGTATCTTTTTTATAACTCATTGAATGCTTAGCTAAGAGTGAAAAAGCCTGGCCGTTAGAGATTAAAGGCCAGGTTATTTTATTTAATGATTTGCGTTTATCGACTGTGCTGCTGCTATATTAGCTTCGCCAACATCACCTTTAAACTGATCCCATACCGGCAACATCGCAGCCACCCAAGCGGAACGCTGTTTCTCGCTTAATTGACGTACAACTCCACCAGCGGCAATAATTTCCTTCTTTGCCGCCTCATTTACCGAAGTTGACTCAGAGTTTCTAGCTGCCGTAACTTCTGCAATTATAGTCGAAAGTTGGCTTCTAATATCGGAATCTAAGCTATCCCACCAGTCAGTAGACGTCACAAGCATGTAATCAATAATCCCATGATTTGTTTCTGTTATGCCATCCTGAACTTCAAAAAATTTCTTGCCGTAAATATTGGACCAAGTATTTTCTTGACCATCAACAACTCCTGTTTGCAGAGCTCCATATACTTCTGAAAAAGCCATGGGCTGTGGCGAGCCCCCAAGAGCTGCCATTTGCGCTTTCAAAACCTCAGAGTTTTGAACTCTAAATTTTAGACCATTGGCATCTGTTGGCATTTCTAGCGGCTTGTTTGCAGACATTTGCTTCATACCATTGTGCCAAAATGCTAAGCCTAATAGGCCTCTTCTGACCATACTTTCCTTCATAGCTTGGCCAGTTTCAGAATTTTGAAATTCATCAACTGCATTGATGTTTTTGAACATGAACGGCAAATCAAAGATGCGGAAAACTTTTGTAAATTGTTCAAATTTTGAAAGAGAGGGTGCCGCCATTTGAACGTCGCCGTTTAGCATTGCTTCAAGAACCTGATTATCGTTGTAGAGGGTTGAGTTAGGGTAAACTTCCATACAGGCTTTGCCATTCATTTCTTCATTAACCCGTGTCTGAAGTAGTGTTGCAGCGATTCCTTTTGGATGCTTATCAGTATTGGTAACGTGGGAAAGTTTGATTACAATTTCTCCACTGTCGCACGCGGCTGACGCCAGCTGAGCGGCCATAGTTAAAGCCGCTGCCGTCAATGTAGCTGCTAATAGTTTCATTATTATTTCTCCGATGTAAAATTAATAGACGTTTAGTTGAAAGTGCCGAAGATATATATTCAGAAAGAGTTAAGCTAAAGAGAATAATCAAAATTTCTAATACACTGATACAAAGAGTCACATATTATTTCCGCTAAAAAAAATGGTGATTATTTTGCCAGAAAGCCTCTATGCAATATGGAAAAAAATGATTTAAACCTTTGAACCAAGTCTTATTATAAGGACGTAAAACACAATGTCAGACCCAGCAAGGTGCTCTTTTTTTAGGGTGGGGTCTAGCCGTATCCGCTTATATTGTTCAGAACCAGTCGGCAAGTAAGCCTGACCCAAGCTGGATTAGAATTTTTACAAGATGCGAAAAAGATCCTTACAGATATTGAAAAGTCAATCTCGAACGTTCGTTACACCGCCGAGTCGGATCCACACAATATTCGTGTTAGCGGCGTGGATGAAGAAATTTATGTGTTTCTTCCTAAAATCATCAATCCGACCAACAGGGTTTTTCAAAGTAAAAATTACGTGTTTAGAAAATTTGCCGACTTCTTAATAGTTTCTTTATCAAAGCCTCGACCAATGAGAACTAAAAAATTTTGACTTTCATGAAAGTCTTTAGGGAGCCTTTGAGGTTTCTGTATATTTGGCCCAACACCCTGTATCAATAATCTACCAGCAGGCGAGTTAATTATACCTTTTAAACGGAGTATTTTATCACCGTGGCATGAAAGTAAGGCAGAAACCCAGATGACTAAATTATTCCAATCAGTATGTTCCTCTAAGTTAACAACGAATGTTTCATAATTATCCACTCTCTTAGCTTTTGCATCACGCAAGATAGAATTTATATCAAACTGCTTAGTTTGTTCTTCAGTTAAATTTTGTATTTCACCGTTGGAACATGATTTAATTAAACCAGAAGGATTAAAGTATCTGGCAATATTATACTTTTGTGCAACCACTTCATCGGATACTAAATCAGCTTTAGTTATAAAGATTTCATCTGCACAAGCTAATTGTTTTGCAATCAACGGCTCTGATATAAAAGTATTGTTATCAAAAGCATCCAGTAAAACTGATATCCCTTTGACAACAATATTTCGTCCTAAAATCGAGTGATTTACAATACTATTATATATCGCTGCTGGATCTGATATTCCGCTTGTCTCGATCAGTATTGTATCTATGCGATTATTAAAATCTGCATTAGCGTGGTTACGTATACCACACAAATCAACCAACTTTTCAACAAATTCGGCATTACTATCACAACAAATACATCCGCCAGATATTTTTATCTTTTCAATTTTATCATCCAACAAAACATCATCTATAGAAATATCGCCAGCTTCATTTATTACAATGCAAAGTTTACTATGATCTTTCTGAAAAATTTTGTGTTGAAGGAACGTAGTTTTACCACTCCCCAAAAACCCTGAGATAATTGAAAGCTGAATTCTTCTATCCACTGAATGTGAACCTAAAAAGTTTCAAGCGAAAAAGTTCTTCTCTAAAGGATCTATTGGTCGCCCATATAAGGCCGCAGCAGCCATCCATACTTCGTCAATTTGAGAAATGACTCTTACCTCCCCCAATAAATTTGATACTTGGCAATATTGGCTCGTCCCGTCATCACTGAAGCGTAAATTATATTTTACTAGAATGTCATTGATTTTTTTTGCTCTTATGATCCTACCCCTAATTCTATCACTAGCTGTTGTGCTACCAGCATCAGACCAATATCCTAGAGTTTCAGGGAACCCGCAATTTGCACACATTTCAAATAACCTCTGGCCTGATTTTGCTTTCAAACGGAAACTTCGCTCTAAAATCATTAGCAATTTCGTCAAATGTCATCCATTCAGCACCTGAATGTTGATTTATATATTCAATTAACCTCTCCAGCATCATTAATACCTGCGGCCGTCCTGATACGTCTGGATGAATGGTAAAAGCAAAAACAGCATAGTCCATTTCACGATATACCCAATCGAACTGATCTTTCCACATTTGTTCTATATCTCGCGGACTAACAAAACCATGACTGTTAGGGACTTTTTTCATAAACATCATAGGTGGCAGATCATCAACATACCAGTTAGCAGCAATATCTACTAGATCAATCTCGTAACCGTGCTTCAATGGCTTCATCCAATCTTTTGCTGATGCTGTATAATCTATGACATTCCACTCATCACCTACTCTAGCATAAAATGGTTGAAAATCTCGATAACCTTGACTGTGATCATAGGAAAATCCATGCTTTAAAAGTAGCGCAGCTGTAGAATTTGACATTTCCCACCACGGTGCCACATATCCAGTCGGTTTTTTACCGCATAATTTTTCTATTAACTCAACCGACTTAACCAACACATCTTCTTCTTGATTTTCGGTCATAGCGATAGGGTTTTCATGAAGGTAACCGTGAGCACCGATTTCGTGGCCTTGATCTACTATCATATCCATTTCTTTAGGAAAAGTTTCAATAGTGTGGCCAGGAATAAAAAATGAAGTGGTCAAATCAAATTTTTTAAACAAGTTTAATAATCGGGGAACACCAACTTCAGTTGCAAAGATACCCCTCTGAATATCTGAGGGTGAGTCTCCTCCAGCATAAGATCCAATTTGGCCTGCTACCGAATCGATGTCAGTGCCAAACGCACACATAATTTTTTTTGACATAGTTTTTCTCCCAAAGCTTACAATAACTAAAATATCATATTAAACTGCTGACGTTTTGAGCATACTATCAATCTTGTTAATATTCTAACTTTTTTAAAAATATTAACCGGTTCGCAAATTCTTACAATATTTGGATGTATATTTTCAAAGAAGCACAATATCCAGTAATCTACTTTTTTCTTTGTAAATTTTTGATAAAAATTAGATAATTATGTATTGGACTCGTTTAAATACAAAAGATACCCTGACCTCATTATCATACATCAAAAGGAACAAAGATTTTAGATAAAGGAGACAAAAAATGAAGATAGACGATCTTACGCGAAGGACATTTTTAAACAAGTCGATAGCCATGTCATCGATGGCCTTAGTCCCAAACTTGATGAGTCAAGCTGCTCTAGCTGGAGGTCACTCTGGCACGATGGTAATTGCAGCCCCAGCCACCCCTCAAAGTCTTGATTGCGAATATGACGTATCACTGGGAACTTTTGAAGCAGTCGCAGCCCTGTATGATGGCCTTGTCGAATTTGAGAAAATGCCTGACGCATCAGTACCTACAGCCCAAAGAGAAGATACGGCTTACTACGCAGACAAATCAGGCGGCGTGAATATGAAAGGGAAGCTAGCTGAGTCTTGGGAACTTCAACCCGACGGCAAACGTATAGTGTTTAAATTGCGCGAAGGTGTGATGTCTAATTGGGGAAATGAACTAACGGCAGAAGATGTGAAATGGACTTGGGATCGTAAGTTTGGACTGGCAGCGATCGGAGGTTTTTACACAAAAGTTTCTGGTTTAAGTCGCCCAGAAGACGTTAGGGTAGAGGGCAAATATACTATTTCATTCAATCTTGATAATCCTAACCCCCTAATACTAAAAATCCACCCCAACCTTTATAATCCGATATATGATTCAACAAAATGTAAAGAGGTAGCTACTGACGATGATCCTTGGGCAAAAGGATTTATAGAAAACGACAGTGCAGGTTTTGGACCTTATAGATTAGAAAGTATGGCCCGCGGCCAACAAGCTGTCTTCGCGGCCAGGGAAGATTATTGGCAAGGAAAACCAGCCATTGATCGAGTAATCTTCAAAGAAGTTCCAACATCAGCTTCACGAGTACAACTATTGCAAGGTGGTGCGGTAGATATAGCACAATATTTACAGCCTCTCGAAATTAAGGGTTTGAAAGGTGTGCCTAACGTTGAAGTTGAGACAGTACCGGCATCATTCATGATTTGGATAGAACTTAATGCTAAGATGGCCCCATTTGACAATGTAGATATACGTCGCGCAATGAATTACGCATTCCCTATGCAAGACGTTATGAGTTCAGTTTATCAGGGGCTAGCAAGTCCTCTTGATGGCTGTATGCCAAACATATATCCTGGCTTCATTGGCGGTTCTCCATATAGTTACGATCCTGCAAAGGCCAAAGAATTGTTGGCAAAGGCAGGCTTTCCAGATGGCTTCGAATCTACTCTGTCTTACAATGCTGGTGATCCCGTTCAAGAACCAATCGCAATACTATACCAATCAGCGCTTCGAGAAATAGGTGTAAATTTAAACCTAGAAAAAGTTCCTGCTGGATCATTTTACAACGCGGTATCCCAAAGAGAAAAGGCGATGATCTTTTACGTAGACAGTCCTTGGTGTCCTGATCCTGGCTACTCAATGACGCTCTATTTCGATAGTGAAAGTTTTGTTAATTACTCTAATTATGTAAATAGTGAAGTAGATGGATTGCTTAAAATTGCAGCTGAAACAGCGGATGAAACAGTTCGATTGGATGCTATGGGTAAAGCTCAAGAAATAGTGATGGATGAAGCACCTTGGACATTTGTTGCTTATCCAAATTACACCATGGCAAGAAATAGTAGTCTAAGCGGTTGGACGTACTACACTTCTAACAATATTAGATTTCAAGACTTCTCAAAAAGTTAAAAAAAAGTTCAGACGGCTTCAAGCTTGAAGCCGTCTGAAAACATTTAGCAGGCACTTTATATCAAAGAGTTTTCGGGGAAAATAATGACAGGTAAGCTTAATCTTTTTTTTCGTGTGCTGAAAAAACGCCCAGATTTTATGCTTGGTTACATTATAGTTGTTTTAATTATTTTCATCGCAATCTTCGCTCCTCTTTTTGCTCCATTTGACCCTATAAAATCAGATGCAAAAAACTATCTGAAAGCCCCACAATGGCCTTACCTAATGGGTACAGATGCAACTGGTATGGATGTCTTCTCAAGNGTTTTATATGCNCCGCGAGTAGACCTTGCGATTGCATTGCTTGGCACCTTGCTGTCTGCAATTTTGGGAGTAATTTTAGGCGCTATTGCTGGTTTTTACGATAGCTCTGGCAAGGCAGCTGGGTTTAGTTCAGCCTTTATTATGAGAAGTGCNGATGTTGTGCAGGCATTTCCCGTATTTGTTTTTGCCATCGCTGTGGTNGCNGTANTGGGACAGAGCATTCAGAGTTTGGTNATGGCAATAGCCTTNGTTAATGCACCAATTTATTTAAGATTAATGAGGTCTCAATGCTTATCTATTCGAAGGATGCGATATGTTGAAGCTGCTTACATAGCAGGAACAAGCGATATGAAAATTATTTTGTCGCATGTTATTCCCAATTCGATCGCGCCGCTTTTGGCACAATTGTCTGTAAATATTGGTTGGGCCATTCTGTTAACTTCAGCACTTAGCTTTATCGGTGCAGGCGTAGAAGCGCCAACACCAGAGTGGGGTAGTATGATTTCTATGGGCTTTCAAAACATTGTTACGGGGCATTGGTGGCCATCAATATTTCCTGGATTAGCTTTAGCATTAACAGTTCTCGGTTTTGCGCTGGTCGGCTCAAGTATTGAAATACTTGCAGACCCAGTGAGAACCAGAAAACTTTTANTATCTTAGGTTNGGAAGGGTAAATGAAAAGACTTTATTTNTTTCTTGGAAAACGCTTACTTTTTGTAATNCCACAACTTTTTGGTATAACACTTGTAAGTTTTTTATTCCTACAGCTTATTCCNGGCGATCCTGCAGTATTAATGGCAGGCCCATTCGCGACACCCTCCGTTTTAGAAAACTTAAGANCAGAGTTNGGACTGGATAAGTCACTTTTTGAACAATTCNTTATATATATTTCAAACGTATTAANNGGAGATTTAGGAAATTCATGGCAAACTACTAGGCCAGTTGCTGAGGATTTATTGCAAAGATTTCCGGCTACATTAGAGCTTATCATATTAAGCCTACTACTCGCTTTAGCTATTGGAATACCACTGGGTAGAGCTGGTGCGCGTTTAAAAAAAGGCTTAACACGCCGAACTGCAGATTACTACGGTTTGTTCGCAGGTGCTTTGCCAGATTTCTGGTTAGGCTTAGTATTTATTTATATTTTCTATACAGTCCTTTCTGTAGTGCCAGCCCCGTTGGGAAGGATAGATTTTTTTATTATACCGCCTCCGTCAATTACTGGCTCCTTGTTAATTGACAGCATAATAGACTTAAACTTTGCCGCGTTCAAAAATGCAGTTGGGCATTTAATTCTNCCAGTAGTTACCCTGGGCCTCATAAATGCTGGGCCAATNTTAAAAATGACGCANGCTACGATGGAAAGAATGCTTGACGAAGATTTTAGTAAATATGGTGCGCTGTGTGGTTTACCNGAGAAAACTATAGCAAGAAAAGCTTTCAGAAACTCTCTACCATCTGTAATAACAATAGTAAGTGTTCTTTTCGGATTTTTAATTGGAGGTGCGGTCTTAGTAGAGATAGTATTCAGCTGGGGTGGTGCGGGTCAATATGCNGTTAATGGCGTGCTGAATGCTGACTTTAATCCTGTCTTAGGCTTTGTTTTAGTATCGGCCGTTTTTTCCCTGATAATNTATTTGATAGTAGATCTTTTATATTTCTACATAGATCCACGTACAACGTAATGGTTTAGGGGAAAAACAATTCTACTTTCTGTTGAAAATGTAAGCGTAGATTTTCCAAACGAAGATGGAAAGACCAATAAATTAGTATTGGATAAAATCTCATTACAGATAAAAAGCAAAGAAATAATTGCGTTAGTCGGAGAGTCAGGTTCTGGTAAAACAATTCTATCTCGCTCAGTCATGAATCTTATACCAGCTCCNGGACGCCTCNCTTCCGGAAAAGTTTTCTACCATGACAGAAACTTATTAGAGCTTAATAATGAGGAACTTAGCAAACTCAGAGGTAATAGAATTACAACAATTGTTTCCAATCCAAAAGGGGAGTTAGACCCGCTTGAAACGGTCGGCCAGCAAATAAGTAATGTTATCATGCATCATTTGGGACTAACGCGAGAAGAAGCTAAAAACAAGGCTATAAAGTTATTGGAGGATGTAAAAATACCTGACCCTCAACGTCGGTTTGATGCATATCCACACGAACTTTCTGGGGGTATGGCTCAACGCGTGATAATAGCAATTTCTCTTGCTTGCGATCCAGAAATTGTTATTTCAGATGATGCTACTTCTGGATTAGATGTTACAGTTCAAGCTCAAGTTTTAGATCTCCTTAAAAGTCTAGTTTTAGACAAAGGTTCTTCTTTAATTTTCGTGACTCGTGATCTTGGTGTGGCAGCACATTTTGCAGATCGAGTTTGTGTTTTATTCAATGGTAAAATCGTTGAAGATAAATCCACTGCTGACTTTTTTAAAGGCCCAAAAAATGAATATGCGAAACAGTTGTTATCAGCGTCAAAGTTTCAAGGGACAAAAAAAGTTAACTTANATAAAGAATTTGGCACNNGCACACCANTAGAAAATAAAGGGCCTGTAAAAGAAAAATTACTCGAAGTATCAAANCTAGTAAAACATTTTCCAATCGCCGGCAGCTCTTCAGTTGTTCAAGCAGTTAATGATGTNTCTTTTAGTCTAGAAAGTGGAGAAACTTTGGCTTTGGTTGGTGAGTCGGGNTCTGGAAAGACTACTATCGGCAGATGCTTGTTAGGCCTAGAACAAATGACTGCAGGTAATATCAATTTTCTAGATAAAACATTAGGGAAAAGGCAAAGTTTTCGTGACAAAGAACTTATGGGGAAAATTCAATTAGTTTTCCAGGAACCGGCTGAAGCTCTAAACCCTAAAATGACATTATTTGAAATAGTAAGTGAGCCTTTAAAAAATCTTGGCTCTTATGATACCAAGTCAGAAAAGGTTGTCCATGAAAGCTTTGAACGCGTAGGTATTTCGGCGTCAGATATGAATAGATATCCCAATGAGATCTCAATGGGCTTCCAACAAAGAGTTGGAATTGCTCGGGCAATTGTGTCTAATCCGAAACTTATAATATTAGATGAGCCTACATCTGCTCTGGATCCAACAGCAAGAGCCGAAATTATGGAATTACTAATCCAAATACAAAAGGATCTATTAACATCATATCTTTTCATTTCACATGATTTGTCAGCAGTAAAACACATTAGCCACAAAGTTGCGATCCTTTACTTAGGAAAGATCATCGAACAAGGCGATGCAGACAGAATATTTGCGTCCCCTAGGCATCCATACTCCCTTGGCTTGCTTTCATCTGTTCTCTTGCCAAGTACTAGTGTAAAACGACCAACCAGTGTAAGTTTAGACGGAGAGATACCCAGCCCCATTAATCTTCCAACAGGCTGCAGTTTAAAAAGCAGGTGCCCTTTTCGTGAAGAGGACTGCGAAGATATTCCAGAAACAGTCCATCTGTCCGATGACCATGTAGTTCATGCATGTAATCAATGTCTGACAAAGACTGCGAAAGTTGACATTATGGATTATTTTGAAAAATTTGAACAAGAAACTCAAGCTACCCAATAATATTATTTTTTCAATAACCCCAGATTTCTCTCCCAAATGCGAAGAATAAAATGAAGTATTAGAAAACTTTTATATCAAATATAAAAATTCTTATAGGTAGGCGGGGTCAAATCATATAATCACCACCATTCATATTCATAGAAGCACCCATAAAATATCCACCGTCATCTGATGCTAGTAACAAAACTGCCGGTGCTACCTCTGAAACGTGGCCAAAACGCTTGATCGGAAGCTCAGATTTTTTTTGATCGAGCCAATCTTGTGGAATAGACCTCAATAAAGGAGTCTCTATTGGTCCTGGGTTTACACAATTAACTGTTACTCCAGAGTCTGAAAGCTCATACGCCAAAGCCCGTGTAAAGCCCATTATTCCAGCTTTAGCAGCACAATAGTGGACCATGGATGCTGCTCCCTTATGGGCGAGCTGACTAGAAAAATTAATAATGCGGCCCCAACCAGATTTTTTCATTTCAGTTATAACCTGCTTAGTACATAAAAAAGTACCTGTAAGGTGAACATCAATCATTTTAGACCAAACTTCCAAAGACATATCCTCAAGCAACACAGTGTTATCTATCCCAGCACAATTTACCAAGATATCTATATTTCCAATTTTACCTGTGAAATGATTAAATGCATGTTCTACATCATTGGGATCTGAAACGTCGCCGCAATACGATACTACGTTTTGTCGTTCTAATTTATATTTTTCCAATTGTTCTGATACTGCTTTTTCGTCTTTATCAAAAATTCCAATGTCAGCTCCCTCCTGAAGAAAAAGCTCTACTATAGCTTTTCCAATACCGGATGAGCCACCTGTAATTACAGCACTTTTAGATTTTAGTTTTGTCATATTTTCCACCAAAAAAAGATTTTCTAAATTTCACCACTATTGAGAGTTTACTATAAAAAATATTTTTTTAAAGATGCCTAGAACCTTGAATGCTAAGATAATGCCGATTTAGATTTTACAATTTTAATGTTCAAAGCTATTAGAAGAGTATCTGGAATACAGGTGTTCGTTTAGGGTGGCATAGCTGACGGTAATGATGCGGAGTTAATTTTTGATAGTTAAGCACGCGATGCTGCTCTGGCAAGAAGACCTTTGTTTGCAAACCCTAACAAAACATATAATTAGATTTGCAATGGGTTATAATGAACTAATGCTAGGCTCTATGTTATGTAGTGACCTTAAGATCTTTTCCTCTTCCAACCAATAGACCGCATGTTTCCCGATTGAGATCTATATTTTTCAAAAAGACGCGCAAAAAAGTTATTCAGCAATAGCTACTTACTTAAAATTATAAACTGAATGTTAAATCTGTATGAAGTTAAATATTGGTTCTAATTGGGACCAGTTCTCTGAAGCAATAATATGTTACAAACTAATATTGGGATTATCCCTAACCACAAATAGGTTGGAATTTTTTCCATCATAATAAAAGTTTCGATTAGCGCTGCCCAGACAGGAATTAGATAAGTATATGAGCTAACATTGGTACTAGAAATATTCTTGCTTGCAAACGCAAGTAAAGAAAAGGTTACGATACTAGCGAATATCACCAAATAAAAGAAACTCAACCAATGTTCAGTTGAGAAACCAATAACTTCGTCTAAATTCAAGTTTCTTAAAGAGATAAAAAATAGAATAATTGCTCCATAAAATGTCACTCCAGCAGTTATTTCTAATGCGTCCGCTTTAATGTTCAATTTTGGCAACAAAATAATATATAGCGAATGAAATATTGTGCCAAGTAATATTAAAAGATCTCCAGAATTAAAATTAAATGATAATAAATTTTCAAAGTTACCTTTCATAATTACAAATACAGCTCCAGATGCTCCTAATGCCAAGATTAAAAAGGTTCTATATGCAGGAAATTTTTTAATAAAAAGTGCGCTCAAACATAATGAAATAAATGGCAACAACGTGAAAATGGTGGCTGCTGACGTTGGACTAGTAAATCTTAAGGAGTAAAATAAAAATATAAAGAAAAATACATAACAAACCGCCAAGATCGTAAGACTTTTCCAATACCTAATTAAAAACCATAAATTGCGATTAAAAAATATCAAATAGCCTATTAATATTAGCGCCGATAGCGCAAATCGTAACAAGGTTAAAAAGTCAGGGCTTATCTGATCAGTAAGTATAGCACTTACAACAAATGACCCTCCTACAAACGCTGAAAAACCAACCATAGAAAGGTGTGAAAGTAACGTTATAGACATCATGATTAAACCCTCAAAATGAGATGCTAGTTTTGTACTCCAAAACACTTTTCGACTGAAAATAAAAAATTCTTTACCAGAAAATTAAGCTAGAACTGAGCTTAAAATTACGTCATCGTATCAATAAAAAATTTACGAAATTAACTCCTGAAATCTAGATTTTCAACAAATTCATAAATTTGCGTATGATCAACATCGTTTTCAAAAGATTTGACAGAATAATTTAAATATTTGGATACTTCATCTAGAAGTTTTAAACTCATTCCATGGTCTTCGGATTCTAATTTGGCGATACCAACATCTTTAGCCATTAAAGCAAGCGCAAACCCTGAATTGAAGGCTCTATTTAAGATAAATTGCCTTAGTTTTTTCTCAGTAGTATTATTCTTACCAGTCGAATTATTTAAAATTTCAGTAAATTTATCTTCTTCAATACCAATTTTTTTTGCAACAACTAATGCTTCGCAAGCTGCGATTAAACCCGCGGCTGACACATAATTATTCAGTGCTTTAGCTGCGTGACCAGTTCCAGTCTTACCACAATAAAAAGCTTTTTGCCCGAGCGCATCAAAGATATGAACCTTTTTATCGAATAATTCTTTTGAACCACCAACCATTATGCTCAACTCTCCTGATTTAGCTCGTGACACACCCCCAGAAACTGGGGCATCTAAAACTTGCATCCAACCCTCAAGTCTATGTTTAATTTCCTTAGTATCTTTAGGCATGGATGATGACATTTCCAGAAGGACACTTCCTGGTTTAGTCTTTTGAAAATTATCATCAGTAAATAAAACTTCTTTCACTTCCTTCCCACTCGGGAGCATAGTTATTACTGTTTCCGCATGTGATAATGCCTTCTTGACCTCATCAAAAGTAACTCCAGAAAAAGTATTCCTAGCACTTTTATTAATGTCGTAACCGATAACCTCCAAACCAGAAGCTCGCAAGTTCTCGGCCATTGGCAAGCCCATTTTCCCCAATCCAATAAATACGATTTTATCCATTTTTTTTAAATTAATAGTAAATTTGTACTAATAACATTGGTAAAGCTCAAAATTTTGACGGTCAATCAATTTACCAAAATAATTGGTAATTTATCTAAATTCACAGAATTACAAAAAACTTGCTGAAAAAGTATTCATTAAATAATGTAGAATTAGAACCGTAGCCCGGGTGAAGACCCTTTACCAGACTTTCTATTATACTTCTAGAAAAGTAAGTGTTAAAACGATGTAGAAATCAAATGAAAAAAAATCCTGAAAAATATTTCAAGGCATCTGGTGAAGTTATTGGTTCAGCAATAAAATCAGGAACTCTGGATGCGGTTGAATACACAGAATTTCTGTTTGATCTTATAAACAGACAAAACTCTACCATTTTTTTAAATTTAACTAAAGAACGAGCCTTAAAAGAAGCAAAAAGTGCCAATAAGCGAGCAAAAAATGGTGAATCTTTATCAGCACTAGATGGAGTGCCGATAGCATACAAAGATTTAGTTGATATGGTTGGCGAATCTACAACTGCTGCATCCGATTTGCTACGAAATAGTCCAAAGGCTACAAAAGATGCGGATGTGGTACAAAAAGCTACGCAAGCAGGTATGGTTAATCTTGGAAAACTGAATTTAACCGAATTTGCTTATTCTGGTCTCGGATTAAATCCCCACTTTGGAACACCTCATAATCCAAATTCACAGCAAGTACCACGTTCTCCAGGAGGTTCATCCTCAGGATCAGGAGTATCAGTGGCCGCGGGTCTTACGCCGATAGCTATTGGAACGGATACTGGAGGATCAATCAGGATACCTGCGGCTTTTAATGGCGTTGTGGGTTATAAACCATCAACAGGTCGAGTAGATAAAACTGGTGTTTTTGCTCTTTCTGCTACCTTTGACACAGTAGGACCAATTACAACAACTGTCAAAGACTGTATATTAATTGACAAAATCCTTAGTAAGGCAAATAGAAAACAAAATTATCATGCAAAGAAAGGCGACATAAGCCTCTATATTCCAGAGAGCCTTGTATTCGAAGGATTAGAGCAATCTGTTGCTGAAAACTTTGAAAAAGCTATCAAAATACTCAGTAGAATAGGGATAAAAATTATCCGTGGTAAATGCCCTGAATTTTCAGAATCTATTATTTTGGCCCGTGAGTTAGGTACAATAACTGCCGCAGAGGCCTATATTGAACATGAGAAACGTTTATTAACTGGAGAACGTGAGAAAATTGACAGGCGCGTTGTTAGAAGAATTGAAAATGGACATGCAATGTCGGCCTCTGCTGTTATAAAACTTCAAAGGGCGCGACACGGATTAATGAAATCTCTGTCGGAACGGTTAAACGGTTCATTAATAGCAATGCCAACGACACCAATTACAGCGCCAGAAATAGAATTACTTGAGAGCGACGATGATCTGTTTCACAGCATAAATCTTAAAGCACTGAGAAATACTGCGATAGGAAACTTCCTTAACACACCAGGTGTGGCCATACCAAATGGCACAGATAAAAAAGGTATGCCAACTAGTTTGTTAATATCCGGCGTAGCAAATAGCGACGAGTTTTTATTATCAGCTGCAAGTTTGATCGAAAAAGAATTAAGGATCTAAGATTTTTCTATTTCGCGAAGTCACTATCGATCATATATCAAATAGTAGAATTGGTATAGCACAACGACAGAAATAGCATAAATTTAGTGTGACTCTACTGTATAAAATTAAAGTAATCGATAAATAGTATCTTGAAGTAACATAGTTTTTTAAAGAAATGCAAAAATGGAAAAGTTCTTAAACATTCGCAATGTAGGATAATAAGACAAAAAACTGATCAGTAAATCTTATCTAGCCGATCTACCTCTGTTTGGTTTGGAAGAATCAAAGCTGCAAGTAATATGAATACAGCCATCCCGCCCATAAGAATAAATATTGTATTAAACTCGTAACCATTTTGCATAAGTAAACTACTAATCGGCAGAACAGCAGCGCCTACACATAGGTTTAGTAAAAACTTTATGCTTAGTATTTTGCCTCTCTTCTCATCCGGTATGTATCTAGATAGGATCGCATCATTTATTGGAATTTGTCCAAACACAAAACAGATTGCAACGAGGGATATGAAAAATAAATACCAATTATGCAATGCAGATGCAAAAAAGATGAAAATTATTTGACCTACAGCAGTATACAGTAAAATTATTTTTGGTGAATAAATATCAATTAACTTACCAACTACTATTTGAGAAAAAGAAGCACATGCATAGACTGCAGCTGCCAAAGCACCAGTGACAGCGACAGATGTTGAAATGTCGATGAGATATATCTCAAAATATCGCGGTATGATAAACGTCATTGCTCCAAAAATGAAACCGCCCGCGAGAGTAGAGATAGAAATAGAGGCCAACGCCCACTGCCAATTTTTTGCGAAACTTCTATTTAATTGAGTAAGTTCAGTTTGTTTTAGCGACGGATTGTTCTCAAGAGCTGCGAAAAATATAATTCCATAGATAAGACAGAAAATTCCTGGTATAATAAAACAGGTACGCCAGTCTCCAAAAAGTAAAATTGTACCAAGAACTAATGGAGCTGCTGCGACCCCCATATTTCCATATACTCCATTAATTCCCAACCTAAACCCCGTTCTTTCATTTTTTGCCAAGAGCATCGCAGTACCAACCGGATGATAGATTGATGCGAAAATACCAATAATGGCCAATGACAACGAAAGAATAAATAAACTACTTGATATTCCTGCTATTATAGACGCAACTGCAATTCCGAAGTGATAAATGACCATCAGCAAAGCTCGAGAAAATTTATCTGCGAGATATGAAGCTAATGGAGCGAAGGCTCCAAAGAATACAAAACTTAGAGTACCATAAACAATTATTTCATCGTAAGATAATCCGAAATATTTTCCAGCATCATATGCAGCCTTTGCAAAAATTAACATTATAAAGTGATCAAGAAAGTGACTTATGTTAAGGTAAATATCCCTCACCGTTTTTGATCTCATTATTACTTGATTCATTTTCGTTAAGCCTAATCTTAAATAATTTCAGTATCTCAAACCCACTCTCTAAAATTTTTAAAAAGCTAGCCTCATACAAACACCCTGACAAATCAAAAACAAAATTACTCAATTTTGACAAGATAAATGGGTAACTATTGATACAAGTCGTAGATTTTATTTAGTAATGTTGGTAGTGAAAGAAGTACTTGGATCCTCGACACGCAGATTACGCGTTGGCAAAGCCAGCTGGTTAGTCGGCCACGCGCATTGCGGCCTGCGCGCAGAAACAGGAAGCCGCAAAGACCCTATCGGCGCGCGATTGTGCCAGATCCAGCCTCTGGCGCACATGAACGATCTCGACAGTTTCACCGCGCGCCTTTAGGCAGTCATGAAGACCCTTCAACGCCCAAACGTTATCTGGGTGCACGGTTGCGCGAGCAAGTTGACCACATAGGCCAAGATCCTGGCGGAAGACCATCTCGGCCTCGTCTGTGTGACCCTGCTCCAACAGCAGTGCGCCAAATGCATGACGGACCGGCTGCATCCAGCCCCAAGGCTCGTCATATGGCAGGTTATCCTCAAGCGCAATGGCGCGGCGTAAAGCGGCATAGGCCTTATCGTACTTTGACTGACGATAGAGGATCTCGCCGCGCAACATCTCCGATCCAATAGCCAGAAGATCGACCACTTTGTTGTTGTGCAATGTACGGCTTTTGGGCACACGTTTGATCGCGGTGTGATAAAGCGCCTCCTCTACCAGTGCGGCGTCCACCTCGCCTAAGGCGGCGTGACCAATAGCGCGAGCGTAATGCACATTTGCCGCCTTCGTGCAGTAAAGGTACAGATCATCGGGCAATTCCAGCTGGATAGCCTCCCGCCAGCGACCGAAGCGCACAAGAACATGTGGACCAAAACTCAGGTAGCTTTCGAAGTAATCCGCCATAGGTGGACTTTCCATGCGCAACATCTCGTCCGGAGTGGTCTCGGCCATCCCCTGCACAGCGCGCATGGCCGGCTCGAACTGGCCCAGAAACATCGCGCCGTAGATCACAAAATGGTAATTGTGCTGGCGGTAGCCGGTATAGATGTTGAACGCACCCCTTTCCTCATAGAATTTAAGATCAGCCTTTATCGCCGCCTCATTCCAGTCTACCACGTTCTGGTAATACCCACACAGAATATCTATGTGCGTTGGCATGTGGATCAGGTGCCCGGCATCGGGCACTAGCCGACGCAACGCTTCGCCGGCCTTCAGTGCCTTTTCCGGAAAGGGCGACATTTCCATCAGGTGAACATAGAGATGTAGCAGGCCGGGATGATGCATTGCTGACGGATCGCCACCCTCCAGCGCCTCTTCCAGAACCATTTGTGCTTCGACCGTTCGCGCCCCAGCAGCAGGCTGCCCAGCGGGCAAATCCCACATTTTCCAAGGCGTTAGGTTCAGAAGCGACTCGGCAAAAACCGTACGCACTTCGTGGCTTTCGGGATAGGCGTTATATACGTCGCGCATAGCATCCGCGAAATCGGCATTCCACTCTTTCATCGCTTCGGGATCCAGAGGCTCCGGCTGAGGGTGGCGCGCGGGCAGAGCGTTGATCATTGCGGCCTCCCATCCAATCACACCATCGATCAAATCAAGCGCCTCACACGCATGAGCATAGCCGGCCCGCGCGGCTTCCGAACGGCCGGCATTATCGAACAGGTCCCATGGCATGTTGTAATTTGGCCCTGAGGCATATCCTGCTCCCCAATGAGCAATTGCGCATTTCGGATCAGCATCGATGGCGCGTTTGAAACATGTGACAGCCTCTTCATGGTTATAACCGTAGGTCCACAAAATCCCCCGGTCGAACCATTTCTGCGCCTCGGTCGATTGCGTTGTAATGGGAAAGGTGTGCCCACCCAGATCGAAATACTTTTCCATAGAATCCTCAGCCAGCCCCTTCCGGAGCGATCAAAATTTCTTAAGAAAGCAAACTGACTTCTCTCAAGTAGCAATTATTTTACGGCGGTTTACCAAACCGATCAACTACGAGCATAGCTATATCATCCGAGTTGTAGCGTAGTTTATTAAATGGTTAATACAATGCTGGATTTTGGTAGCGGAGGAGGGACTTGACCCCCCCGACACGCGGATTATAGCTCCATTGCTACTTTGCAACTAGTCTCACCTTCAAACTAGAATACTGGTAATTTTATCTTTATGAATATTTATTGACTATACTGAGGCACTTTAATTTTTAATGGATGATAATTGCCTATTTTTATTTGGTGCCTAACATAAGTGGCGATTTCTCCCAGAGTCGCAAACCAGACGTCTCCTTTGGAAACGAGTTCCTCGAGAAACGAGCTGATCACATCCCATCTTGCCAAACGCCCACTAGCATACGGATGGAAAACTGGTAGCCATAAGCTACCATACTTATATGCAGCAAAAAATTCTTGTTTAAATATTTCGAAGCCAGATGTTGGGGATCTTGTCGGACGGCCCGTGTAAATGAATGGCTGGACAAATTGTGGACCATCATCCATTCCCCAATGTGTGGGTAGCTCGATAATTTCGCCATTTTTCGGTGTGATTATATAAGGCATGTCGTCGCCCATTAAAGAGGAATCATAATCGAAACCATATTCAACAAGTAACTCACCACTATTATTGGTAAAATTGTATAACGGAGCCCTAAAACCTTTTGGCGCGTACCCAAAATAATTCTGGAAAATATTCATAACTTTCTCCAAAATTTGACGTTCTCCGTCTAATGTGTGATCTAAAAGATTTTCGTGCATGTAGCCGTGCACGCCTATTTCATGGCCACTCTCCAATATTAATTCTACAGTCTTTGGGTAATTTTCTACACACCAAGCTGGTATAAAAAATGTTTGCTTTATGTTGAGTGATTTGTAGGAGTCAATTATTCTTGGAATTGCAACATAAGGACCATATTGCAGTCCCGAAATAGCTGACACGTAGCGAAATCCATCGTTGGGTTTAGTTAGATGAAGGATGCTGTCTGCATCCATGTCAAAAGAGATACAGCACGCACATTTAGCACCATTGGGCCAAGCTATTCTTTCTTTAATCATTCATAATTGATGTTCCTTTTAATTTTGATTAGCAAGAAAAATATTTTTGATTAGTGAATTTTATGGTAACAAGAAAAAAATTTTCGTATGTGAGTTCGCTATGTCAGTAAGAGATGAAATTTTAAATTGGATTGAACAGGAACAAGATCAAATTATTAGGTTTCTGCAAGATTTCATAAAAGCAAAGAGTCCAAATCCACCTGGAGATACAGTTCTGGCAGCGCAAAAAATTTCAGACTTATTAAACAAGCATAATGCGCCAATTAGATATGTGTCTCCACAACCCAAAATGCCAAACTTAATTGGAAGTATTAACGGACCGTCGGAGGGACGTCATTTGGTTTTGAATGGGCATATCGATGTTTTCCCGGTATCAGAAAAAGCCAAGGACGAGGGGTGGATAACGACTCCATGGAGCGGCAAAATTATAAATAATAAAATTTATGGCCGAGGTTCTACGGACATGAAGTGTGGAACTAGTGCAAGCATTTGGACTTACATCATACTTAATTACTTTAAAAATTCGATAAGAGGAAAACTGACACTTACCTGTGTTTCAGATGAGGAAACTTTTGGTCCCTGGGGTACTAGGTGGTTAATGGAGAACGAACCTGAAGTACTTGGTGATTGTTGCCTTAATGGAGAGCCTTCAAGCCCTTTTACAATACGCTATGCAGAAAAAGGACTTCTGTGGCTAACTTTTAAAATTCAAACAGATGGTTCTCACGGTGCTTATACTCATCTTTCAAAATCAGCCACCAGGATTGCAGCGAATTTGATAAAACGGCTGGAAAGTCTTGAGGATTTAGAGCTTGAGATATCTAAGGATTTGTTAGAAGCTCAAAAAAGCTCTGCATCTCATTTCGATAAAGGTATGGGTGTAGGAGCGGCTGAAATTGCTCCTAAAGTGACTTTGAATATTGGGACGATAAATGGTGGCTTGAAGAATAATATGGTTCCTTCTGACTGCATTTTTGAAGCTGATATTCGATTACCTATCGGTTCTAAGGTGGAGCAAATTGAAAGAGAAATTTCAAATATTCTAGAAGATTTTCCAGAGGTATCTATGGAAACAAACATGTTAAATCCACCCTCTCATTGCTCACCTGATGGAGACATGATGCAAATTTTACAGAATAATGTCGATGCTTTAAAAGGTTTCAAACCCGCTCCTGTTGTCAGCTTGGGTGGGACTGACGCAAGGCTTTGGAGATACAAAAATATTCCTGCATATGTATATGGACCAGCGCCGACTGGAATGGGATCAATAAATGAGAATGTTCCAGTTGAAGATTATCTCCATATCGTTAGAACGCATGCACTATCTGCATTTGATTATTTAAGTTAAAATTTATAGAGCTTTTTAGTAGTGGAGGAGGGACTTGAGCCCCCGACACACGGATTATGCTTTCGCTGACAAGGACGTGTCAAAGGTGTGCAGGACATTGGCCGCGATGTCTAAACCCGATCGCCAAGCATCTTGCACTTTGGCACCATGACACCAGTCACCGCCAACCCAAAGCATTCCGTCTTTTAAAAATGAGTTACCCAGAGATGTCTCCACCAGTCCATAGCGCCAAACTTGCAAGCCCATGTGGCAAAGTTTGGCAGAAACGACGCCTAGTTCGGAACAAAGCAGGTCAACCATTTGCCTTTTGGTCTCTGACCGATCAGCATCAATATTTGCAGCACTCCAGTCCAGGTTTGCCTGGGCGACCCATGTTTGATATGCCGTAGACCGACCCGGTTTCGTATCGTTTTTCGCAATCCAGGTTAGTAAAGCGTTCGCGTCACGTCGTGTCACAAAGGGCGCAGGTGTGTCGCGGTTGAAAGCAGCCATCAAGGTTAAGCAAGGACGCATTACAACATTTGAAGCCCGCTGAACGAGCGGGTGTGTCTCGCCTAAAATAGGTGCAAGCTGAGGTGCCGGGACTGTGATGACCGCATGTGAGGCAGTCGTTTTGCCAGCGTCTGTCTCAATCTGAAAAAGGCCGCAGCGCGCCCTTACCGTCGTCACACGTGTGTTCAAAGTAATATCCAGACCATTCGCTAAGGCCCTCGGTAACGCCGCCATGCCAGGCACACCAACGATACGGCTAGCCCCATCTCCCAGGTACCACGCATCCACAGCTCCCTTTCCTAACGCCGCGATAGCAGCAGCGTCCTCACTTTGATCAAGGTATTGAGCACCATGGTCGAACGTAATAGTCTTGCCAAAGACAGCCGCCCGTCTTGTTGACATACGCCCACCAATACTACGCCCGTTATCGATCAAACGCACGGTTACGCCCTTCGCTTGTAGTGCTCTAGCGCAGGCAATCCCTGACATGCCTGCGCCGATAACAACTACGTCACTCATGTCAACCCTACGTCTTGGAGAATAGCGGGGATCTGTTTTCTCACCTTGAAGAACCCAGCAGTAGCATGGGGCCAAATTGCGCTATCCCAGTCCCTGCGCCACTCAACTAAGTTTATTCCAGCATCATCCAAGTCTCGCTTTGCGTCGAGTATCCAATCCCGTGTTGGACCGGTAGGAATGTATGGCGTTGCAATTTGTGTAGCGCCGGCTTGAGAGACCCAGCGAGCTAAATCACTGGGCATGCCTGCCCTGAACTCTGTTGTTTTCAGACCGGTCCGCAATGCAGTGTCCCTCAGCGCACCTTGTTCAAATTCCTCGATCAGTTGGGCAACGGGCCGTGGCGACCGCAGGTGGCTCGTTGCAAGCGTGGCACATCCGACAAAGTTCAATGAATCCAGGTCAAAGTCTTCTGGGCGGCAGTCTTCTTCAGTGACGAGAAGAACCGTCGGACGGTTTGGATCGGGGACCTGCAGTTCACGGATTGGCATTACATTCGGCAGGCCTTCAGGTTCTTCACTTTCAAGACCTGTGACGACTTCAGCAAGCTCTCCTGGGCGCGGATTAAAACGGTTGTTGGTGAACTTCGCAATATTCCAGCCTTGGGCGTGATAGGGTTTACCGCGTGTGTGTAGGCCGGCCACCCAGCGCCATCCAAGAGTATTTGAAGCAGCATCGCCGTCGAGGAGATGTGTGAAAAAGAAGTCCGCACCCAACCGCCATGGTAGTTCAAGCGTGAAGATCCAAATTGAGGCAAACCACATTCGAGCATGGTTATGAAGGTAACCGGTCTCAACCAGTTCTTCAGCCCAGTTGTCAAAATAATTGAGGCCTGATTGTCCTGCTTCGGCAGCTTCTACACGCCTACGAAGGCTACGATCCCGATCCATAACCGAGAGATCTCTGATCAATCCCTCTCGGTACTGGTCCCATACCACCGGACGCCTTTCCATCCATCCTTTAAAATAGGCGCGCCAAATAACCTCCTGAATGAACTTCTCTGCTCCCTCAGCTCCATGCTCATGTACTGCGGTTGCAACTGCATCTTGTTCGAGCACAAGACGCCGTCTCAGATATGGAGAGAGCATCGACACATCACGGTGGTTGCTTTTCCCGCGATCATAATTGCGGCCGTTGGTATACCGTTTGCCCATGCGCGGAGCGAAGTCCTGAAGGATAGCCTCTCCAGTTGCTCGTGTTGCAGCATTTAGTCTTTTGTCGGAATGCTTCCGCAGCATGGCTCTTACCTTCTTGTTGGCGTTAAGAAATATGCTGAAATGCTGGTTTGTCAAATTGGAAGGCAGCCGACGAATCGGAGAAAGATGCGACCAATCACTCCTTCGAAGGGTTGACCAGCTACCAAGATGTTCTAGCTCACTTTCAATGAATGATACGGACAGTTCACAGGGACTATGGAGCTTGGAAGTGGACAGGAAAAACATGCGTGATTTAGTTAACTCTTACCTTCACCTGACAAAGGAAGTACTTCCATCTTTGGCGCGAAGTAGCAGACAGGATTGGCCAGTTCGCGAGGATCATTGTTTTCAGCGCATCGTTTTGGACACAATTTGTAACGGCGTTTGGTATGAACACCTAGTTCGTCCCGCTTACAAGAACCTTACACACGACGAAGTGCAACGTGCGGTCGATCTTTGTTATGAAATTGCCGAAGGTCATGTTGACCTTCGTCAGCTGAATAACCAGTCACTGATCTGGCGCGGTAAAAGATCAGCGAAGACTTAGACAGCGTTCCAAGATTCGTCTGAATGACAAACTGTATCTATTTAAAGCGAATTATGTCGATTTACCAAATAACTGAGAGCACTTATAGATTTTGGTATTGGAGGAGGCGACTGATCTTTTACTCCTTAGTTAAACTGCCCGATCAAAGTTTCGGCAGTTTTGGAAAGCGTACTATCAGAAAGGTCTGACAATTCAATAGAATGAACGGTGGTATTTTTGATATCTGTATATTTTGCATACCGAGGATCGTAGTGTTTAGTGATTAGACCTATTGCTAATTTCTTCCACTCACCTAATTCTACGAGCCCTAGCCATTCTGTAATCTGTTGACGATTGTGATAGGGGCGTAGTCTATTTATGAGCTCGCATAAGGTAACTTTATCATGTGTAAGATCTTTGTAAGCTTTGCAAAGAAAATCGCTACGTGCTTCTAAATTACTACTGAGTTGGAACCTAGGCGCGGTTCTCATCGAAGCCCATAAAGATGGAGGAATTAATCGCTGCCCGATCTTGCTACTCTCTGCTTCAATAAAGGTAATTTTAGTAGGGTTAAGAGATGATAGTTTAGATGAGATATGACTTTCAAATATTTTTTGTGTCGGTTGGTCCGAACTAACGCTGCCAAATAATGAACCCCGATGGGTGGCAATCCCTTCCAAGTCAAGGATTTGTGCCCCTTTTGCAGCAAGTTGGTGTAATAATGCGGTCTTAGCGGTTCCAGTGCTACCTCCGATTAGCATCAGGCGATGTAAAAGCGGTCTTTCGTAGAGTGCCTTTACTACCTCGCGGCGATAACTTCGATAACCACCCTCAAGTAGCTGCACGCGCCAGCCTACTTGCTCGAGGATTGTAGCAAACGCACTAGACCGTTGCCCCCCACGCCAACAATAAATCAGTGGTTGCCAACCACCATCTTTAGTCGCGAGAGGGCCTTGGAGGTGCTTGGAAGCATTCAAAGCTACTAATGCAGCACCTTTTTTACGAGCCGTAAAGGGGTTTTGTTTGTAAACAGTTCCTATTTCGGAGCGTTGTGTATCGTCTAAAACGGGGAGATTGATCGCACCAGGAAGATGGTCGTCGGCGAACTCCGCTGGAGCACGAACGTCGATAATAGTATCTGCGGTAAACTCCTTAAGACTTTCTAAAGAGTTGAGGATTACCAGGTTCATGCCATTCCCTTTTTCATTATTAGCATTGGTTAACTTGTTTCTGGAGATGAGCCAAGTAGATTACTAAACATGAGGATTCAGTTAATGAACTGTATTTCTGTTTGTTTAAAGCGGATAGGGTCAGGACGTGTATACAAATTTTAATATAAACCACCTACTGAAGATTTAACCATGCTGGATAGCAACACATTGGACCCTTGTTTTGTGCCTTTGCGCGATGTTCTGTTTTTGAAAAGCCATCCCTCAATTATTTGCTAAAGTAACTTCACCTTTAACAAAACCGGCACGAAATGAATCTACAATCCAACACTAAAAAGCCAAGGTTTACGCCGCACACCCCCAGATACGGGTGCCTTGGTCCTGCGCCTGGATGCTTTCGGTTGGGCCAAGTTACCCCCACTTCAGTCACACCGGTCACACACCGGTCATACACGCTTTGACAAATGAACGTATTGACGCGTATCATAAACTTACCAGAAATAAGGTATGATCGATAAATTTGGTCTATTTCATTAAAGTTTTTTGATAGCGGAGGAGGAACTTGAACCCCCGACACGCGGATTATGTTGTCGCCGCTCTGAGTTGAAATCTCAAATACAGCATAACCGTAAGTTGAATGATCTCAGGACTCGTTCTAAAATAGTAGGATGAAACTTGATTTAGCATAACTCGATGGCTAGTTACACAACCCCGTACGGGCAGGACGGGTTATTCTGACAGTACCAGCAGCGGTGATTAAGTTTATTCTACCGGTATGCATAAGAAAATAAACGCTAAATTTTATCAAATGGAGAAGGTAATGAATATTGATCAAATCGCAAATAAACTTCATGAGGCTATCACTTCTAGAAGACAAATACGGCCTTTAACTCAAGATAATATTCTGCTGTCCAACTCTGATGCGTACGCGATCTCTAGAAAACTATGTGAGCTCAGGAAATGGAAAATATTGGGTCGTAAGATTGGCTTTACTAACCGTACAATATGGCCAATTTACGGTGTTGAACAACCAATGTGGGGTTCGATGAGCGCAAGTTCGATTAGCTACGCTGAAAATGGAAAGTCCTCCATTAAGCTTTCGGAGTACTGTGAACCCAGGATCGAACCGGAAATTGTTGTGTGTTTTGCCTCACCACCCCCCCTTAATGCTTCAGAGGAACAAATCGTAAGTTATATAGATTGGCTGGCTCCTGGCTTCGAAATTGTAGACTCTGTTTTTCCTGATTGGAAATTTTCTATTCCAGATACAATTGCGGCAGGCGGCTTACATGGCCAGCTAATCATCGGTCAAAAAGTTTCAACGATTAATAACTTGATACCAGAATTAATTGATCAAAAAGTTACGCTTGCGTGTGATGATAAAGTGGTCGAAGAAGGATACGGCAGTAATATCTTAGATGGGCCAATTTCTGCAATTAAACACTTGGTCGATGGAATATTTGATGAACCATCTGAAGTGCCTATCAAGGCTGGTGACATCGTTACAACTGGCACTCTGACCGATGCAAAGCCTCTGCGCGTTGGAGAAATTTGGAGGGGCCATTATTCTGGTGTAATTAATTCTTCGTTATCCATTGAGATCATTTAAATTCTAAAATAGATTAATATCTTATCTTTTAGCGAGGTGTTGAAATGAAAACTTGGTAGTACAACCCATAATTCAAACTCTCTAGTTCGTAATCAGTTCAAACATTAAACAAAGAGTACCTTAGGTGGCCCCGTCACACACTGGTCACATAAACTTTGACAATTGCACATGATAAAGCGTTTTCAAATCTACCATAAATTGGGTGTGAGTGATAAATTAAGTCTATTTCGTAGAATTTTTTTTGGTAGCGGAGGAGGGACTTGAACCCCCGACACGCGGATTATGATTCCGCTGCTCTAACCACCTGAGCTACTCCGC
>NZLM01000026.1 GCA_002694245.1 Methanobacteriota archaeon
AGAATAGGGATACAAGTACGATTACTAGCAATCCTATTCCTCCAGCTACGAACATAATGGTGTTGTCCGAATCAGATGCTGCCTCTTCCTTAACAGGTGCTTTGTCTGGCACTCCGTCTCCATCAGAGTCGGTGTATTCACCAGACCACTCACAAGACTTGGTGTCCTCATTCCAGATGAAATATGCATCAGGTTCAGCATCCAACACCTCAACAGGAACAGTGAGTCCCTTACAGGAAGGTAGCGTAATTTCTATCCAATAAATGATAGGCCAGCGCTTATCATCACCCTCGTATACTTTCATGAATACTCTCTTGGTTTTCGTTTCGTTGTCGAATAGATCCTCGATGTTCAGGGTTAACTCAAACCCATCACCATCTCCAAGTGGTTCTGATTTAGCCCACTTTCCTTCAAGGGAAAGTGTATACTTAGCAACCGCTGTCTCGTCAAAGGTTGTGTCTAGCAATGCAGCCTCAACGTATACATCACCCTGCTCAGCACCGTCTACCACATTACCAGTTAGGGTGATTGTGTCAGTATCGACTCTTGAACCGTTCAACTGTAGATTTATTTGTACAGTAGGTTCTGCATCTCCAAATCCTTCAGGAACGACAGAGAAGTACATCTTGTACTTGTCAGAACTCTTACCTGCCTGGTCAAATACAACCAGTTCAATTCTAATCAATGATTCTGTCTGACCGCTAGGGTCAACTGTTACGTTGTTGAAGGTGTACGCCCACTCTCCATCACTGGAAGATGGTCGAATGAATGTGTGACCCTCAAGTTTGTAGTTGTCCTCGTTATATGGCTTATCGAACAGAACTGTCCACTCATAGGTCTCTATTCCATTACCACTTAATGCATCAGCATCAGAAGAGTTACCAGCATCAAAGTGAACTGTCAAAGAGCCAGATTCATCAAGGTGGATTCTGTTTAGTGGCCAATCGATTCCAGAGACAGATTTGACTCCTCGATCTTCGATATTGTCCTCATACTCATCTCTCATGTCGATTTGTGCATCAGAAATTGGTCTGAACTCGTCAGCCCTAGTATCGTCAGTCATAACTGTTACAGAAATGGTTCTGGAATGTCCAGCTTCATCGTGAAGATATAGAGTAACTTCCCATGTAGCGCCTTGGAGACATCCTGTAGCAGAAGATAGGTCTGTCTTACAGAAGTTCACTGTTGGCATTGCAACATCGGTGTGGTCAGTTCCACTAGCCATTGAAGCACCTTCCCAATCGGTAGGACCACTGATTACCCAATCTGTTGATAATGTCTCAGAGGTTGTAGTAATGTAAGAGAATGTTAACTCAGAGTTACTCTTCATGTAACGGAATTGATATCCTCCAGTAGATGGGTCGAATAATGGAACTTCTCCATTGATAGTCAGATCTAGTCCACTTCCAAGTGTTCCAAATCCAGCCGGATATGGAGAGACTTGGTAACTCAACATNTTTCCTAGTAGCGGGAANGTTGAACTGTCNGCTCTCTCGGAAACACTAGATACATCCACAGTTGTTACAATTAGACCGCCATCAACATAGCTGCAAACACCTAGAACGGTATCTTGGACATCAGCCTCAGATTGCAACAGCCTCTGGAATGATCCACCCTCTTCTGAGTAGCCATTACATGCNCTTGGGATTGCGGTCGCAGATGCGCTCTTTGTGTTTATTATNGCCTCTGTGACTGTTCCGAATTGGTCAAATCCTTGGAAAGCAGCCAAGTCTACATCTTCTAGAATTGGATGATAAGGATCTGCAACTTCCATGTTACTGTATGTCACTCTTGTTTCTGGCGTGTTTCTTGGTTGAATGTCCATATCAAACGGTAGTAGACTTTCTCCCGTTGAAGATGAGTACTCATAGTAATCAGTAGCACCTGAAAGGTGAACTTGCACTGTACCACCAGCGGACATGAAACTCTTCAGGACATTTTGGTTGGAGGAGCCTCCAATCNNCTCGTAGTAGCCCTTGCCGCCCTCATCGCTTGGTTTAGCTGTGTTGACNTCTTGCCAAGGCATGATAACCTTGTCATAATGAGTCATCCATCCTAGGTCTAGGTAATCGTCCCAATCATTGATGTCATACTGTGTGTATGACATTCCTAGGATGACCATATCTTCCTTGATTGCTGACACTCGTGTTGAGTCTCCAGACAAGATTGCGATATCTANGTGGTCTGCAAAGGTTGCATGGAAGTATCTTACATTTCCAGATGTGCTTCCATCTGGTAGAGTAGCATGGTAGCTGATGTTGTAAGAATGTCCGTCCATCCATCCATTCCAAGGTGTGAAGCTNACAGTAGTCCTTTCGTGAGCACCTAATGTTACGCTTGGTCCAGCGGTTGTAGTGTGNACTTGACTTCCATCTGCCTCATCTACTACTGTCATGTGGAATGTGTAGTCTCCTTGTAGTACACCATTGGTAGCTGCCAAGGACCAATCATGCATTTTTGCGCTGTCGATTGGTAGAACACAATCAAGTATAACGTCGTCTAGACAGGAGATTTGATCTGGTTTACCAAGTGTAATGTCAACACTTTCTACAGAGAAGATAACTCTTGCAACATTGTTTGCTACAGATATTTCTTCATATCCAAACCAAGGTGTACCTGCTGTAGTGTTGTCAAACTGAGATTCTACTTCAATCATGTAAACTCCAGAGACGAAGTCGTGNTTTGAAATTGCTATTGTTCTGTTCTCTTCAGCGTCAAGGTCGATGACTGATGTGGTGTATACCGCATCTTGACTGAAGGTAAACTCCTGCAATGAAATGTTATCAAACGCTACACCTCTAACTCCATCGTTTTGTCCGTTATGTCCGTCATCGTTAGACAAGAANTCGAAGTTGATGTCTACAACTGAACCTGCTAGNCTGAGACATTCATCTGTCCATAGATTCGAATCAGGCGAGGTGGTNTTNACCACGTATAGGTGTGTTAGGTCGATACTTCTACTCTGAACAAGTCCATCTGTGTTGAAGAACACATTGTAGTTTCCAGAGCCNCCATTNACGTTAACTGGATCTCCNATGTATTCGATTTCTGTGTTATCCAATGTNGTCTCATTGACNGGGTCNATGAATCCGTTTCCGTCTTCATCAACGATACAGAATCCATCTTCGTTGTAGTCAATCCATTGTCCGTAGATTAGGCCCTCGTAATCGTTTCCATTCATGGTCCAATCCGCAGTAATTGCTGCGTAATCGTTNACAGATGTGGTTGCTCCAGATTGCTGAATCTCGAACCAAGTCTCTGCGAAGTATTCGAAGTTTAGAGCCACATAGTCACCAGACATGTTTGTCAAGTCAATACCAGGTATGGTCAAAGTCTCATTCTCCCAAACGTCGCCAAAGGAGTTTGGAGTATCACATGGATGTCCAAACCAATAAGCGTGGGATCCAAAGATCTTCTCAGTACAGGAAGAATCGTCGATTATTCCACCGTTTGCATTGCTATCGTCGGTGTATCTGAATCCTGCAGAACCGCCTTCGAATCCTTCCTCACAAACAACTAGNGGGGATCCACAGTAAACATCTGTTGGCAGNGCACTAAANACCGTAGCCTCCAAATCGAAAGTAACATTTGTGTTACCTAGATGCTCAACCTTTACCTCCACAGGGAAATTTCCTTCTGCNTACAAACTTCCNGGTTTGAATGACTCTACACCGATAACGGCTGGGTCATAAATATTGAACGCTGTNACATAGCCTACNATTTCNTCNTTCGCNGGTTGCTCATCATCTGCNTAGTTNAGTACAGCAGATATTCTGTAAGTTGTTCCGTTAACGAAATCTGCCTGAATTGATGTTGAGTAATCNTCATTCGGTGCAAGATTGTTCATGTTNATGGTAGATTGCTGNTTTTGTACATTCGATGTAAACGCNGTATTCTGTTTCCAGATTGTTACGTTATCAATAGCAAATCCGTCNCGTCCNGACCAAAGAGTCTCGTTGGATCCTAGAGANCCTTCCCAGCCAGACTTGAATCTNAATCTGATGTCAATTGTATCTCCTGCGAATCTAGAGAGGTCGAACGCTCCNAGGTCTTCCTCGGTAAAGTTGCCCCAGCCATATTGTGTGCCAGGAATTGCTCCACCGTATCGGTAAATCGCAGCGTCAAGTCCTGTGTTTGCTTCGCTTTCTTGTCTACCGTTGTCGTATCCGCCCCAGTAGCTTGTTCCGGAAGCACACTGGGCAGAGAAGAATGCAGTTGTTGGGCAAGCGACTGTTACCCATCCTACNTCTTCAGAGAATACTTCAATCATTGCAGCGTCATCCCAAACTTCTGCTAGAACNTATCCGTTAGTGTCCTGGGTGTACAGGTCTGAAAGACCCAAGTGCCTGAATATTTCAATAGACATCCANGCACGGTCTGCTCCTGTGAGGTCAACGTCGTTGAGGACTAGGCCCTCATCCCAGTTAGGCTCGTACCCAGACCACTTGTCACCACTAGAATTGGTCTTCATTACACCTGACCACATGAAGTCTGTTGGATTGTTTGCATTAGCAGACTGAGCTGCAGCATTGTTTCCAGAGGTGTGACCTTCTGTACTGTTTGCAGCAACTTCNTCGTGCCAGTGACTTACTCCNTAGTATGCTTCAGTTGTCCATCCACATCCACCATTACAACCTGTTTTGTCCTCAGGGTTATCCCAGTCCATTGCGTAAACTGTGACATTTGTAGAAGCAGCTTCATCAACTTCCTTGATTTCAACATCAAGGGTTGCTTGTCCGTTTAGGATGTCCATACCCGTGTTTGTTACAGATACTTCCACTTCTCTTGTNCCCTCACCNAGTGCACCGACATAAACATCAGTTGGTGTGATATCAATACTGGANACCGCTAGATCTTTNTTATCCATTTCAATAACNACAATTCTGTCATAGGAACCATCCCATCCAAAGTTGTCATCNTAGGTGAATTGGTCGTAAGCTCCGTGACCTACAATCAAATCAGGTGCACTGTTAGGTCCACCGATAACTTGGCCTATTGCTACAGTTGTAGGTCTCATTGCACCAAAGTACTCCAGTGGGTTCATGTGTCCGCCGTTACCGTTAGAAAGAGTGACCTGAACNCTTGTTGGCAGGTTCAGATAATAGCTGGAAGTCGTGTCTCCAGTCGAAGAAGTAGCATTGGATTGCTTGAATTTAGCAGCGTGAACGAAATCTGGTTCGCCGTCTCCATTCAATTCTCCGACAGTTACTTCCCAAGCGATGTATGGACCGAAGTATACTGTCTTGGACTGACTGTATGTGTGCGTGGATTGGGTTATTGTTGCATAAGTTACATTCTCTGTATTTGCATCATTGATGGCAACAACGTCGATAATTCCATCTTCATCTAAATCACCAATATCAAATCCACCAAATTCTGGACCCAAAGCGTGAACGTGAAGTGAACTACCAGTACCTACCTGTCCTCCAGCAGTACTCCATGTGAAGGTTGCTGGGAAGGAATTTGTTTGACAATCGAATTCTAGAACTGTAACGTTGTCTGACTTACCAGGATTTGTTGCTGCTCCAGTNATGTAGTCAACACCCTCTGAGCGGACTAACCACAAATCGATGTCGTCGCATGAACCAGATAGNCCTGTTTGACTAGGTTCTCCCCAATCCCCTAATTCTAATTCACGATACGAATTTTGAGTAGAATCACCTAAACTCGTAATTTGGGCTTGTGTAGAGGAGGTGATTGGACCTCTGTATGTAACAACTCTCTGTTGCTTCAAGTCGGCAAGTAACTCCAGAGTGACGATGTCGTCATTGCCGTCCTGGTCGAGATCTGCAACNGCTAAGTCCCACATCCAAACCACNTCATACTGCTCNCCGATTGTGAAGGTGTCGACGTTGCAACCATCATTCTCGATAACAGTGACGTTACCTGGCTTGTCNACCACAATAGCGCCTGTTGCGTCTTGACGCAGAGGTCTGTTTCTTGCATAGATAACAATGTCAATTGCATCGTCTCCAGTGAACTCTCCTACCTCTACTTGTTGAGTATTGGAGTGGTCTTCGAAATCAGCGTCTTGATTTGGATTAGCCGAAGTCCATACNTCTGTTCTCTTCTGGAAATGTCCGTTTTCATTCCACAGGACAGAAATCTTGGTACTTCTATCATTCGCAGTTACAATATCTAAATCACCGTCGCAATCAAAATCACCTAGTGCTACATCGACAGGATCTGTGTCGGTAGTATATGTCCTCGATGTGGAGGCAGATACTAAGTTTGCAGCTGTGGTTGAAAGCAACATAATCAGAACTAACGAAATTGCCCTCGCTCGTCCGTCTTTGTTAATACTCTTCAAAAGCATCGTCATCACTCATATCTCCGAGATTAATTACCACTTTAATTCCTTTGGGAAGGTGTGTTTTAGGAAAAATGAAAAATGGCTCGCAGTAAGCCGNTTTTTTCATTTGTCAATTTATCCTCAATTTAGATTACAATCCTGATGCTAACCAGGCTGGAGATGGACCCCAACCAATGGCATCCCCACCGTGAACTTTGACTAATTTTCCAGAGCGGAANAAAGATTCNAGGAACATCTCTAGTTCAAGTCCTTCCCTATCGCCCAGATAATCACTTGCTGCTAATGCAATAGTTTCGGTTGTAATTGCTGTNACTCCATGTGTTCTGACTACAATACGTAACAATTCTCTCAACCATGCCTCGGCCATTGGATCTTGAATCATCGCACCCTGTGCTGGATGAGGTTCTTCGATTTCTTGCAATTGCTCCCTGAGTGTATCGGCCTCAGGCCTGACTGGCCTTTCTAATCCAATCTCGACCAATTTAGCCGCAAGGTCTAGTTCACCAATTGGCCTTCTAATGACTGGAATACGGCCGGGATCGGGTTCTGGACCCATATCTCTTGGCTTACCTGATGGCTCATTTGGAGAAATGGCTAGACCCGANTTTGACATATCTGTNCTATCCACAGCTAATGGCATCATCCAGCCTACTTTGCTCAAGCCAAGNTCTGCAATAATTTCTCTGACCCAGTCAGCGTCACCCTCTAGGAGAACATCGACATCATCATCATCACTACGGAACCGGTAGCGAACATAGCCACGGAACTCCTGCATATCATCACCCTAAGTGCTCGAGGAAATCAATCCACCGGTTTAGTTTGCTAAATTTCTCAAAACGGTGTGTAAAATTCCACCGTTGCGATAGTAGTCAACTTCGACAGGTGTGTCTAGCCTAACATCAACTGTAAATTCAATAGATGTCCCATCTGATTTATTGGCAGTAACAGTCAATTCTTGCAAGGCTTCNACATCATCAGTAANAGGAATGTCAAATGATTCGCTACCATCAAGNCCCAGAGATTCTGCATCTTCTCCTTCCTTGAATGTTAGAGGNAGTACACCCATTCCAACTAGGTTAGAGCGATGTATTCTTTCAAACGATGTTGCTATGACTGCTTTGACACCAAGGAGGTAAGTTCCTTTTGCTGCCCAGTCCCTGCTAGATCCTGTACCATACTGTGAGCCTGCTAGTACAACCATAGGGTTNCTGCTATCCATGGCAGCCTCAAAGACAGAGGTTACTTCTCCAGTCGTGTGATTCAATGCGTAGCCGCCCTCTGTGCCAGGAGCCATCTGATTTCTCACTCTNACGTTAGCAAAAGTTCCCCTCATCATAATCTCATGATTGCCTCGTCGACTGCCAAATGAATTGAAATCTTCTTGCTCTACACCTCTTTCTGTAAGCCAGATACCCGCTGGNCCATCGGCAGGGAAAGCTCCTGCTGGAGATATGTGATCNGTNGTAATTGAATCNCCNAATTTTAGCAGTACTTTNGCCTGCTCAATCGACTCAATCGGTTTGGCTTCTTTCGATAGCCCTTGGAAGAAACTTGGCAAACGAATGTAGGTTGAATCATCNTGCCATGGATATAGCGGAGANGGCTCACTAGGAATAGAATCCCANCTAGGTTCCTGCATTACAGTAGAGTAACGCTCTCTNAACATCTCAGGAGTGATTTTCCCTAAAGCGTCATTCAACTGTTCATCACTTGGCCATACATCACTAAGCATGACAGGATTTCCGTCANTACTNATTCCAATAGGTTCNGTTGTNAAATCAATATCCAAACTACCTGCGATTGCATATGCAACGACTAACGGCGGGCTTGCAAGATAGGATGCCTTAACCTTCTGATGAACTCTGCCCTCAAAATTCCTGTTTCCTGAAATTACAGATCCAACAATCAAATTTGATTCATCGATTGCTGCCTCAATGTCATCAGGCAGTGGTCCAGAATTCCCAATGCAAGTTGTGCAGCCGTAGCCAACATTGTTGAATCCCAATGCGGCTAAATCCTCGTTGAGCCCATTAGCCTCGTAGTACTCTGTAACTACTCTAGAGCCTGGTGCTAGTGAGGTTTTTACCCACGGTTTGACGTTCAAGCCCAGGTTCCTAGCGTTCCTAGCAAGCAGACCGGCTGCAAGCATAACTCCGGGATTTGAAGTGTTTGTACATGAGGTTATGGCTGCGATGACAACATCGCCATGATTCAAATCATAATCATCTCCAACAAGCGAAGACTTGGACAAATCATCTAAAGATAGACCGTGCCCGTGATGGCCCAATTCATGTGTAAGTGAATCTTTGAAATGTATAGCCATCTCTGAAAGATTTACTCTGTCTTGAGG
>NZLM01000027.1 GCA_002694245.1 Methanobacteriota archaeon
ATAAAATCAGTTATTTCTGTACCAGAAGGTAATGTTACGGTGGCGCCAACATCTGCGTTAGGGTTTAATCTGCCTTGGTGGGGGTTTGTATTGTCAAAACCGAAACTCTGGCCTAGCCAACCATTTCCTCGCCAATCAAACAACACTTGGCCCGTATCTTGAGATATTAACAATGGTTGTTGTATGGTTACACCTTGTGTTCCATCCGCTCTTATTTCCATCGTAACATTATCAAGAATAGCACCAGGTGCAAAATTTAACATCCATTCTCCCGATGCTTGAGTTCCGTTTATTGGATCTGCATCAGTTGCATTAATTTGTACCCAACCGGTGTCCTCAGAGCCATCCATTGGCCAAATTGAACTGTTAGTTCCTTCATGTGCACTAACCGTTTTTGGGGATAAAATTGGGCTTAGTGAAGCAAGAACCATAACAAGGACAAGAGACAATGCTCTCATACCCGATTTCACAGGGCCTACGGCCCTGGAGCGCTTGTTCATAAATATCAGCCAATTTCAATGGTATATGAAGCGAATGCATAGATGTGAGAACAAATGGAAATAATTGATTTGTCTATTCTACAACAAAGGAGAAACACCACTGCCCGGTGATATATCCACAAAAAGGTCAAACACGGCCATGGCTGGGTAGTGGTTTAGGGGATGTCATTTTGGACGAAGAATGGAGAGAGAGGACCATAAAAAAAGAGGCTCTTGATTACCATGAGGCAGAGCCTAGAGGGAAAATAAAAGTCGTTCCTACAAAGCCTCATTCAACATCTCATCAATTGTCTTTAGCATACTCGCCAGGAGTAGCGTATCCTTGCCTTGAAATTGAGAAGAGGCCTGAGGATGCATACAGGTATACTTCAAAGGGAAACTTAGTAGCTGTAATTTCGAATGGAACTGCGGTTTTAGGACTGGGAAATATTGGTGCGCTGGCATCAAAACCAGTAATGGAAGGCAAGGGACTTCTTTTGAAAACCTTCGCTGATATCGATGTCTTTGACATACAAGTAGACACTGAAGATCCAGAGGAATTTATCAACACAGTGTGCAATATAGCGCCTACCTTCGGCGGCATTAATCTAGAAGACATAAAAGCACCTGAGTGCTTTGAAATCGAGCGCAGGATTTCCGAATCGACTAACATCCCAGTTATGCATGATGATCAACATGGCACTGCTATAATATCTGGCGCTGCTTTGTTAAATTCGGTTGAATTACAAGGAAAAAACATTTCAGAAATAAAAGTAGTAGTTGCAGGGGCTGGAGCTTCCGCAATAGCTTGTGCATCTCACTATGTTGCTTTGGGCGTAAAAAGAGAGAATATTTTGATGTGTGATTCTCAAGGTATTATGACCAAAAAAAGACTAGATCTAGGGGAATTAAACGAGTATAAAGCTCAATTTGCGGTAGATATGGCTGACGGAAATCTCGCCGATGCTTTAGTTGGTGCAGATGTGTTCCTTGGACTATCTAAAGGCGGCTTAGTGACTGGCGACATGGTTGCTAAAATGGCACCTAAACCCATCATTTTTGCACTTGCTAATCCAACGCCAGAAATAATGCCCTCAGAGGTAAAAGCGGTTAGGGAAGACGCAATAATCGCAACAGGAAGGTCAGATTTCCCAAATCAAGTAAACAATGTTCTAGGTTTCCCCTACATATTCCGAGGGGCCCTTGACGTTAGGGCGAGGGACATTACTCAAGGAATGAAAATGGCTGCAACTAAGGCTTTGGCAAAACTAGCCAAAGAACCAGTTCCGGACTATATTGCACATGCCTATTCCGGAGAGTCAATGCAATACGGCCCGGATTACATAATCCCAAAACCGTTCGATAGAAGAGTATTGATCTGGGAGGCTGCAGATGTAGCAGAAGCAGCTGTGCATGAAGGAGTTGCTGCAGTATCTCCAGAGGATTTTGATAAACAGGCATACAGAGAATCCCTTGAAGCCAGACTTGGTATGTCATACTCAGTGATGCGCGGTGTATTCAATCAAGTAAAAGGAAGAAGGAAACGTATTGTCTTCCCAGAAGGGGATCACGAAAAGGTCATCAGAGCGGCTGCTCAATGCATAGAGCAGCAAATTTGTGAGCCAATATTACTCGGAAATGTAGATAATATCAAGCAAAAAATGGCCGATTTAAACATAGAATTCGATTGCGAAATAACAAATCCAAGATATGATAGCAGAAGAATAGGCAATTATGATTTAGAATTATTGGAAAACAGAAGCAGGAAAGGAATGACGATTATCGATGCACAAAGGTTACTGAAAAGCCGACCATATTTTGCTGCTCAAATGGTTGAACTTGGAGATGCGGACGGTTTCTTAGGTGGGATTAGCAGAAATTATGCAGATGTGCTGCGACCATGCTTAGAGATAATTGGTAGTAATGAAGACAGCCACTGTGCGATTGGCTGCTATATGATGGTAGTAAAGGGAAGACTGATCTTCCTTGGTGATGCTACCGTGAATGTATATCCAGACAGTAAAACATTGGCAGATATCGCTGTACAAACAGCAAAAGTCGCTCGGCGGTTCGGGATTGAACCAAAGGTTGCAATGCTTTCATTCTCTAATTTTGGTAGTAGTAGAGCACAGCGTTCAGAGAGGATTGAGGAAGCCATTGACTTAGCGAGAGAAATGGATCCAGTACTTTGTATTGATGGCCCTATGCAAGCAGACACTGCTCTNAGCTTNGATGTTCAAACAGAGTACCCATTTATGGAATTTGATGGGCCTGCAAATGTTTTGATATGTCCAAACTTGGCATCAGCAAATATTGCTTACAAATTGTTAGAGCAACTTGGAGACGCAGAAATGACAGGCCCTATTTTAGAAGGATTGGATAAACCAGTACAACTACTNGCAAGGGCTGACGGAGTTCGACATATTGTGAACATGGCAGCGATTTGCGCACTCGATGCTATAAGACAAGAATCGTATTGGTCTAGTCTTTCAAATGAATAACTTCACCATCTTCNCTTAATCCCCATATAGGTCTCCTAGGTCTCCANAATGCGCCCGTAACAAAGCCGGCACATAATCCTCCAAAGAGTAAATTCGCCCACCCATCTATTGCGTATGACTCAAACCCTCTGAGAATTGGAATAGTGAAGCTTGGAATGATTCCAAGTATTGNTGTCCAAAATAATTCACTTTTGACGTTAGTAATTAGATTTGCATTATCAGGAACCCTCGGNGCTTCACCCTCTCTTTTTGGGGAAACAACTAGGCGAAAACCAACTTTTGGTAGTGGTCTGTCCCCNGGGGTATTCACACAGAAATAGACATTTTCTTTGGTAGGATGTGCTGACTGNGATACCCTGTGTCCGGATAATGGTCCAATCATCTCGCCAGTTCTAGGCCTTCCGTCTAAGTTAGCTCCTCTGTGGTTACCAGTGGCTTCATCTGAGAGAAGTTCAGTCCACCCACAAGGTAGGTTCAGTAGTTCTTCACATGCCTTCCATTCAGATTGAGTTGGTCTGCGAACCTCATCTTCAAAGTGAGAGGAAAGTGTCTCACAAATTAGTTGAACATCATCATTTGTTACCATATCTTTTAGTTCATCAGAGTCATTCTTTTTGCCAAGGATTTCAGCAAATTGTTTCTCTGATATTGGGTCTTTCATGATCATAAAGGATGGTAATTCTACTCTGTGCATAGGTCTCTCACTCGCATACACCCAACCTCCTTTATTTGTCCCTAAATAGACTTGACAGGATTCAATTTTGAGAAATTGAAGACCAAATGGTCCATCGATTGATTCCATACTCACACCTTCAATGTTGATTTGACTGAATTATACCATTTCATGCCAGCATCGTGATCTTCTAATTGTGAAAATTGTGGGTATGGTGAAATGGATCTAACATATCCNAAAGCGGCTAAATCGACAAGATTCGGTTTGTCTCCTCCAAAAAATTCTGAACCGTTGAANTCAGANGTAAATTCTGTAAGCAAATCATGCCAGAGTTTCTTTGGAGATCTTCCATCTTTCTTCACTCTCCTNTTTGCGATAATTCCCCACATTACGGGGAATCCAGCCCAAGCATAGAGACGCTTGGAAATAAACCCAAAGTTTTCCAATTTTGAAACTCTTGTTGTTGTTTTCAACGCCGAGCCAAGGCTTCCATATAGAATTGGTATGGTCCCTTTGGACATGTGTAAATCAACCCATTCCATCCATTTNTTCTGNCGNTCTTGGTCNGGGGAATTCCATAGTTCGCCGTTATTGTGAACAGCATCAATATGTTTCATGATTGGTGTTGAGTCAACGTGTACTTCTTNNTTTGAATCAACCCATACNGGGACTTTTCTCCATTCNGGGGCACTAGGAAGNTGCTTGGTTTTCATAGGGTTGACCTGAATACTCTCGTAATCTAGTCCTAAGTGTTCTAGCAAACNACGAACCTTCCAACAGAAAGGGCAAGTGTAGAGCATGTGTANTTTGCCAATGTCTCCCATGAGTNNTNCTCGTGAGGCTCTCCTTCATGATTCATCCGTATTCCGGGACCCTTCTGGTCTCCAGCCCGGTTTCCAAAAATTNAGGTTATCCAACCAGTCTGAAAANTCGTCGTCACCACAATTCAGTAACCTAAACGCTCGCATGTTTAGNCCNTCTAGTAAAGAGTCTTCCATTACTCCNTCCTTGTTAGCATCTTTCCATTCACCNGCCATTTGTCGAATTTGTCTCCGTGCTTCTTCAGGCGANTCAAAATTCCTCTCACAAACCTCTTGGAGATCTGATAACCAAGAGCGAGTATCTCTTCTGATGACATCTGGAATTTTGACAGCCTTTTCTTTCTTACCAAAAGGCCACCATCCCATAACAACGCGTTAGGGTCTAACATCAATAGTCTTGGGGTTGAACCTTTTGGGATAGGCATGGGACGCATAATTGTCCATCTACACGGGAAGCCGTCAGACAAGAGATTGAGCAATATGATCGATGATTANCTTTCGAGGCTCAAATCAAAAGTTAANTTGGTTACACATAATGCAAAATTGTCAGCATTTGAGTATCTAGAAAACTTACCATCAGATACAATACTATTGGATGAGATTGGTAAAGAAATGAATTCCAAACAGTTCTCTTCTTTGTTTCAAAATTGGGTAATCGATTCCAGTGACACTAATCTTGCGATCGGTCCAGCAGATGGATTTCCAAAAGGACACGGAAGAAGCACCATTTCGCTTAGTAAAATGACATTCCCGCATGAATTAGCATCCGTATTATTGGTGGAGCAGTTGTATCGGGCAAATGAAATAATCAAAGGGACTTCATATCATAGAATTTGACAAACACAAATAACGCAAGTCATGCAGGGTTATCTATGGAGACATGGTGGTTTCTGATACTGGAGGCTGTCCTTGGACTGGCTCTTGTATTAATGAGCAGAAATCAACCATTTCCTGGTCCATCTAGAAGGTATGGCTACGTATTGCTAACCTTTGCATTCCTGTTCGCTATTGGAGAGACTTCTCCCAGAGAAACAACAGTGGAAGTTCATCTCTACTTTCTGTTAGTTTTTGGCTCCCTTGGATTAATTCGTGGTGTTCACAATATGCTTGTTACAAGAGACGAGGTGATTGTAGCTCCCTTTGCAGGAATCATGTTTTGTGTTGCAGCGACGGCACTAATATCGGAGCAATGGGGTGACTTGACCAAGTTCGAAGAGTATGCTGGATTTGCAACAATTGTTGCCCTTGGTGGTGGCCAAACATGGTTGGTTTTTCGTGGACTACTAATCGGTAGATTGCCATTAGCTTGGTCAAAAGCTGGTTTAGTCGCTCTCGAGCGCGGTCAAATCGCTGGGCCTCACGGTGCCATATCATGCTTTGAAAAATCCTGGGATCTTGAGGAGGAGCACCTAAACCCGATGGCTTGGGTTGCTCTTGAAAAAATTCATCGCTTCTTAGAAAACGAAGAAGAATCATCTCACTGGAGTAAACGGCTTGCAGAATCTGGTGGACAAGAAGCTGTTGCTGATGAGTGGGTTGGTGCAATAGATGCGGCATTATCTAGGCTTGATTTTCAGCCAAACCAAGAGTGAATCACGTTTAAACAACGATTTAAGTGATACAATCCGGAGTTTCCCTTATATGGGTCCAGAATCAAATACAATATTGGAGAGCGATATGTCAAGGAAAGACTGGCCAGTTTCTACGATTTGTAAATACGCAGTATTCATTTGGTTTGGAGCATCTTTGTTTTCTCAATCTGTATACATGGGATTCAATGGAAGGCCATATGATGCTAACTTATTGCTTGAGTCCATAGGCCCATTCGCATGGATTATCATTACCATTGAGTTGGCTGTCTGGACAATTGTAGCGATATTCTTGGGTGGAAGAATTGTTAATCGAGTAAAAATAAATCCCTCTGAAATGCAGGTTTCAGAATCTGTATGACCGCAGGGTTGAATAAGTCTCAGTGATAGTGCACATTTCGTGCAAAATGAATCGAATTTACCGCCGCTAGCAGGCCAACCTATGACTATTGGTGAGTTGCTCGATGAGATGGCTTTACTCGCACTTCCTAGTGGTACTAGAGTTGTTACTATTGAAGAAGCAAGACAGGAATTACCAATTGCAAAAAGACTCCTATACTCAATGCAAGCACTACAAGAAGAAGCACATGATTTAACTGAGGAATTGGAAATTTTAGTTGAATGTCTGAATCCAAATCATGAGCATGTAATTCAGATTGCAGACCAGTTAGGAAGCTTAGTCAAAGAATGGCAAAATCTGGGTGATAGACTTGAAATTACAGGATCTAGAGTAGCAGGCTTTTATCCAGGTCATCTTGAATGGCATGGCGTGGTAGATGGCCATCTTGTACTCTACTCGTGGTGTGAAGGTGAGGAAGATATTGAGTGGTGGCATCCATTAGATTGTGGAATAAATGACCGCAGACCACTTATTGAAGCATAACTTCCGCCAAACATGGTCCGCATAACCAAGGTACATACTGGCGGAGGTGACGGTGGTGAGACATCGCTCGTTGATGGTAGCAGGGTTCCCAAATCTGATTCCAGAATTGAAATCGTTGGAACTTGCGATGAAGTAAATGCGATGCTTGGCTTCGTATTGATGGAAGTTGAGAGATTGCCAGACGCTCATGCAGATGGCGGCCAGAGAGTTACGGTTAGAAGAGTGAAACAGGTTTGTTCTAAGGCAATTGGACGCTTACAGAGCGAGTTATTCGATCTTGGAGCAGAATTAGCTTGCCCGTTGGAAAACATCCCTGAATTTATGCAGCTTGTAGACCAAGAAGATTCAGACAGATTGGTTGATGAAATGGACGCTTGGAATGAGGAATTGAACCCAATTGAGAGTTTTATTTTGCCAACAGGTTCTGGCCCAATCGCAGCAATGCATCTGGCGAGAACTACAACTAGAAGGCTAGAGCGGGCGATGGTTTCTATGAAGGATGAGATGAGACCGCTATCGCTACAATATGTAAATAGATTATCGGATTGGATATTCGTACTTACCAGGTGGGTTTCGTTCAGACTTGGAGAAGAAGAAACGTTGTGGACTCCGAAAGGTAAAAGAGAAGCAGGAATTGTAGAAATGACAAAACGTCAAAGTGAGAATATTTAGTTCTCAAATCCTTAATCACGACCAATAGATTTCATGAAATCATGTGCTGCAGCCAAGACTCCTCGCGATTCTTCATGAGTTAATTGCATCATTGCACTAGACCATTCCAACCAAAGGTGTTCTTGATGTTCATGGCTAAGTTTGACACTCATAGTCTCAGTCTCAGCGATATACCAGAACACCTGTTTGTCAATCCTTTTGCCCTTGTGTCTAAAGTCGTAACTAGTTTTGAACTCGAAACCATCTATAAATTTGATATCAACAATGCCGGTTTCTTCTGCTAATTCCCTTGCAGCAGTCGATTTATGGTCAACATCTCCTTGCTCAACATGACCTTTGGGAAAGTCCCAATGGCCCTGTGGATATTGAAGGAGTAAAATAGAGCCGAAATTGACCAAAACAACTCCACAAGATGTCTCCATGCATGCTGCCCGTTAATTCCCATTCATAGCCTAATCGCATTCTTACAGCACTAAAAATTCAAAGAATAGCGGCTCTCGCATTGAGATATGTCGCCACTGGACAATATTACCAGAGTCGTTGCAGACTCTGATTTAGATGGCTTAATGGCGGCGGCAGTGCTGAAAGCAGCGAAGCCAAGTATTGAGGTTCACTTTGCGCACCCTGCTTTAATTCGCGCAGGAAGCATCGATCATTTGATTGATAGAAACACTGCGATATGCGATTTACCATTCCATGAAAATTGTGGATTGTATCTCGATCATCATCAAACTAACAGGCCAACAAAACAACAACAGATACTATTCGAACAAAACGGTGGAATCTGCCATTGGAGGGATACTCCCTCCGCTGCTAGAGCAGCATTTGATCTAATGAAGGACGAACTTGATTTATCTCACCTTGAGGAAATTATGCCTCTAGTTGATGATTTAGACTCCGGCGGTATTTCTCTGTCAGAGTTTATGGAAGATGGACCTGTGATTCGTTTGTCTCGATCTCTTTCTCTAAAAGACAAAAACCATATGCAAGTTGTATTGAATCAGTTTGCTGAAGGTGAATCGCTTGACAATATAATTGCTAGCCATCAAGAGAGGCTGTCAAAACTTGAAACTGAGAGAGAAGCTCAGACAGAATTAGTTAGAAAAAACACTACAATTGTTGACAAACTTGCGATATGTGATTTGAGTGAAACAGGGTCCAGAAGTAACGGATATCTCGTCACGGCTTTGGCAGGTTCAGATGCGATTGCATGTTGCGTAATTCATGGGTTTATTGACGGAACGATAGACAATCCAAACCGACAAGCCCTTGGCGCATCGTTCTATGCAAATTCATTTCTTGACGAGGAAAACCCGTACGACCTTTCCAAACTTGCAACGCTGCTTGATGCAACAGGAGGGGGTCACGCAAATGCCTGTGGGTGCAGGGTTCAACCTGCTGACAAATCACGGGAAATGTTAGTTGAGACAGATAAGGATTACAATCTTCAAAAGTGGTTGGAATTGTGGTCAAAAAGAGATACTCTCATGAGGCAGTAAGCCATTGTTGTGTGCACAGCCTTTTACTAAATTACAACTTTTTGAAATAATTTCGTCGAGATTCTATACATTAATTGATATACTGATTTTCTAGGCAGCGGCTATGGAGAGCGTGACCGACCCAAAGATGTTGGAAAGTAGAGCGTTCTACAAGTTAGGGCTATTTGCATACGACAATAGACAAGCAGTGCTAGCCGCTGGCCTAATCGCCTGCTTCATGATGGGTTCTTTAATCGGAATGGGAGCAAATTGGGCAGAATCCTGGGGTGTTGGAGATCTCGAATCGGTAAAAGCAGGAGACGTTGTTGAGGATGCTTTTTTTGGTGAAGAGGAAGATGTGGAGGGTTTCACATTCCTTGTTCATCATGACACGTTGAATGATTCATCAGAGGAATGGCAACAAGCGGTCATCGAAGCACTTGCGGTTTTCGCAGCTATGGAAGATGTCACGATCAATTACTCATGGGATGCTGTTGACGATGAAAGAAGTAATTTCGTCAGCGAAGATAATGGAGAATTTTGGGCAAAAAATCGAGTCACGATTAACCTCGATAGAAAAGAAGCTAAAGCGCTGTATGCTGATAATTATGAATCAATAATCATCGATGAAGATTTTGAATCATGGAGAACCGGTAATATCGCTATTGATGTAACATTCGACAAAAGGATACAGGATGATTTAATCAAAGCAGAGCTTGTTTCCGGGCCACTTACTCTGATAATTTTAGGAATTGTTTTCGGTACAGTCATTGCAGCCCTATTGCCACTTGGGGTTGCTGTGCTAACAGTATTGTCTGCAATGGGTCTAACTATTTGGCTTTCCAATACTACCGATGTTACCCAATATGCACTGAACATAATCACTTTAATCGGAATAGGTGTTTCTGTAGATTATTCCCTGTTCATGGTGAACCGATTTAGAGAAGAACTCAACAGAGGGCGTGACATAAGGACATCAACCGCTATGACTGTCGCAACAGCTGGAAAAGCAGTATTCTTCAGTGGTGTTACTGTTGCAATTGGTTTGATGGGTATGCTTTTCTTCGAAAATACGGGTCTGCCGAGTTTGGGAATCGGTGGCACATTGGCTGTAAGCGTTGCAATGATTTTCTCGATAGTCGTGTTACCTGCTGTACTTGCTCTATTAGGAAATAGGGTTTTCAAACTAAAAATTCCATTTTCGTTTAGCACCGACAATGACGACGGAGAGGGAATATGGTCTAAGATTGCTACAACAGTTATGGACAAACCTTGGCAGGTTTTACTTCCAACATTGATTATCTTACTCGGGGCAGGTTTGCCCTTCTTACAAGCCGATTTTTCAATAGCTTCGAGAGATGCACTTCCACCGGATGATGAAACTCGTGTTGGACTTGAGCACATGGATGAGAAATGGCCTCAAAGTGCTGTAAATTCAGCAATGGTTGTTTTCGACTTCGACGGAGAGGACCCCCTCTCTGAAAGCAACATAAGGGCAGTAAATCAGTGGATAAGTGAACAGGTCAGCGATGAAAGAGTATTAGGTGGATTTGGATATGCCTTCCATCCAGAGATTGGTACCGAGGAAGATGCAGTCGTTGACTTCTGGCTTAACTCTGGGGAAAATCTCACCTATGAACAGAATGCAACAAGGGATTTCATGCGACAACAATTGATATCTGAAAATGTAACTTACGTAGTATTTTCACTAGATGGCCCAATCACAGGAGAATCAGGCCGTAATTTCGTATCTGACGTAAGAGAAGAGCGCCAATCGCTACTTGACAGTATGAATGTAGGCTCTGACGCTACACTAATGGTTGCAGGTTTCTCTGCATACAGCCTTGATGTTCAAGATGCCATTGTTGAAAATTTGCCGATTGCGATAGCATTTATTTTCATCTCGACAATAATTCTAATCTACATTCAAGTTAGAAGTATAGTAATCCCAATAAAAGCCATTGTAATGAACATCCTATCTATATCCGCATCGTTTGGGATGCTTGTATTTGTGTTCCAGTGGGGCAATGGAGCAGAGCTTCTAAATTTCACACCACAACCAATAGAAACGACAAATCCAGTGATTATGTTCTGCATTGTATTTGGTCTGTCTATGGATTACGAGGTATTGATGCTATCTCGCATTCATGAAGAGTGGGAGATTACTGGAGACAACACAAAAGCAGTGGCAAACGGCCTACAAAAAACTGGCCGCTTGATTACAGGTGCAGCAGCGATCATGGTGGTCGTATTCATGGCCTTCGGGTTATCATCTGTAGTCATATTGAAGCAGATTGGATTGGGACTAGCATTAGCAATTTTACTAGACGCTACTATCGTTAGAGCATTAGTAGTTCCATCTACAATGAGATTAATGGGTAAATGGAATTGGTGGAGCCCATCCTGGTTAGGTGGCTCAAAGAATGTCGAAAATGTAGAGGAACCCGAGGAATGAGTGGAATATCACCACTGCGATTAGGAGATCAGCAGCCCTGCCGTGCTTTTTTCTCGCAATCATGTCTTTTCTTGATTTTCTACCCCACCTTGCCATAACCCAAAGCAGAACAATTCCTAGTGGCCCAGTAAATCCATGTAGGCTACCTGGAAGTAGCCCAAGTCCAGTATACCATCTTGCTGTAAATGCAATCAAGACAGATATAATTGCTGCCTGAAGAATTCTCTCTCCGGTTTTTTCATGACGGATTAATTCCTCCTGACGGTCTTTACCTTTCATCTCTCGAGATTTCTGTTTCCACCCATATTGCCACCACATCCAGCCCAGTATTGCACCCGCAGTAATGGGGTGCAGCAGGAGAATAACAGAGTCAGCAGTTGACATTTCGTGTTGTGCGAGAGGGGACTAGGCCATGGATGTTTGCAGTGAATTCTAGCCGGTGGCTCTAAAGAGGGCCGACATACGCCTCACCCCGGAGGGGTGAGTGTGCAACAAGAAAACAACTTAGCCGCCTGCCTCAAAACCGGGATGAAGCCAAATTTACCCTCAAATGCTAGACAGAGAATTGTTGCAAAAATACCTGAATGGCAAATGTTGGAAAAACCTTGGAAGTCACTAGCTCTCATAGCTCTTAATGAAGTTCAAATTCCAAGTGACGATGACAATTCTCCGACACCCACAATGATGCGTGGAAGAAGAAACATCCGAAGTCGAAGAGGCGGAAGGAGTGCTAGTGGTCCAATGGAGTGGCTACCAAATGCAGAAGATGTCCTGATTAGCGATGGTAGTTCTGATGCATACAGACTAGCCGTCCTATTAATCCGCAAAACCTTGTTTGAGGATGATTGGGATGAATCGTGGGATGAGATATTAGATGGCCTAAGAGAGGATGTATCGGCCAATGGAGTCCATCCAGTTTGGTCAAAAATGGCTGAGGCAACGCCAATTTTAGCGCAATTTGCATCGTTTTCTCAAAACGAGGTTGAGGAGGAAGAGTCGGACAAATTCGATTTAACTAGCGCATATATCGACCCAAATAACAGCAAATCCCTTTCCAAATACTTTGAAACAATTAGTAGCGGTATATCCAATGCAAAACTGAAAATCGCTTTACAGAAAGCTCGGGCCCAATTAAATGGCAAAAAGGGTCTAAGAGATTTTGATGACTTGGTAGGCTTAGAAGGGGACGCCTGTATAATCAGTGCACTAATCGATATCCATTTGTCAAGAGATAGTAAAGAATCTCTGAAAAGACTCTCAAAGGTTGATAAGAAATTAGCAGCCGCACTGAGTGATCTAGTTTCCCTAAGGCAGGGCAATGCGAAGGACTGGGACAGATTACGTAAATTAACAGGGGATGAAGAATTAACCCAACAAATTGTCTCAGCAGCTTGGAATTTGATGCCGGAGGCGGCCTCAAAACTAACTAGCAAGGAATTAGATAGCGGCCTTGAAATTGTAACCAATCCAAAGTACAAAGAGAAACTCACATGGTGGAAACTATCTGCATTGGTCAACGAAGGGTCCCCGGATAAAGCACTGGAA
>NZLM01000028.1 GCA_002694245.1 Methanobacteriota archaeon
AATTTAGCAAGCTCATTGTAGGTAGCTTGAGCGTCACCATTGTCATCGAACCACAAATAAGCTTTTTTATCAGTGGCGTATCTCTCTAAGGCGTATGTCTCTAATTCAGATTGCGAAAGCACTCCATCTGCATTAGTTCCTTCAGACTCAATAGAAAACAAATCTGAGAGAGCGTCAGTTGTCTTGCCATTAACAAGATATTCAGTGATTAGGTTATCGCCGTCGAATGAAACGGAAATATCTGGCTTGCCACTCGGATCTTCAGGTATCAATGCAAGGAAAGCATCGTCACCACCTGACAACCAACCGATGTTGTTAACGTTACCGTTAGCATTTATGTCAAATGAAACCCCAGGAGTCTCATCATCAAAGGAAAATCCATCACCAGAAACATCAATAACCAAGGGGTCTACAGCATTAGCAGGTACATCACCATCACTATGCTCAACAGAGATTGCCTCCACATTAGACTTAGCGCTGGTTAGTCCCAATTCGTCAACGGCATACGCCGTGAAATTCATTTTCCCCGCAGCCGCGTTGTAGGAATACCCTGCAGGGAGCACCATTTTTATAGTATCTGAAGAACCAGCAGAATTGCCAAAGTCATCGGCATTAAATACCCACACACCACTAACTTCTGCAGGCGCGCCAATTTGTTTACCGAGGCTATTATAAAACTTTGTCTGACCTGTTGAACTTGAAGGGGCACCAGTTACCAAGATGGTAACCACGTCGCTAGCCTGCTGGGAAATATCTAGTTTGAACTCTGCCCAAAAGCGATCCCCGTCACTAGTTACGTCTTTCCCGTAAGAAAACTGGTCTTCATTACCCGTAACATCTGTCACAGAAATTACTGGAGGGGTCGCCGGCTTTAAAAATTCTACGGCTATCGAACCGGACGTCACCTCAAAAAGATCAGCATTATCACCGCTTAAAATTGTATTTACACTTGAGGCATTACCAGAATTATCCTCAACGGCAATAGCGTCTACACCGAAACGACCTTTAAATCCATCTGTGTTGGATTGCCTCGAAAACGACAGCTTGCTTATGTCTGAAGCTTTTAAAAGTATATATCCACCATCTGTAGCAACAAAATAATCGCGACCACCAACGCCTAACTCACTAAGATTTAGATCAAATTCAGTGACTTTATAGGGAGATAGCGACTCATCTATTCCAGTGGTTGCAACATCATCGTTTAAATACGGCTGAACTTTAAGCCATAGTGTTTCAGACCCATCAGTATCTAGTAACGCGGCAGATAACGGAATCTTCACAAATGACTTTGTGATTAATTCCTCCGATAGGTTTTCATTCACAAGTCCTCTGACTTTTTCATCAATAGATAGATATGGCGCATCAGCGTTGGCTGTGATGGAAATGTTTACCTGATGTGCACCAACAGCTTCAGTACGCTCTGTCGTGTTAACTTCCCGGGAGTAAGCAGATACCTTAATTGAGCCCGATATAGTTTTATCAGCTCCGGTAACGATATGTGCTTTTGCAGCCTCATTTACTGAAAGCTCAATAGTATTATCAACAATCCTACCAATGGACTGAGCTTGACTAATTAATCCCTTAAGAAGAGCTTCATCCTGGATTAATGCGCTTGAATTTTCGCTATCGATAAGATTTTGCCCATCAATCAAACGCGTCCCCTGAGGCAAATCAGAAACTACATATATAATTTCCTCATCAGGGTCTGATGAATTAGCTCTGACATTCGCGCCGTCTAAAAACAGAGGCCTTAAAATAAGGGACTGATCTTCCTTTGCGGTAACTGATATTGATGGGTCTTCAAAAGTTACTGAATCAGCATCTGGTGCAAATTCAATCGTAAGCGGCCCTTTTTCTACAGAAGCAATGACCTCTCCACCAACTACCGCACTAACCTGAACACTTAACTTTAAATTCTCATTAAAATGATCAACGGGATAATAAATTTTCTTGTCATCAAAAACTTGCAACGGAGTCGAAGACGACAACGTGTAAGTGACCTCACCAGTAGTCGAGGTATCGACCTTGAAAGTTTCACTTTCTGTAAGTGGTTGTAATTCAGTTGATCCGTTTGCTAGCCTTACCTCCTGGGCAATAATCGGGAGTTGCCCATCGCCTGAGGCTGGATCTTGAATAGTGATCCTCACCTCAACCTCGGCACCAGCATCAATGCTAGTTATATCAACGACTTCATTGAGATTGACAGCTACATCTTCTGTCCCAAGAGTGAATGCTTGCGCGGACACATTAAGTCCGTACGCCCCACCAATATCAAATTGAAATATATTTTCGACACCAAGGCCTGTTTTTGTGCCTTCGCGGCCTATTACAAAAGCAGAAGCACCTTCAAACAAACCAAAGGAGCTGTCTAAAAGTGCGCTACTTGCTCTAAACTCAATTGGGATTTCAGTGTCTAGCTTGTTTACCTCGATCTCAACTGATCCAAAATTAATTTCACCAGTGCGGTCGGATCCATCAACAAATAACGAAATGCCCTCTGGCAAGCCATTGAACTGAACAGCGTGCCTTTCTGCCGGGTCTCCACCAATCAACTTGATTGCAGCCGTTTGCGCTTCGGTTGGCTCACCGTCGACAACTGGTATAATGGCATTGGAAAAATCTGACGTTGTCTCTCCAAGAATAAGTTTTAATGCCGCTTGATTAGCGGCTGTTTCAACCTCTGGGATAACTGTAACGCTGTTGTTAGATATATCTGACTGGCTGCTAAATTGAGCTGCATCTTGGATGGCTGTGTCAGATGACAGCATCCTGAATGCCAATTGAAAATCGCCGTGATAGTTTTCGGGTTGTAAAATTTTTGCTGTTGCAAGATCTGAAGATGACAATTCAACAAATTTACCGACAGGCAAATTAATTGTTGAACCGGGAACAGATAATTGGAAGCCTTCTGCTCCACCGCTAGCTGCTTCAAGCTTCACAAATAATATTTCGTGAACACCAGTAGTGGCTGTGCCATTAAATACAAATTGGTCAGAAAGTAATAATTCACCATCCTCAATGATTTCAGAAACTCTGCCTGGATTTACTTCTAGGGTTCTGAATTGCGGCTCAATAGAAAGCCTTATCAAACCATGAGATTGGCCATTATCGTTTGCAACTATGTACTTTAAATTTTTATTGCCAACAACCTCACTATCCACAGATAAGTGGGTAGCCTCCCCAGCCTGATTTTTTACTAATCTAACATCAATTGCCTCATTGTTTTCAGCAGTTTGAACCGAGACGCCGCTGAGTGCCGCTCCATCGACTCTTTGAACAATTACATTCGGCCCATCATTAGANANTTCAAGAATTGGGTCTTCCTGGCTCATGANACCAGAAAGGCTTGAGGCAACTTTGGCTGCNACCACCGACTGATCTTCGCCCGCCTCNATCCTTTCAATTATTGTGAAAGGACCAACNTTNACTTTCAAATACCCATNAAGCGTGATGCTGTCTGGNATGGAGAGAGTATAGACATTTATATCCCTTGCAGGGATTGCCGCATTATCTTCTGTTGCNGGCACTNNCGCCTTCGTAGAAACCGATGCGGTTGCGTAAATCAGTGAAGAGTAAGCCAAACCAGTTGGCTCAACTGCAACGAACCTAAGACCTTGGCCGCTTAAATCTCTATCATTGGAGAGTATTTGGTCATTGATATCGATCAGTCGATTTGTGCCTGCCAAAATCGTTACATCATCAACGCCCGCAACTATGCCCCCTTGCGACTCCGCCCGCGCCTGAATAGTTTCTTTATAAACGTCGCGGTAATTGGTCTTTATCTCTTCTACATTCTTAAATGAACTCAATTTTGAAGTGATTTGAGCCGCGGCAACTTCTGGGTCCAAGGCTCCAATGGACTTAAAGGAGCTTTTCAAATCATTCTGCGTAATCAGCGATGCGGCTCTCGCGTCTGCGCCAAGTGCACTTTCAGGAGCAAGTAGAGACTCCCCAAGCACAGAATTCACCTTGATCATTGACTGACTGGCTTCAGCCAGAACAGTCGCATCGTTAGCAAATGACTGAGTTAGGGCATTCTTGCTTAATGCAGTAGTCAAAAGTCCGGTTAATGCAGCTTCTGATGTGGCGTCAGCATTTCCGTCAGCATCGGTAAGATTGCTGCCAACAATATTTGAAAGATCAAGATTTCCTGAAGAAATATTCTCAGACAAAGCGGCAACTGTGTTTAAAACTGCCTGATTTTCGTTTACGCCTGCACCTTCTGCGATTGCAGAAATGGAATTAATAACACCGAACAGTTGCTGTGCTTGCAAAAGAACCTTGCCCGCCACTTGTGCAGCCAGAAGATTCTCACCGTCTAAACTCTCATAATCAGTATCAGCCCCAGTGGCATTGAGCACCGCCATTGGGTCATAAGTATCGATATCAACATTAACGCCATCACCAAGGGCGGATAAGATTGTATCCTCTGAAACTCCCTGTGCCTTTAACAGGGTTAATGGAGTGACGTTTGCCTTGCTAGTGTTGTTAGGGTCCACGGAGGCAGCCATCATTCCAACGCTGCCGCCCGTGTTTGTATCTATTCCATCAGACTTGATAACAATCTGGCCAGTGCTACCTACACCAGAGAGGGTGTAGAAGCCATTAGCGTCAGTAGTTGTCTGAACTGTTTCGTTAGCGTCTTGGAAAAAGTCACCGTCTATGTCCCAAAAGACAGTCGCTCCGCTTACATATCCATCAATACCAAATCCAGAGAAAACGTTAGAGCCCACAAAAGCAGATGCAACAGTTGCAAAAAGACCGCCGCCGCCGCCGCCGCCGCCGCCGCCAAGTGCTAACAATGGAAGGAAGGCCGCAGCACTTCCAAGGCCACTTGATGAATCTTCTAAGGATGCTAATTCAGTAACTTCCTCCTGACCGGGAATTTGCTCCTGTTGGTTCTCACCTTCTGATTCTTGTCTCTCAGCTAAAATATCTAGTTCAGTTGAAAATAATTCTCTCAAAATCTCCAGAAAATCGTCTGCAGCTTCCTGCATTTGTTGAGACTCTGAAGCGTAATCAGTCCGGCTATCACCCAAATTGCTAGCAATTAAATCATCGCTGAGAAGACCTTCAAGCTTGCCACCCTCACCCAATATGTCAGCCAAAACTGTTATTGGGATTTCATTTCCTTCAATGTTTCCTTCTTCTAGGTTTGTCGAAACATTCTGTTGTAGATATTTTTGCGTTTCTGTTAGCTGAACATCTTTCAGAAGATCTTTTCTGAGATTTGTAACCAGGCCAGAGAATGCTAGCGATTCAGAACTCGCACTACCCAACTGGGTAAGGAATTCATCTTTTTGAATATTCTCTTCTTTTGATTCTGCAAGTATCCGTTTCAAAGCTAAGTTCGTGTTTGAAACAGACTTGTCAGCGATGAGTGAAAACACAGCCGCGAATATCGCTATGTCGACTGCATTCAATCGAAAGTTATCGACTGTGCCTAGAGCAATTTTTCTTTGGACGCGGTGAAGGCCGGCTCCTGGCCGGCTTCCATCCGTTTTATCTCTGACGCCCATTGTCTAACTCCTGATTAAGAAACCGAAATTCCTTCAAACTCAGGATTCAAACTTCAGTTTGTCCGACAGGAACGTTGAGTCTATGTTGCCCGCATCAGCGAAGAAGAGATCCAGACCAACGACGTCGTCGGTTGTCGACAAGTCTCCGTCTGTATCAATTTCCAGAGATACTTTGTCCATACCCAACATGTTAGCAAGCTGCTGATCGCTAAGTATTGACTCTGCGGTAACTTCCGTAGGCTTGAGAGTTCCTGAGGCCAACGCTGTGCTTGAATTCAGTGTCAATTTTGCGCCCGCAAGATTGACGGTGATATCATCCAAGTTCGCATCTAGGCCGTAGAAGATGACCTGCTGATTGTCCACGAAGTTTTTGCCGCCGAGCGAAGCCGAAGTTGGACCATCGATAACAAAACTATCTGCAGAACCTTCCTTGCCGATCATGAGCCAGTCATTACTCGTCGCTGCACCCGAATTTCCTGCGTCCAACAAGCTGTCACCTTTAGACGTCATAACCGACGCGCCTTCTGAATTAACTCCAGCTGATTGTCCGAGATAGTATGTGCTGACGGCAGCCTCCAGCGGGTTTTCAAATTCAGCTCCAATTTGAAGCTTTTCCACGCTGTAGATGTCACCCTGGCTAACGGAGAACTGGTTAAATATCTGGATATTACCAGAAGCAAAATGGTCATCACCTGAACCACCAGTCAGAGTATTGAGCGACACATCGTCGCGATATTGCTGATAACCAATATCAAGCGTGTTGCCTGTACCTTCACCCGCAATCGTGGTGCGGCTGAACGACAGATCACCAAGGTTCCTGATGCCCTCAATTAGAATTGCATCCTCTTCTGAACCACCACCGGAGCGCCCCAATTCGTTAATCACTGTTGTCCCACGGACACCAGCATCACCGATAAGCCGGCTCTCATAACGATCTCCACCTAGGCTTCCCGAAACGAGGTCATCTCCAAGACCACTCATGACGATTATGTCACCGCCTCTTGCACCAGCAATCACCTCCGAAGCCGTTGTGTCGATAACCTGATTGGTTCTTACGAACTCAACAGCGGCATCCACTGTAATCCGATCATCTTGGCTTGCATCAGAAATGGTAACTGTCTCCATCTCTTTACCGAGGAATGCAGCCAGGCTGAAGTCACTGGAAGAATAGTCTGCACCAAGCTGCGCAAATGGGTCGCTCTCCCAACTCAGGATTGTATTTGCAACCGTGTAGGTTGTTTCACTGATAGTTGTTTCGAGGCGTAACTCATAGGTGAAGTCAGAAATATCCGACTTGACCAATCTGGTGTGCAGTTGAACTTCTGTGAAATCACTTGGTTGTGCACTTCCACCAACCATAGAGGCGAGGCTTTCACGAAGCTCCCGGCCAGTAAAGCTAAATTGAACCTTATCATTTATGGATTCAGCTCGTCCTGAAAGGCTTGAGAGAATAGATGAAACATCGAGGTCCCTAATGACGTCCACATCAGCTAAGCCAGTTACAAAGATGTCATCGCCGGATCCACCGTACAGTACGTCGTTACCGCTTCCGCCAACGATGTAGTCATCACCATCACCGCCGTAGATGACATCGATGCCCTCATTACCATACAGGTCATCATCTCCACCATTACCGATGACAACATCATCGCCATCACCAGCGTAGATAATGTTTTCATCCGACCCACCCTGCAGGATATCTTCAAACCCTGTGCCAAGTACGCCCTCAATGCCAGACAGTTCATCAGTTCTTGAACCATCTGCCGCCTCGGCAATGTAGGCAGTAGCTGCATATCCTTGCTCAAGGTCTGTTTCCTTAAGTGTCTGGAGGTCAACATTTATTCCAGTGAATGCGTTCACAGGGTAGGCAGACGCAACCATATTTTCAGCGTCAGCGGCACTTTCAAATTCGATATTTAAGCTACCTTCGGCAGTGGACGTTGCATTCCATTCGTCGTTAGCAGCAGCTGTATTTATCTGAGCCGCCAGAATTGCTGCCATGTTCGCAAGGGATACTGTGCTATTGATTGCGAATGTCTGGGCGCCAATCGTGATGCCCACGCCCTGGTAATCGGCAATATTGGTAATCCGATCAGCAAGGTTGATGGATCTTACTTCTTTCCCAGCACTGTTAGTGGACGCTTGGACCTTTAGTTCCTGTGAAGGATCACTGTCTGCTGAACCCACGTCACGGTAGTCAACCCAATCAACTGTGCCTTCACTATCGCCAGCCGAAATCTGGTTGTAACCATCACCCGCATTAAAAATCTCGGACATTTCGGAGTTGCCGAATATCCGGTCATTGCCAGAGCCCGTGGTAAAGGAGTCAAAACCCTCGCGCTCTGCATTATCCAGCGCAATCTGTGCTTCAGCCAAGTCTTCTTGAAGATCGGCAACCGTTTTCGCTGCATCTTCACTAGCAGTCTGCGCTGATGCACTGAGAGAATTAGCAGTTTCCGAGGCCGCTTTTGCTTTGTCAGATGCTGCAGCAGCTGCATCAGAAGCATTTTTAGCTTCACCTGCTGCTGTGTCTGCTTCAACTGCGGCCTGATGTTGCTGCTGAAGATCACTAAGCGATTTGGACGCTTCAGCCTGTGCTTTATCGTCGGCCTCAGCGGCAGCTGCAATTCCTTGTGCCACTTCAGCTGCATTAGACAGGTCCTTGGCGTTTGTTTGATCCGCCTTGGTTCTCAGAGC
>NZLM01000029.1 GCA_002694245.1 Methanobacteriota archaeon
AAACATGTATTGCCTCCCCCATTATATATTCCAGAATTTGAAATCACTGAAGACTTTGGTCTAAGACAGAAAAATCACATTGTTTTTCTTGGGAATTTGTTGCAACACAAAAACGTTCTACAATTGTTAGAGGCGATTAAACATCTCAAAGAATACAATTTGACTATCATAGGGTCCGGTAAGTTAGAATCCGATATATCGGATTATATCGAAGAAAATGATCTACATCAAAGAGTCAAACTTGCGGGATTCTTAACTGACAGATTAATCACTGAGGTTTTTTTGTCAGCTGATATATTCTGCGCACCTAGTACATACGAGCCATTCGGATTGGTATATATCGAAGCATTAGCGCATGGATTACCTGTAATTGGATACGGGCCATCTATCAATGAAATTGAGGATCATATGGGCATTTTGTGTGGTTACCAATTAGAAAATTATGATGCCAATTCGATAAAGACAGCACTAATAGAGACATCTAAGTTGAAATGGGACCGACGTTTATTACATGATTATGTTAAAATTAGATATTCACCCTATCATTCCTCGAAAAAATTCGCCAAGGTAATCATTGACGAAAGTTGATTTGATACTTTGGTTTACAATGGTCTACCTACAGCGTGTACTTGCCATCCTGAGCTTTCTAGAGAGGCCAAATCAAGGACACGGCGTCCATCGTATAGGATTGGATTTCGCATTCTAGATGCCAAGCCAGCCCAATCGATTTCCTGACATGCCTTGTGAGCAGTAACAAGAACCGCTAGGTCATATCCTTCAGCAGAATCGATGTCGCTGACAACCTCTACGCCTTCAGGGAAATCTTCTGCGTTGAGATGAGGATCGTATGCTGCAACTGCAATATCCTTGGATTGTAGTGCGTCTGTGAGCGGTTCAGCAGGAGTCTCTCTTGGGTCTCCAACTTCTGCTTTGTAAGACCAACCTAGAAGCAACACCTTTCCTTCACCTGCTGGGACACCAGCCTTGTAGAGTAGTTCATTGAGGACTCCTGCAACATGGATTGGCATTGTTCGGTTTACTGCACGGGCAGCTGTAATCAATTCCGCAGGAACACCAACATCAGCAGCCCTCTGCATCATGTAGTATGGGTCAACAGGGATACAGTGGCCTCCTACTCCTACACCTGGCGTATATCGGTGGAAGTTCCACTTAGTGGCCGCTGCAGAAAGAACATCTTCGACATCAACATCTAGTTCAGGGAAAATACGTGCTAATTCATTGACAAGTGCAATATTGATGTCGCGCTGAACATTTTCGATTACTTTAGCAGCCTCAGCAACTTCCAATTTCCCGACATATCGTACATCTTCTGATGTTAGACGGCTATACAACCCGACAAGACCCTCTCCAACATCTGGATTAGAGCATCCTATTACTCTAGCAACTTGTCTAACCCCGTGTGCTGGATCTCCTGGATTGAATCTCTCTGGGCAGTAAGCAATTTCTACATCGACTCCAATTTCCAAACCAAGGTCTTCTAATTCGGGCAACCAAGTTTGTGCAGTTACACCCGGGTAAACTGTAGATTCGAGCACAACAATTGTTCGAGAACCTCTGTTCAGTGATTCAAACACAGCACGTCCCGCTTTCTGAACATAGCTCAAGTCGGGCTTGAGGTCCTCCGTTACAGGGGTAGGAACTGTGACTAGAACAACATCGCAATGAGGAACTGCCTCGCTTGTGGATGTGGTAATATTCCATCTCTCGCTTCCTGGGGCAGGAATGATATCGTCAACATCAGGGTCTCCTGTTGGGTTTTCACCTCGATTTACCATGTCAACAGTTCTTTCAGAAATATCGACTCCCCACACATTGAATCCAGAGTCGTGGAAACCAATTGCAGTAGGCAATCCAACATAACCTAGGCCGATAATTCCCACTGTCAAGTCGCCTTTAGCGGCTTGATTGGAGAAATCAGGAGTCCAGCCCATGTAGGTAAGTGCGAGGGCTTCTGTTTTTCAATACAGTGGCTTAAACAAGCGAAGGTATGTTCACCTATTGCATCCACGGCAATTTGATGGCGAGTGTCCTTGTTACTGGTGGAAATGGTTTCATTGGCACTCATTTGTGCCAGCATTTACACTCCAAAGGATACGATGTAATCTCACTGGATATACATCACTTTGGAGAAAAAAATTGGGAATGCATTACTGCAGATATCAGAGATACACTTCAGTTTGATGGAATCGATTACATCGTACACCTAGCTGCACAAGTTTCAGTTCCTCGTTCAGTTGAAAATCCAGATGAAACACTTTCAGTCAATGTTGATGGAACGGAATCAATAATTAGAGCAGCAGAATTCTCATCTGTCAAAAAATTGCTATTCGCATCCAGTGCCGCAGTATACGGGGATAGTGATCAAGTTCCTATATCTGAGAATGCACCACTGATACCACAATCGCCATATGCAGTATCAAAAATAGTCGGAGAAGAATTACTGAAACGTTCAGAAATCGAGACATGCTCTCTTCGTTTCTTCAATATCTATGGGCCCAATCAATCAACCGATGGAGGGTATGCGGCAGTAATACCAGCGTTCAATAATGCAATTAGGAATAATCTGCCGTGCAATATACATGGAGATGGTACACAGATCAGGGATTTCATCCACGTGAAAGATTTAGTGCGAATAATAGGAATTTGTTTAGAGAAAGAATCTATGCCTAGTGAAATGAACGTAGCCTCAGGCACAGGTACCAGTATACTGAATCTCGTTGATACATTGAGTGAATTAAATCCAGAAATGCAACAACCAGTCTTTTCAGATTCTCGCCCAGGAGATATCCATACTTCTGTTGCTGATGTATCTCTAATGCAACAGGTAATTTCTCCTGGGAAATTGATTTCACTAAAGGAGGGCCTTTCCTGAAAATAATTTGGTTATCATCAAGATATTTTGGTAGTGATTTGAGCTCTACAACTCAATTACAATTAGCCAATGGGTTAGTGAAAAGGGGACACTCTGTTGATGTTTATTCTCCGGGAAAGTGTAGTGGAATTGAGTTTACTCATCATGAAATAAAAAGAAGTTCAATTAGGGGTATTCAATCTCGTAGTATAGTAAAACAAATGGAAAAATTAGCTGATGATTTTAATTTAGCAGATGTAGCTCTAGTGGACTGGACATTATTTTCAATTGCAAAGAAATTGACAATTCCTGTGATATTGATCGATAGGAGCCCTCCTGCTGATAGAGGCTTGCTGGCAAATTTACAATGGCTATCTTGGAAAAAGGCATGGAAATATGCGAAAAAGGGGACCGTAGTCTCAAAAGCCCATGAGGAATTTGTTGATCGTGCGTTAAAAGTTCATTCAAAAACAATGAAAATAATCCCTGCAGGAGTTGACTTAGATTCGTTTCAACCAGCAGATAGGTCTGGCCCGATCAAGCTCGTTTATCATGGTAGGGTGGATGTAAACAGGGGTGTTATGTCCCTACCAATGATTCTAGCAGGACTGCATTCGAGGGGTATTGATGCAACACTTCACATCCATGGTGCTGGCGATGCAGTAGATAGGCTAAGAAATATCGAACTTGAAGGCTTAGTAATCACAGATTCGATCGATCATGACATTATTGCAAGCAAATTATCAACATATGATGTCGGTTTATTGCCGATGCCTGGTACCAAAGTTTGGAGCCTTGCAAGCCCATTGAAACGCTCAGAGTATCTTGCTAGTGGAATGGTGGTTTGTGGAATCGACCATACAGGGCACCAGATTGAGGATTCAGGAGATTGGTTGCAATTATTCACACAAAGAGAATTCATTACTTCAACAGTTGATTGGATTGCCAATCTCGATCGAAGCAAATTACAATCGTTACAAAAACAGTCAAGAGACTATGCAGAAGAGAATCTTTCTTGGTCTCATTCTGTTGATGCACTCGAGTCAATGATACTGTCGTAGATTTCTCTCCACTTGTCTTTGACTATCTCGATATCATGTTTTTTTACAGAATCAATTAATCCGTCAGTTATTGGATTTGATATTGCTTTCAACCATGCATCTTTTTCATCATTTTTTACAGAAATTACGCAATCTGGTAGGTCTGGAATATTACTGGATGCAATGACAGGACACCCTACAGATAACGCCTCTAAGATTACCATTGGTTGCCCCTCAAATTTTGAAGGAACAATCAAACAACCGGCAGTACTGAGCAACTCCCATTTCATTTCCTCACTAACCCAACCTAGAGCAGTCACGCCTTCTGGAGCGGTTTCAACTCCAGTAACCCTCAGATCATCCAACCCCAGTGAATATGCAAAATCATGCCCTTTTACGGGATCATCTCTTCCCATTAGGAGAGTAAAATTTTCTCGTTTATTCCCACTGACTTCTCGTAGTTTGATTGGGTTTTGGACGCTTATTGAATCACCAACTAATGGTTTCAACCTTTTACACCAGCTTTCTGATAAACATACCACTTGAAATTTTGACAGGCTAGATTTAGCATCAATGTCAAACTTACCAGAATGGATGTGAAAAATTACTGGAGCATTTGCGACTTTTGCAATTGACAACTTTCTCTTGTAGGACCATCCTGCAGCACAGTGGATATGAACCAAATCAAAGCTGCCATTTTTGATCTCCTTTTTTGCAATCCTCCATCTGTTTAGTTTACTCATTAGCCCTCTATCTGAGAATGTATTGCAGGTGGACGCCCGCCAACCCTCGGGCGGATTTGCAGATAGTAGTTGTATTACTGAAGCCATTCCTCCAGGGGCTGTTGTAGGACCCACATGGACGACTCTTCGCATGTTGGGACCAGATTTTTCCTTAGCAATAGTATTGATGCCGGCTAAATTATGGGCATTTTTCAAGAGTCATAGAGAACTTCCCGTAACATGGCAGGGGAATGGCTCGCATACGGGGAGATCGCCCTAGCAACCGCAGGGCTAGCCCCGTTTGCTATTCACAGGCTATCATGTTCATCATGGATGAAACAACAACTTGAGTGTCCAGAAACGGATTCAAATTTAGAGATAACAGTTCTATTACCGGTCTGGAATGAAGGCCTGATAATAGAGAAGAAGCTCGCAAATTTATCAAAGCAAAATATCAAATCGCGAATACTTGTTATCGACTCTGCTTCTACAGATGATACCGTTAAAAAAACAAAAACTTGGCTAGAAGACTACCCAGATGCATTTATTGATTCGAAAGTAATTGTAATGGAAAAAAGGTTAGGAAAAACCGCTGCTGTAAAATTAGCATTAGATGAACTTGAATCACATAGTGGTATCATATTGATGACAGATGCTGATGCAACGATTATGGAAAATGGGTTTGCGAGAGTTAGAAGGTGGTTTTCTAATTCTACAGTAGGTGCGGTGGGAGGAACTCCAAAACGTCAAGGGGAAATGTCACAGGAAATAACCCATAGAGACATGTATACTATGATAAGAACTGGTGAATCATCTTACGATAGTACACCCTTCTTAGAGGGTTCTTTGATTGCATGGAGAGCAGGTGCAGTGAAATCTACAGACTTGTATGCTGGGGCAAACGCAGATGATTCTCAAATCGCTACCGCTGTTCGACTAAGGGGCCTACGTTCAATACAAGACCCTAGTCTGTACTTCAAAGATCAAATGCCTACAACTAGAAAGGGACAAAGGAGACAAAAAGTTCGAAGGGCTCAAGGGTTAGTCCGTCTTTTATCGAGAAATCGGAAGAATTGGTTTTCAGTCAGGCATGGTCGATTTTCAAAAATATTGAGAAGAAATGCTTGGATGCATATAGGGTCACCGTTAGCGATTACTGGTGCAGCTCTGTTAGCAGTATTGCGGAATATCACATATTTCCCTGATACTAATCTGATGGCAGTATTGTCTTCAATTGAAATCTACTGTTTGATTTCGTGGATACTTGCAAGGACAAATCGTGAAATCTTCGGTACAAAGACTGCAGGTACAATCCTAGTTGGATTGGAAAATTTAGTTACTGCAATTATGTTTTCAGCTCGGGGAAAGAGTCTCCACATGTGGGAGCAACATACAGATGTACGCTCTGTTCTTTCAAAAGAGTAGGATTATTTGAAAATAAAAAAAGCCCCCCTGGGAATCGAAATTCCCAGAGGGGCGGATTCGAGACAGTCTCGTTTTCCTTTAGGTCAATATTTCAGACTTCAAGCAGTGTCAGCGAAAGCAGTGACGGTTGCGATGACCTTGTCATCTTCTTCGCCAACGCCTAGCTTGGTTAGGGTAACTACAACTTCACAGCCTGTTGCGTCTTGACCGCACATGTTTGTGTCGTCTCCTTCAGAGATTGTGATCTCTTCGGATGTTTCCCAGTTATTGTCGTCGTCCTTGCTGTATGTGCAGTCTGCAGATGCATCGCCTTCAGCGCATGTGTAGGATGCTCCACCATCAACTACGATGGATACCTTTAGTACAGCCCATGATAGGCCGTCACCGCTGGTCATTTGGATGTGCACAAGTGCGTCTCCACCATCAGCTGACATGTCTCCTGCTGCGTCCCTGTCACTAAATGTGTAGGTGTCTAGACCGCCGCCGGTTGATTCTCCAGCTAAGCTAGATGCCCATACATACAGTACACCAGCCAGAACTACAGTGATCGCAACCATTAGGATGGTAGCGATAACTGGGCTGACTGCCTCTTCGTTTCGGTTATCGTTGTTCATATTCTTGTCCTCCTCCCCCATGCGGGGGATATTCTCTCCACAGCAGGCAGAGTATTTAATATCTCCGCCAAACAAAGTCCATATAAGTGGATTAAACCGATGTACTGCAAGGCATTTGTTATGAAATCCAATTCACAAAAATTAACATTTTTTCCTGGTACATACTGTTTGTAACAATTTTGAAATCTGCTAATTATAGGTTTTTTTTACAATTTCGATAAATATCGAAATTAGTGGAATGTGAGGGTGAACAGGGTGAGAGCCAACGGAGAGGGGATGGGATGCACTCAACGAGAACTTCAACAGCCCTGTTCAATCTAGCGGATGTTGTTACGGCAAATAACCATTTTGACAGAAATTATTGCTACAATACGATTACTGGGAAAATACATTTCAAATTGAGAATCACTCAACTGTAAGAATTTCAGGACCGCCTGAGTTTACCATTATAGTGTGCTCAAATTGACCAATCATTCCTCCGTCATGACACCCCAGAGCGTGATATGTTTCCAGGAACCTAATGCTGATCAGTTTTTTTACAAGGGCATTCCACTTGCTCTGTCTACTGGCTTCATCAGCTTCTGGGAATGGTTTCTCTAGCATAGGGAATGCCCATCTTTCTGCAAACGGTAAAGTTGAGTATCTTTCCTCGAGATTTCTTGCTAACTGTGCGCCAAGAGGTTTCAATTGTTTCCTTGATAATGCCTTTCTCCACAGCCCTTTTTTTGTAACTCTGTATATGTTAGATGAATTCCTTGCTCCTATGTTTCGTATCATTCCACTTTTTCCTGTGGTATTGAAGGGTTCAATAGCATAGACAGAACCTTCCTCAACTACGCCTTTGAATCCTGGGTTATCGGGCCCACATGCGTATGAGGGAACACTAACGCCAGCATGTAATTCCCATGGTTTTAGTTGATGTCCACACAGGTTCCTAATCGGCTGGAACCCCGCATCAAGCGAGGGTTGGGCAGCCGCAGCACCCACTTTATGCCATGGAGTTCCTGGATGCATCATCTCAATTGCTGAATCTCTCGCCTCTCTAGAGGCTTTTATCTGGTCGGTATGATTACCCTTATTTCCAACTTCTATGGTTAGGGCATTATCACCAATGTGTCCGTTTATGTGAACTCCAACGTCCAACTTTACTAGGTCACCATTTTGGAAGACCATCTCCCTATCCCAGCCCTCTGGGGCAATTGTAGCGTGGTCAGTTGTGTAATGTGCAGCTAAGTCATCAACTGCGATAGTTACAGGAAATGCCGGGTTTCCACCATTTCTTCGAATGAATCTTTCAGCAGATTGAATGACAGCATCCCATGATTTACCTACTGTAATCTCGTCTTTCATCGCTTCTAGCGTACGACGAGCGACATGACCCGCATCATGCCAATACTTCAGACTAGATTCGTCCACCATCTCATCACGTCAGGTGAAGGTACAACGCCCTCTCTCATAACGGTTAGCCTCCAACCATGGTTTTCTGACATATCTTTTTCCAATTTTACATATGTGCTGCCTAATCCGTTTGGGCATATTCCTGGTACAAATTTTTCAACTCCGAGAATTTTTGCTGCTTCTTCAGTATCACAAACTGGGTCAATACCTGATTCATTTGCCGATGTAGCAGTAATTGGACCATAGTCTTGAGACAATTTAATTGCCAGAGGATGAGCAAAAACTCTGATCGCCAAATTATTCCCGCCTAAACGCTTGTCTTGTTTTTCTAACGCAGGTAATATTGTTGTAATCCCACCCTCTGTAAATTCAGCAAGCATGTTTTCCAAGAAATCAGGGATATGAACTAAGTTAGACACTTGCCTCATTGAAGCCACACCAAGACTTACCGGCATTGTATCAGGTCTGTCTTTTGTTTGGTACAAATTATCCAGTCCTTTCTTGATAGGAAGACACCCTAGTCCCGGTAGCGTACTTGTGGGATAAACTATCAATCCGCCAGCTTGAAGGTAATCCTTCAAACAATCACGCCCTTACCCATTCTTTGACGTGGTCCTTTGCGATTTTTTCTGCGAGTGTGCGATCTTCAGTTTTCACCAATAATTTACCACTGGGGTACAAAGTCAAGTCTGCAGGGCCCGAGAATGTCCATGCTAAGCGTGTACTGATTTCGACTGTAAATCCAGCCGCCTCAATCGCTGACCCTACTTTTTCCATGTCTATTTTGTCGACATTATCAACTTCAATTTGCCATGCGGCTCTATTGCCACACATCTCCATAACAAATGAATCATCAGTCAAAAAAATCCCTCAAATGTTTGGCTTATCAGGCAGATTTGCCACTTTGCTGGGGTCTGTCGCAGGTGGCCCTGGCGGACCTGATGGCGGTCCAGTCGGAGGGCCCTTTGGCCCTGGTGGTGCGGTTGGAGGTCCGCTAGGAGGACCACTAGGTGGCCCTGGTGGACCACTTGGTGGAGTTGGTGGGCCACTTGGAGGGCCACTTGGTGGAGTTGGTGGGCCACTTGGAGGGCCACTAGGTGGAGATGGTGGTCCAGTGGGCGGAGTTGGCGGACCGCTTGGAGGGCCACTAGGTGGAGTAGGAGGCCCAGTGGGAGGAGTTGGTGGCCCGGGTGGTCCGCTTGGAGGACCACTGGGTTCTACAGGAGCAGAATTTAGGGGAGTTAGTTCAGATGTTGGAAGTGCAACATTATCATCTGTGGTTGATTTTGGTGATTCTCTTACAGAAGGTGAAGATGGGGCGTGTGCAAGAAGCGGGTCTTCACTTCTTGAGGGCTGTGACATAGGGGCCTCCCTTACAGGATTTGGATTCAATATTGGGGCATCTCGAGAATTCTGCCCACCAGTGGTAGTCATTCCAGTTGATAGCAAATCAATGTCAGCTTTGATTAGAGTCTCACCGCCTTCAGAATTCTCTGCCGCGTATGAAGTAAGCACAACTTTCGTAGGATCAATCATTTCCCTTTCTTGCACCTTTCCAAAGTCACCAAGACTTTGGTCAAAAGCACCAGAAAATAATGATGACCCAATTGTGCTTGCCAATTTTCTGCCTTGTGTAGCACTGTATTCGAAATCAAAAGAAAACGGTCCCATTTTGACCTCTTCGTTTGAGCCCTTTAGTACAAAAGTCCACTCTCCAGAGTCTAGCGGGAATTCGAAATTCCAGTCTCTTTGAACGCCAGGTCCTAGGCTAGTTACTCCTTCTTGTGAGTGATGCTTAGCACCTGTGTGAGTGATAACTGCTACATCTAATCCTCCCATAGGTACAGGGGCTTCGTTTGAGATTGACACTGTGGTTACAACGACGTCTTCATCATCATCATTGATGTCCATTTTGATGTTTATTATTTCAGCATGCAAGGGACCACTACTTCCAGTCGTTGGTACACTCACGCCGCTCACCTACACAGCGACATAAGCAGCCATACTTGAAGCCAACCGTGTCAAGGATACTACCTAAGCCCGCCGCGTGTGGCTACAGGCAACGACCAGTCTACTGCTGCAACAGTATGATTTTTCAGATCCACCGGACTGCGTTTTGTCTCATGACGATATGTCATTACTATGTCCCATAAACCGAAAAAAATGCCAATAAACGGTATGACGTACTTTACTTTGTGAGCAGCTCTCACACCCCAGTGGTTTAGTCCAAGAAGACTTCCATCGTCGTGCACAATGGCAATTCTCATTGCCCTTTGCCCCAATGATCGCCCGTACTGCCTACCTGTATACTTGAAGTATAGCCAGTAAAGAGTGAGATGTATAATCCAAGAACCAACAACATATGGCGCTTGTGAGGTTAACATCAAGTCAATTGCAACAACATAAATGAAGAAACTATTTCTGGTTAGTAACGCTAGTACAATTGTGATGAGAAAAGCGTCAAGAGCTAATGCAACTATGCGTTTCCATATTGGAGCGATTAGCATCCCTTCCGGCGCAGTAGCAGCGACAGCTGCCTGAGCCATTGTTCCTGGCTTGTGAACGCTAACCGGTGACTCGGCCATGTACAGGGCTTGGGCCATTCCTTTGAAAGTCTGGCCCTCAAGAGTTTACTACATGCCAAGCCATCAAATTTGACTCTGAAACCCAATCTAGCCAACTTGACCACGTTGAATCATTACGAAGAGTTCTATCATCTCCGATTACAATTAAACCCCTTTTTGCTCGAGTAAGGGCAACATTAAGCCTCCTGTAATTTGAAAGAAAACCAACATTTCCTTCTTCATTTGAGCGGACCGTTGATAGAACAATAATTTCTTTTTCTCTACCTTGATATCCGTCCACAGATTTGACTTCAAGGCCTTGAATCTGCTCGTCTACCATGCTACGAATTAGCCGCACCTGACCTGCATATGGCGAAATTACTCCGATATCTTCGGGCTTTATGTCGCCGGGCAACAATAAATCATTGACTACTTGGATTACAACCGCTGCTTCGTCCATGTTTGATCTAGAGGACCCAGCTTCTTCCTCAATCTCAGCTCCATGAACCGGTACAAAAGCAACAGGTTTGTCCCAATCAGGCCACAAAAAACCAGCTACAGGGGGGCGATCTTGTTTTCCACATCCATCATCTAGTCTATTTTCGTAAAATCTTGAGGATGGGAATTCGCGAATTGAGGGGTGCATTCTGTACTGAGTTGTGAGCATGTGGGCAGTTAACCCGCTGCTGAGTAATCTTTCGAACAGAGGTATCTCTAACCCGTGTTCTTCAGCTCTGCGGCTTGTAACTGTGGGTGGGAGTTGTTTATGATCGCCAATCAAAATCAACTGTCGAGCGCCTTTGACAATTGGTACAAGAGCAGAGGGTTCTGTTGCTTGTGTCGCCTCGTCGATAAGTACAATCGAAAATTTCCTTTTGCTCAAGGAAAAGTGCCCAGCACCGATGTTTGTCGTACAGAGAACCTGAGCATTGTTGAGAATTTCGTCAGTAATTTTTTGTTCCAACTCCCGTACCTCTCTGTAATTTTTGTTTATATCTCGGTGCGCTAGACCTTTGTCTTTACCTTTCAAATCGTGAAGTTTTTTTCTCATAGCATCGGTTTCCTCTTTGATGAAAGCAATCTCATCCTGCTTTGGATGTGATGCTATTTTCGCATCTAATGTCGCTTCTCGGAGGCCTTCTCTTACCTTAACTGGTCTACCAAATCTGATTGCATCAACTCCAAGATCAATTAATCCCTCTAGTAGATTGTCTACAGCGACGTTTGATTCTGCGGTAGCAAGAATTGGTCCTCGCCCCATTTCGATTAGGCACTTGAGCAAGTGTACTGCTGTATGCGTTTTGCCAGTTCCAGGTGGTCCCTGAATCAGGGTTAATCTCTGGTTTGATGCAGAATTAATTGCTTCTATTTGGCTATCGTCCAGAAGCATTCCTTCAAGGTTAATTGGCCTTTTTTTCTGCCCTCTAATTTCTGGCGGCCTTTTTGCAGACTCCTCAATGTCATGAGGCTGACATAGTAACAAATCCCGAAGAACTGTACCACCATCACCTTCAGTCGAATGGAAGGCAATCAAGGCTTCATGCATTCTGTCATGTGCCACCCGATTTGCTCCTTTGTCCAAACGCCATCCGCCCTTTCTTAGGTCACTTGGTTTATCTTTTGCTACAACCCTAATTCGTGAATTATTTCTATCCAAAACAACGCCTTCGACAACCTTTTCGCCCCACGGTCTTGCCCTTGAGATAATCACCATGTCGCCGTGACCAAATCGGTGGAATGGGAGATCACCGCCTCCTCTATTTTCGAATACCAATATTGGGTCTCCAAAAAAACGGCCAGAGGTTCTGCCTGTTAGGTCAAACAATGCTAATCCAGCAGTCACCATTTTTTGCTTAGACCATTTCTTCCATCGTTCCTCTACTTGTCCAAGTTCATCATCCAATTCCCATCTGATTAGATTGGTAAAGCATTCAAAGTGGTCTTGTGATTTCTTCCACTTCGATTCATGAGAGACAATTTTACTCTTATTGCCACTGGAGCGAGTGTTCATTCTGCGCACCCCTCCCTTCTCGGACATAGCACGACCTCAGCAACGGTGGTATAGCATATTGTCGGTGGTCGCGTATAGGTGAGACTTAACAAGGAAATCGTAGCCGAATATATGCTGGTGAATATGTTCAGGCGCAAACCTGCTGCAGACATTGAGGGTAAAATATGCCCTTATTGTGAGTTTGTGAATCCTCTAGACGCAGTACAATGTTCCCAGTGTTATTATGATTTGAATAAGTCTGCTAGAGACCAAGGTGAAGCGGTTTCACAAGAGGTAAGTAATTCTATTTTTGATGAATTGATGTCGGAGGAAGATGACTCATGGCAAGAGGGCGATGCACTCGATGTTGTCCTCACATTGGACCAAGATCCATTAGAAGTCGAGCAATATGAAGCAACAGATTTTGAATCCGAGGAACCAGAAAAAATTGACTTTGTGTCTTCAAGTTCTCCAGAATTACACAGCACAGTTTCACACGAACCAGAGGAGATTACAGCCGATGACATAGGTGAAGCGATTGAAAACGTAGAGAAAATTGACTTTTCGAAAGTAGACCCATTTGCTGAAGTAAAGGAACCAGTTCATAGAGGAAAAGGCACAGTATTTTCTCCAAGCACTCCGTCTAAGTTAGATGATGATTTACTTGGCCATGTTGGTGGTTCTGAATTACCTTCTCTCCCTCCAGAAGATCTTTACGAAAATAGAATAGATTTCACATCTAAGAAGGCTCCTCCTCCAACACCAGAGGTCGCTTTACCTGCACTTCCAAATTTCGACAAATTACCGGATTCTAAGCCGGCCTCACCATCTAAAGAAACACGTTCGCAACCCGAGGAGCCTCTTGTTGTGGCACCAAAAGTTGCCCCCCCAATCGAGGCTTTTAGGGAAAATGTGCCAGAGAATACCTCACAACAATCTACACCTGAACCCGAAAGCTCTGCAGAAGAGGATGTAAGTTCAGAGACAGTCGATGTAATGCCATCTGGGGCCAAGGACCCGAGAATCTGGCCATGGCCGGAATCAGAAGCGTGGGATGCACGGCAAGTTCACAGAGAAGTTGTAACAGCTCTTGAGCAGGTTAAATCCGGTAAAATATCAGAAGCAACTACCATTATTGACAACCTAGGACCTCATTTAACAAACGATAATATCGATTTGATATATCACATTGGAATGGTGTTGAAGCAGATAGGCAGGACTGATTCTGTGAAGAGTATGTTAGAAAACGCAAATATCGTAATGCCGGATAATGAACATGTAGCATCTGCCCAAGCACATCTTGGAATATAGGAGGGACTATCCTGGCAACACCAGAATTACAAGTCAACGAATTGGTAATTCTGCGTCCCATCAATCGCAGAATACTTCCTGAGGTCATGCAGGCATATTTAGAAGACCCAGAAGCAGCCAAAGCCGCACTTCCTTGGCTAAAAAAAGGCGAAGAAGCTCGAAGACAAATTGCAGATTTGATGATTGATTTAGAGTTACACCGAAACGGAGACGATGTCCATTTTTGGGCTATCCATATGACTGAGGATAACAAATTCGTTGGTATGATCGGTCTGGGCGATGAGTTACAATTAGCTGCATCGGCATACAATCTTGGCTATTGGGTTAAGAAATCATACAGAAAAAAGGGAATAGCAATGGCATGTGTGGATGCAATATTTGAATGGCAATCCGAGCGGTCAGAACATTCCTTGATTGAAATCACTGTACACCCACACAATGAGGCTGGTTTAGCGGCATGCAAATCAATTTGCAATAGATGGAAAGGTTTGGCAATAGAAGGTTATGTGCCAATCGAAATAGATAATCGAACAATACCTCATGTACTACATTTAGTTCAATTAAACCGTGGTGAGTAAATGAGGCCGGTCTGGTTGACCGTTGACACTGATGATTTGCGCCATACACCCTCCTCTCAGGGTCATCCTACTCGCTCAAAAGGTACAACTCATGAAGGCACATCTCCAGAAATGAAATTAGCGATGAAATCATTTAGGGAGTGGTTGGATCGAACTCAAGTCTCACTAACTATGTTTGTTATTGCAGANCAATTAGATGACGGATACTTCGCTACTTGGTTGAAAGATTTGCTAGAAAACCACGATCAAGTTACGATTGCATGTCATGGATTAACTCACAAATGTTGGTCTGCATATCCTAAAGACGAGGAAGGTTTTCTTGCTGCANTAGTAGAAGCTGATGTCAAATTGCATAAATTCGCAAAGGATGCTTGGAGGCCNTGGTTTAGGGCTCCTGCGGGATATATTGCACCCTGGATGGCTCCTATTATCGCTAAGGCCGGCTTTGAGCTNGANAGTAGTGTAAATCCTTCATGGATAGTTAGGAAAAAGGCAGGCCCGTGGAAAGATTGGAATGCAGTGTTGAAAGCCCTAAAAGACTCAGGTTTANTTAGCAGGCCATGGCTCTGTAAGTTCGGCTTGCCCACATGTGGACCCGCATTATCAATACCTATCTTGAGAAATAACGCAAGGAGAGTCTGGAAGAAACTAGGGCCCTTTGTATTACCAGATGAAACAGAAGAAACCGTGTATTGGCATGTTCTAGACCATGGTCGAAAGAATGGTACATGGAAACCTCCATTGATGATTGAATAAACCCAAAGCCCTCAATAATCAACAAACTTTGGCGATATCATGGAGAAGAGGTTCTGGAAGGCAGTGCTTCTCTTTGGNTTGGCTTTCCACGTAATAGCATCNTTTACAATGCCTCTTGGCCTAGATGCAACCGTTCATGCATCATANGTCTCAGACGGGATGAGTGATGGTGAATCACACTTGGAGTGGGGTGAATTAAGAACAGATTCGGGTTATGAATCTCAGCCTTCNGAGGTTTCAGCGGATGGAAAATGGTTCGCTTGGCATGCTTTTGTCGAGATTATTTTCTCAGTATTTTCCATATCTTCTACTTCATTGCATATTTTTGGCTTAATTGGAGGGATTGGCTGCCTAGCAGTAATTTATTTCTTCACCAACAAACTATTTGGAGAATCCAACGCTTTGATNTTGACAGCAATATCTTCGATATATCCACCATTGATTCGAGCAACAGGTAGATTNTACCAAGAAGGTTTCATTTTGATTCTAATTACAATCTCTTGTTATGCTATCATAAAAACAATCAGAGGGGAATCAAAGATATGGTTGCTATTACCAGTGCTTTCNGCTATTGTGATTCTTTCGTTTAAAGGAATGCCAATTTGGTATTTGTTACCTGCTGGATTTGTCTTAGCTTTGAGTCAAAGGCTTGAAATGAATCAAATTCAAATGGCGTTGTTGGCAATNCTTGTTGAAGTCTTTATACTCATGAGAAATGGAGTATCTCTTACTACTCCTGATATTATTCCTGCATTATTATCGTCATTTATTGCATACTTTTTGTTTGTATCTTGTGGGATGTTGTTACTTGACAAAGTGGCAGGANNGCAAAANGAAACATCGATTAAATTCGATAAAGCATCGAGGATGATTGCAGCCTGTTTAATCGGNTGGGTTTCTGCCCTATGGGTAACAGAAGCAGTTTCTCTCAATTCATCATTTTTCGATATCGTATACTCCTTTAGGAACAATCCAAGGTATCTATCATTACTCATTGTTCCTCTTTGGTATAGTCGNATGTTAATGTCGGAATATAAGTTTCCAGTCTCCTCCAAACCCAGTAATATCACCTATGTTCTAGTATTCATGTTGATAGCNATAAATTCAGCTGTNTTGGNAACTACAGGACAAACTGGCNTCTCAGTGATCGGTTCTCATCTTGAGGGCCAAATATCGGATGACGATGACATATTATTCATATCTGATGAGCCTCTTTCAATGCACAGGCTCTACTCTTTGAAATTTGAAGCAGACCCAGAAAGTGAGATAGACAATAATGGATATTGGCGAACTACTAACTCAGGTTGGCAAATTGAACTTGAGGAGTGTCAAGAACTGATCAATGTCGAATGGATAATCTACTNCTCTGATGTTGATTACCAATCGCCTATGGGATGGGTAGAGACAGAATACGATAATTCTAATTCAATAGATGATTCTTACAAGTTATTCAAGTGGGGTGGAGAAGATGACAGATGTTCTTGATGGCGTAAAAGTACTCGACCTNTCACGGATTCTTGCAGGACCATATTGTGCNCAAATGTTGNCTGACTTGGGTGCCGAGGTAATCAAAGTCGAAGCGCCTTGGGGCGATGATACTCGTGGTTGGGGGCCTCCATTCTTGGATGACGGAACCGCAGCCTATCACTTATCTTGTAACCGAGGAAAGGAGATAATATNCCACAATNTGAAAGAAGACAAAGAAGAGATTCACAAATTGATTTCTGAGTCTGATGTGGTAATTGAAAATTTCAGGCCCGGCCAATTAGAGAAATTGATTGGACCAATATCTAGTGATGTGATTCTATGTTCAATTACAGGATTTGGACAGANTGGTCCTAGGTCNCAAGAACCAGGGTATGATCTTGCTCTTCAAGCAATGAGTGGNATAATGAGTATTACTGGNGAAGAAAATGGCGGTCCTGTCAAGGTTGGAGTGGCTTGGATTGATATTATCACTGGATTATANGCTGGTAATGCCATTTTAGGAGCGCTTCTGAAAAAAGAGAGAACTGGAAAAAGTTCTCATCTTGANATCTCTTTGTGGGACTGTGCAATTGCCTCACTTGCAAANCAGGGACAAAACCAGATAGTCAGTGGAGAGAACCCTGGATTGCTGGGGTCAGGACATCCGAACCTTGTTCCATATCAGGCATTTCAAGCTCTTGATGGCTGGCTGGTAATCGCCGTTGGCTCAGATAATCAGTTTGCTAAATTATCTAGNAGGTTGAAATTTGAAAATACATGGCCAACAAATCANGACAGAGTAGATTCAAGAAAAGAAGTAGTTGACTTAGTTCAGTCTAAAGTNAGTAAAATGACTAGAAATGAAATTATTCAGTTGCTAGAAGGCATACCATGTTCACCCATCAATAAAATTAGTGAAGCNTTAGCAGATCCTCAAAGTCTTGCTAGAGGCGTGATTAGTGATTGGAATGGGCATGAGGTACTTGCAAGTCCTCTGAGATTNATATCAGAACGAGAATAGNGAGGTTTGNCCACCGGTTCTTACTAAGCCTGCTTCCTCAAGCAACTCCATTGCGTTGTCAAACCTCTTTTGTGAAAANTGTCTATCGTCAACTANGAATTTTTTCAATCCATCGACATCTACATCCCCTTGTACTAAATCNTCGTCTGGAACATCAACTACTGGGTGATTNCTGAAAATACTTCTNATNTCGTCAATTCTTTCTGGAATTTCCTTNNCTTTCTCTTNACAGATTGTCTCAATGTNACCGAATTTTTTAATCAGCTTTAATCCAGTCTTCGGACCAATTCCTTTGATTCCAGGATGAAAGTCTGTTCCNATCATTATACCAAGGTCAATCAGTTGCTCTCTAGTTAAATCATTATCAGCNANTATTTGCTCNAANTCAATTCGTTGAGCTCTGATNACTCGTCCCATTCTTTTACTACCGTCTGAGGTTAAATTTCTGATCACTATCGGTGCACCNTANAGAAGGGCATCCCAATCTTGTGTTGCGACTACGTCTAATTGACCGTTAGCAGCCATGACAGCAGCTTGGGCCTCTCCCTCAGCTTTTGCCCTAAATGCTGGNATTCCCATTAGNCTCAGCATCTCGATTGATTCGTCAACCATTTCTGGGGTATATTTTACACAGCGTTGTGCCATCTTCTGTGCAGTAGCAAAATCACCAGCATCTAAAGCNGCTTTCCATTCGATTTCTGCTTGCTCACGTCTTTGTCTTCTTGCATCCATCTCATCTCTCTTCAGTTCAGGATGTTCTCCATCGAATATGAAAATCGGCTTGATACCTTTNGACAGCATCATTGAAGCACGTGATAAAAATCCCATCAAGTGAGCGACGACNTTGCCGTTGTCAGCGCGCAATGGTCCTCCATCTCCTGTGGGGGAACGATCTCTTATTGTCGTCAAAAATTGAAATGCTAATAGGAAGCTATCTACTCCAACCTTCTTTCCTTTCATGGCTTCCATAGTTGTATTTTCTGCATCTGCCAAGTCGCGAAGGTTACAGCCCATATCGCACCGGTGTAAGAGGTGACACTTGAGCCTCACGGCTAGTATCTCGAAATTAAGCGGGCAATGCAGGATTCGAACCCACGTCTCCGGCTCCGAAGGCCGGAAGGATATCCAGACTACCCTAATTGCCCTAAGTCGCCGAAAAGCCACCCCTTCTTGAATCACACCCTCGCGTTCATTCAAATGCTTTGCATGCTTAGGGGTATTATGAGCGACAACTCTCCATGCGTNAGGAAGGGTTGTAGCATGTGTTGTAGGGAAACGGTCATGCCCATTACCGCAACAGAGGCGAGTAAATTATCNAGGCGAACCGGATTATCCGAGGAACAATTCTGTTCTGTNGACGAAACNGGTGTAAGAAGNCTACTCAATAATCAAGAGACAAAGGCATGTGTTTTCCTAGCAACGACTTCTTCCTTGCCAACTGCACCAGGNGTATGTTCTGTGTATGATAGCAGACCTCTAGGTTGTAGAATGTATCCCGTGATTTTAGATAACGATGATTCAGCAATTTTGGATGANTTGTGTCCTCACAAAAGTGAGTTTGATATTCCAAGNGAGGAAGACGCACATCGTTTACTCAATTTTGAGTCGAAGCTTTAGCTAGAACTAGGATTCTTCCTAGCGATTTGTGGACAGGTATTCCATAACATGCTGAGATCTCATATCCGTCGAAATTCTTGTTTGTACTTATCTGCTCATCCAAATCGTAAGTATTAGGATCAGTTGGAAGAATTACAGCAATATTGCAACTACTCTGAGACCTGATATTTGTCAGTGTGTCTCTCAATAATTTTTCATCACCTCTAGAATTCCTTCCATATGGTGGATCAATTACTACAGCAGAAACATCTTTTGGAAGTTTGAAAATAGTGGCATCATTCCTGTTCACCTCAGCCTGAACATTTGCCCATTGTAGGTTCTGTTTTGCTCCTTCAACCATTACAGGATCGAAATCAATTCCCATAGAATCTCTTCCCGATAAAGCGGACTCAATCACCAGCCCTCCAGTTCCGCACATCGGATCAATCACTGTACCATGTGCTTTTCCTGCTGCTATGTTCACTACGGCTCTTGCTAATCTTGGTTCCAGGCTAACAGGTCTGAAGAAAGGCCTCTTGTTGGCACGCATTGCAGCCCATCCATGTTTACCGGGTCCTTGCCCTGTCATCCAACCCCAAGCAACCATACCTGCTGATGCGTCTAATATCACTCCAAATCTTTTGGAGGGGTTGTCAAGATCAAATGTTGAACCAGCATCATGAAAGATACCACCCACAAGTTTCTCGACTTTTTTTGTGGAAACAGGCAATTTGCCCTCATGTCTCCAACAAATAACAGCCATATTTTCTATTGGCTTTGCATCAATCGAGGAAAGAAGTTTGTCAATGGATTCCCACTTTTCAAATCCTCCACCGGTTAATACACATTCACACCCAGACATGATCTCTGAAGCACTCCAATCTGAATNACCATTTGCAATCACTAGTCTCCTTGCCTCAGTTCTGATTATTTCAGATTCCGGGAACATTGAGATTGCNTCTTGTCGAGCAATTGCAGGATGCCATCCNCTTAGTGCGATGATGGCCGAGCAATCATCGCTATTCATGCAATCACCTTGTGTAAATTTTAACAGACTCTGAGCCCCATTTTTCTTCGACAATTTTAGAGAATCCAGANAGATCAAAATTTGCAATTACGGGTTTTTTGTGCGTCACATCAGATTTTATCAAAATGAATTCATCAACCAAATCCATTTCTAAAAAGTGGTTAATTGTTGTAGGACCACCTTCAACTAATAATCTTTGAATTTCTAAGTCTCCTAGCATGTCTAGCATTGCAGGGATTCCCCTNAAATTGTTGGTCAAGTGNTTGGTTGCAAAACCATCACTCAGTACTTTTGAGTCCNCACTAATTCGATTATTTGGATCTATGACAATCCGTATCGGTTGACGCTCGGTTTCCACAAGCCTGATGGTTAGTTGCGGATCATCTCGAATTATTGTGTTGGCACCAACTAAAATTGCACAACAATCCTTTCTCAGATGGTGCACTTTGGTTAAGCAGTCCTCGCTAGTGAATCTACCTGCATCATCGGATAAATCATCAACAGAGTTGTTTGAATCGACTGCAACTTTTACAGTTACGTATGGACGTCTAAATTTACACCAATGTAAGAATTCTCGCATTTGCTCTGCAGCATCTTGCTCAAGCAATCCGCTTTCTACAACAATGCCTGCTTCCTCTAATACTTTGATTCCGTTGCCTCTTACCAAGGGGTTTGGATCGTCGTGNGCGACATATACTTCAGTAATTCCTGCCCAGAGTAGAGCCTCTGTGCAAGGAGGAGTTCTTCCAAAATGGTTGCATGGCTCCAGTGTGACATATGCTGCTGCCCCATTTGTATTATGCCCCCTCTCTTCGGCATCATGTATTGCCATTTGTTCTGCATGAAGACCGCCAAGGTGATCATGCCATCCTTCCGCAATGATTTCACCGTCTTTAACNAACAGACATCCCACCAAGGGATTTGGCCTTACTTTTCCTCTACCCNTTTCAGCGACAACCAGCGCTTGGCGCATGTACTCTTCATGCTCCTTGCCCCCGGCCATGGTGTGCGCTGATTAGGCATCAGACATGAGTTCATCGCTCTGATTAACAACAGGATTGATGTCTCTATTCGGTTGTCCCGGTACTAATGGGACCAATCCATTGCATTGTCAATCCGGCTAGCAGAGACCACACTTGTGGTAAAAAGTGGCCTATGATCAAGGAAAAATTAGAATCGAAGGGCTTTGAAGTCAATACCCTTCATACTAAGCATGTTGGACATGCTGGAGAATTAGCTTGGGATTTGAGGAATAAAAATGTGCAAGGACTGGTAGTTGCGGTAGGAGGAGATGGGACCGTGCATGAGGTGGCAAGTGCTTTACGAGGTAGTGATATTCCTCTGGGTATCTTACCAATGGGTTCTGGAAACGACTACGCAATAACACAAGGCATTCCACTAAAGGACATAGATGGAGCAATCGATGTGCTCACCAATGGCGTTGATAGAAAATGCGCTGCTTGGAGNTTGGAAGGNTTTCCCGCAAATGAGGTAGAAGGATATCCTGCTCCAAAAGCAAATCCTTGGGATGGACAACCTGAACATGANGATAGGATAGTNCGCTGGGTNTTCCTTGAATCNGATGCAGGAATTAGNAGCGCAATATCTAGAGAGAAACTAAGTCGNGCTAAATGGATCAAAGGCAANAAGAAATACACATACCTTGGAGTGACAACAATTCCTTTTTGGAAAAGGAGNAAAATCTGGTTGAAGATTGATGATAATGAGGGTAAGATTGTAGATTTTACAATGCTTGTTGTTACTACAGGAGAAACATTTGGTGGCGGATACCAAGTTTGCCCAGGGGTGACTCCAGTGGATAAGGATGGTTCATTCGTATTCGCACCTAGNCTATCCCGTATTGCGATGCTTTCTTTGATGGGTCCAGTCAAGAAAGGAAAGCATATTGGAAAATGGGGAATAACTCAAGANAAGGCAAACAGAGTTGAAATCAAACCGGTTGACTCTTCAGGTAATATTAGTGAAGTCCCATTAGAAATAGAGACTTGGGTTCAAACTGATGGCGAGCCAGTNATAGTTAGTCCCGCAATANTGGAGTGGCACACCGANCAGTTACTGGTTCGAGGTGCAAAAGATGTTGCTTGGGGTTAGAATGAAAAATCGCTGAACTCTTCGTCATCGGTGATTGATGCTCTGGTTTCTGCTACNGGNTCTTGGGTTTCTTCNACAGTTGCTGGTTTAACTGAACGCTTTTTCACGGTTCTTCGTCTAACTGGCTTTGGTTCATCTGTTGCAGGAGGTGTTTGACTGCTTGATCTTGAACTTGTCATCGATGCTGAAAAGTGTCCTCTTTGAGCAGGTTCAGGCTGAGANGATACAACATTAGACGAAGGCATTGGCGAGCCTATCTGAGTTGAGGTAACAACATTTGATGCTGTGGTTTTCTTTTCCATCTCTTTCGCTTCACTTGTAACTACTACAGAACCTCCTCCGAAGGTTTGTGGTNCCGAATCNTCATTGTCTGAGGATAGNACACTATCCAAGCTAAAACCAGGGATTGCTACATCCTCTTGTTTCTTCTTAGGTTTAGGCTGAGGCTTTTTTTGAGGTGGTGAACTTTCNTAGGAAGTNTCTTTTCTTCGCGACTTCTTCTCTCGTTTGAGGTCTTNTTTCATNTGNAGAGCTTTTGCAAATCCTTCACGACCTAGTAATGCCTCTGCAGTCGCTCTTGCACCTTGTCTGATCATCATTGTAGACACAATGTATAGGGNGGTTCCTCCTCCGAAACCGACTACCAAGAAGAATAGGATAAATGTCCAGCCGCCAAATATGTCGGTATCTCCTAGTGAATATTCATCATCGCTATTTCCGTCAAGACTGACAACACCTTGTTCAGTTTTGATATTNGTAACAATCATTGCGTGACCTTGACCATCAAGTTCACATCCTTCATCAGTTGCAGATTCTACTCCATCGGTTTCAACNANGTAACCCCTCAGNTCTATTGCTTGGTGCCAATGTTGCAANACGTTCAAACCGTCNGCAANATTTTCTGAAGCGGGAATNATNCCTACAACNTCCCACTCATCTTCATTGGTAGAAAGCTTACTTCCTACAGATTCGGTTGGGTTGATCGGAGAACTCCAATCTTTGATATCGATTCTTCCAGCGCTACCATCTTCAACATCCTCAGCGGCACTGTAACTCATTGTGTGTATAATTACGGCTGCACCCATGCTTGACTCTATGTTGTCTAACTCAGGATGGTTTGAGTANAATTGAGAAGAGATTAGTANACCCGATAGTTTGAATTTTGTTCCTTCACATCCTACGATGCTAACTGTTTCGTCAAAATCATCATCNCCCATTTTAGATGATATATCTGCGCTGTTTTCATCAATTTCGACAAAGACCTGNCCATCGCCTTTACCCCATTCTGGGGTATCAGCATAGATACAGCCAGACATGAACATGATCAGCACAAGTGCTAGACCCAAGCGTCCGCGTTGGCTTGCCATACTCTACCCACAAGGCCTTGAGTTGTTGAACCCTTTCCTAAAATCGGTTGTGCTGCAAACAAAAGNANGGCGCGGAGAGAGAGATTCGAACTCCCGTGTCCGAGGGACAGTGGATTTCAAGTCCACCGCAATACCAGGCTATGCGATCTCCGCCTAGTTTAGTGGGGGAGCAATCCTTTCAAGAATCTATCCTTGTTCATTCTTCTTGGCGAGAAGCNATAATCGCTAGGCCAAGTCCTACNATTGCAACTCCTGCTGTGAAACCTGGCACTGTATTNTCTCTCTTGCTTGGGCTGCTATGTGAATTAGCCACTTTTACCACGTCTTCAACAAAATAGTCNACATTCCAATCATANCCNGTGAAGACTATTTTTGGTTTCCANTCACCATTCAAAATGAATGTCTGAGCNGAATGCGATGTTGAAGTTTGTATGACAGTTTCATTTTCTTCGAGGGTAGGATCTGCTAAAGATGAGGAACTCTGNCCGTCAGCAACCCATGCAAAGTGTCTATTTTCATCGTCGAGCATCATCTCAGTTGCACTTGCAGAAGCTTGCATCCAGTGGCTATATCCTCCCATATTATGCCAATAATTTAGCTTGTATTCGCTGTTTTGTCCATCGATTGCAACAAAACTGTCATTNACGATAGAATAGGTGAACTCATTTTCATGGAATGTGTGCTTGGAGTGATTCAATGCTGAGATAGAGTCAGTATTGAAGTAAATTTTCGACAACATATCCGTAGTTCCGTTTGGATATACAATACCCAATTTGTGCTGTGTTTTCTCCTCGTTAGGCATTACAACTGTAACAGAGTGATTTTCACTGATGGGCGCTGGGATTAGGTTTACCTCAGTAGAGTTTGATGCCCAAGCGATATGTGCTTTTTCGGTTAAACTATCCATGCCTAAATCGCTCGTTACCCAATTTTGGGTTGTCTCATTCCAGTAAATTAGATTCCACCACCATGAGTAATCCTCTGGTGCAGAAATGCCATTTATTGATGTAAGGTAGTGNCCGTATTGCGATTTAGGAGCTTCAAAATTCTCCAATGCACCCAGAGTTAAGTGCCATGCATTCGTTTGATTCTCAAGCAAGGTGAAAGAATCTGAAATACCGCTAGATTGTACAATGACAATAGAATCTCCTACTGTCTCCGGAACTGGAATTGATTCATCATTTGTCGAATTAGGAGCGAATGCAAGTTTTCCAGAATCAATTTGGTCGATTCCNAAATTACTCTCCTGCCACGTGTCTGTTGTTTCATTCCAAGAATGCAACTGCCACCACCAAGAGTAGTCTTCAGGAGCATCATCTCCNTTGATTCCAGTGATGTAGTTGCCCCATGATGATTCTGACGAGTTGACAGTCCAACCTTTATCATCAGCAGCAGCTGTTAACAAATCCCACCCGGTAATTAAAACAGGGAATTCAGTGGATATAATCTCTTGATGTTCAGGGCTGCTGCCAGACTCTTCAGTTTCAATTTCCTCTGTTAGAACAGATATNTGGAAATCATCCCAGACAGCNTCCAGTTGGGAGATATTACCNGTAAGATGAGGCCAATCAGCGCCAAAATTTTCCTTGTAATCACTCAACGCCTCTGGAGTATCTTTGGCCGGATCAACAGTTACAGAGATAAATTGGTAATCTATATNCTCNAACTGCCTTTGAGCAGCGACCAAATTGCTAGTGATCAATGGACATACATCATAGCAGGTTGTGAAAATGAAAGCAACCACCACTACATCGTGGTTGCCAGATTGTAATGAATAAGGCTCACNGTTAGAGTCGATTAGAACAGTNTTAGGAATTGATTTTCTATCCAATGTGTAGCCATTTGAATGCCCCCCGATACCTCCTGCCGATGAGACGGGTATAGTAGATAGGAATAATCCAAGGACAATCGCTATGCAGACTGNTCGCATTGGATAGAAGGCCTAGGCCACTGGTTAATCAAAGCAGTGTACTTGCGATATTCACTTGTTTGTAACGTATGAATAATCCCAGTTTGGTGTGCACCATGCTGGNAGGCTATCGATGCCATCTGGGTTAGATAGGCCGATACCCCACATCATTAATGCAACGAATAGCACTGGGAAAAGTGCTGTNCTTGTGTAAATAAACGGATCACCNTTCAGGTGCATAAAGAATGCTGCAATACCATATCCTTTGATTATACCAACAATAATCAGAACTCCCCAAACAGCAGTTCTNGTGATTTTGATATCTGTTCCTGGNATGTACTCAAAGAAAACCGCAGCAACTTCAAACAGTGTGAAGAACATAAGAATTAGGAAATTTACGTAGTATACGTCCTTACCCATCATGTCAGCCATTTTTTGGAATAATCCNGCTATTGGTCCTGTGTGTTTGTGTTCGCCCATAATATCGCCTCAATACAAATAGAATGCAGGGAAAATGGCTACCCACGCCAAATCCACGAAGTGCCAATACAAACCGAAGTATTCGATTCCCTGACCATTTTTCTCATCATAACCATTTTCAAGCGCATCAGCCTTGAAAATCATGAACAGCATTACTAGTAATCCCACAAATACGTGAAGACCGTGTGCACCAGTTGCTACGTAGAAGATAGAACCTGCTTGAGTNTCGATNGTAAATCCTTCAGCGATTAGATGACTCCATTCGACTANCTTCAAGATAATGAATANTGATCCGAGTGAAATNGTNATGATTAGGTAATTTCTAACNGTCTGCTTCCTTGTTGGGAATAGTTTAGCCATCAGGGCATTTTCTGATACCTGCCAGTCGGTATTNTTAGCTGCTTTCAATGCCAGAACAATNGTGTAAGATGAAACAATCAATGCGAATGTGTTTATCGCACCAGGCATTAATGTCCCTACTTCGTGACGCAATAGGTCAGAAGCAGTTGTAGTGTCGACTAGATCGCACTTTCNTGCNTCTTTTGCCCACTCAGTNCACCATCCAGTTCTCATCCTTAGATAGGAAGAGAAGAATGATGCGAATACCATTGTCTCTGAAATCAAGAAGACCCACATACCGGCTTTCCTNATGTCTTGNCCNTCGAATGGGTCAGAGGTTGCAATTTGTTCAGGATGGCCTTTCAAATCCTCATTCCACCAGTTACCAATTCCNATTATTGTTATTCCCGCTCCAACAACTGCAAGAATGAATCCTCCTAATTCCATATCATAATCTAGCCCTAGTAGAGACTTACTTGTTGTAACGAACTCAGGGAATCCCATCATGAACAGTAGAATACCTAGCGCCATTATTATTGGAGATGCAGAACCATGATGCTCTTCATGGTCGTCTCCATGATGATGGTCATCCTCGTCTTCCGGTTGAATACTGTTGTAGAATCCTGCTAAACCATAAAACGCAGCATAGATGATGAACATAACTAGAATNGTCTTTCCTGCTGTATCCCAAGTAAGGAATGAAAGATGCGCATCAACGTCTGCTTCGTGGTCCTCATTCCACCTCTTTGACATTTCTTTCTGGATGTCATTTCCCATTTCGACATTAGTTTTTGGTCTCGTTTCACTGCTCGACTCATTTTCTTNAACTGTTGATGGTATCCCTAGTTCCTCACAAATTGCTCGGATCTCATCAGAATCTCCTGANACTACNGTTTCATTGTAAGATTGCCAAACTTCTTCTGTTGCATGAGCCTTATCTTCAGCTTCTTCCCATGTTGCGTGCTTGATAGTTCCGATACCTCCGGCAAATGTCGCATACCCTGCAACACCAACAAATAGCATAATTACAGAGATTACGACAGTTTTCATCCAAACAGAGTTCTTGACGTCGTGAAGGCTACCGCTCATGCTTCAGCCTCCTTATTCCAGAGTTTGTTGATAGTTCTAAACGGTGATTTGAGGAAGGACTCAAGTTTCGTTTCGTGATGATCCTCATCGGTGTTTGCATCATACTGTGTTGGCTCTACAGCGAACGAAGGTGTTGGAGGTGGGGAAGTAACCGCCCATTCGAGAGACCATCCTCCCCANGGGTCCTTTCCTACTCTTTCNCCCTTCCTTACTGAACTTACAATATTCCATAGCAGAATAAGTTGCGATAATCCAAATATAATAGCGAANGAAGAGATTGCGAAGTTAAGCTCAGCAAATCCAGCACCCTCTAGGTAAGTGTGTGTTCTTCGTGGCATACCCATGATTCCCACAGCGTGCATTGGCCAGAATGCTGCGTTNTATGAGCAGAAACCAATCAGGAAGTGGATTAATCCAAGAGTTTCATTCATCTTTCTTCCAGTGACCTTAGGGAACCAGTAATAGATTCCAGAAAATAACGCAAAGACAATTCCACCGATGAACACATAATGGAAGTGAGCAACTACGAAGTATCCGTCGTGGAAGTGAGTATCCAGACCTGCTACCGGGAAGAACATTCCAGAAAGACCACCTAGTGTGAACGTAATCANGAACCCAAGTGACCAGAGAGTGTGGGTCTTGAAGACCAAACTTCCNCCCCACAGNGTTGCAAGCCAATTGAATATNTTGACACCTGTAGGAATTGCTACAGCCATTGTAGTAATCATGAATGCAGCACGCCATCCTGGGCTCATTCCACTAGTGAGCATGTGGTGTCCCCATACAATGAAACCAACAACTCCAATTCCTACCATTGCATAAACCATAGAGCGGTAACCGAAGATTGACCTTCTTGCGCTTGTAGCAAGGACTTCAGAAACGATACCGAATGCTGGAACCACGACAACATATACCTCTGGATGACCGAAGAACCAGAATAAGTGTTGGAATAGTAATGGATCTCCACCAGCTGTGAAGAAGGTAGTACCTATTGTAGAATCGAATAGTAAGAAGAACACACCAATTACGAAAGCAGGTAGGCTAACATAAAGCATGAATACGCTGATTAATACTGACCAGGTAAACAGAGGCATTCTCATCCATCCAACACCCTTTGCTCTCATGGTGAAGGTGGTAGTAACGAAGTTAACTCCGGACAATGTTGATGATGCACCTAACAGAACAATTCCAGAAATAAATGCTACAGTACCAGCATTAGGCCCTCCAGTCTCACCAGTTAAACTTGAGTAAGGCGGATACATAACCCACGTAATATCTGCAGCCTCACCACTCCAAACCCCTGTAAAGATAAGAGGCGCAGCAGCGACGATAATCCAGAATCCTAGCGCATTTATTCTTGGGAATGCCAAGTCCTTAGCGCCTATTTGTAGCGGTAGGATGTAGTTCATGAAACCAGCAATCATCGGCATTGCTGCTAGGAAAATCATAGTTGTACCGTGTAATGTGAAGAATGAATTGTACTCTGCTTGAGTGAGGAAATCATTTTCTGGGAACATCAATTGTATACGGAAGAGTAAAGCTAGCAAACCTCCAACAAGGAAGAAGAAGAATCCATACAAGAAGTACAAGATTCCAACCTGCTTGTGATCAGTAGTAGTAAGCCATGGTTTGAGGTAAGCCCAGAAGTTTCCTATTGAGAAATTATCAGGGTTCCTTGTGTAAAATACCCACATGGAACCTGCTAGAATAAGGCCCAGTGCTAATCCAATGACGGTCATCAGAAGGAGCAGTGGCTCTACTGAGATTTGAGCATCCGCATTAATTCCAGGAATAACGACATTTAGCTGATTCCACTCATCACCAGTAGGTGCCCCATTACCGTTGACAGCATTTCCGTAGATTATGAAGTCCGCAATCGTAGTATCGTCAGCAGGAGCGGTCCACTTGAACTCCCATTCTCTCTGCTTGTTGATATCAGTTGAGTGAGTCAGACCTCCATCCATGTCTTGTGCGGTGTTTCCGTTTATGTCTGGGATGGACTCCAGAGTACCACCAGTAGGAATAATTCTGAATCCACCAGCGGCTTCTCCATCTTCTGTAACTCCATCATTTGTTATCTTAAGGATGAATACATATTCTTCAGATGCGTTGAATTTGTCTGGCAAACCGTCGACAGTTATTTTTGTGCTATCAACCATTCCACCGTGACAAGAACAACCTCCGTCTCCACCACTTCCGATTCCGTTTTGCCTTGCTTCAAAAGTTGTAGTAGATGCTAATGCAATTAGCAAAATCGCAAGGATCGCAACGCTTCTTCCTCTCATCATCTCAACTCCTCATGATCGAAGTAGACGCCAAAGTCTGCATCACATGATTCTCCTTCTTTCACGACAACCTTGACATTTCCTTGCATCAGTGAATGCTCTTTTCCGCAGTACTCTGCGCATCTGTAAGGGAATTCTCCCGGTGTGTTAGGCTGTACATAGGTCCAAGTTCCTCCATCTAGTCCAGGAACGGCATCTTCCTTCATACCCCATTCGTTTAACCATAGAGCGTGCTGAACACCTTGATAGGTATTGGTAGCATCAAAGTTAGCGTCTCTTTCAGGATTCATACTGTGTATGTTGAATAGTACATTTGTATTACAAGGGATAATGAAATCCATGGTCATAGTGTATACATTGCCAGTGATCTCATCTTCAGCTGGTATGTGTTGCCAAGTGTGGATGATATCTCCTGTTGCATTTTCAAGCGTTACTTTTTGTGGTATAGCGTCTACTTTTGGCTGATCTAATGTAGTGTTGTTTGCGAGATCTAGTGTTACTCGTGTATTAGTCCAACCGTACTCAACATTTGCTATTGTTGCATTGCCTCCAGAATTGTCAGTAATTACCAATCCGTTTGCATCCCATTGGACGTCATAATCATTGCTTTCATCTTCCCAAGTTAGCTCTTCAAGATAGTAAAAATCCCAATACCATTGTAGGCCATTTGCTTCGATTGTGAATGAGTCTTCGTCATTTTGTAAATTTTGAACTTCACCCCAAACAATGTTCATTGATCCGAAGGCGAGAATTGTAACCCAAATTACTAAGATTGTGGGCCCCACGAACCAAGCAAGTTCGAGGTCGAAGTTATGTCTCTCCTTTGGAAATGTGCCGACTTTAAGCTCTTCTTTTCCAGCAGGCTCAATGCCTTCTCTGTATCGCAGTACAGCGATTATGAGCCAAGCAAAGGTGAACAGACCAACTACGATAGACCAGAAAAGAAATTTATCGTACAGAATATTGAACACTGTGAATTCATCGGGCCAAAGGGTGCGATCTGCTCGCATGAATAGACCTGTCAGATGGCCGTATTAATTGATTGCGCGGCAAAGTTCTATCAGATAAGAAGGTTTGTTATATAGCGCAAATATTAAGGTTATTTTATGGGTCTAAAATCTTGCATTCAAACCGCTCTAAATGGCGACATTATTTTGGAGATTGAAGTTCAACCAGGATCTTCTCGACAAGGGGTTGTAGGAGTGAATAAATGGAGGAATAAAATTCAGGTCGCAGTCAAGGCTGAAGCGAGAAAAGGAAGGGCAAATAATGCCGTTTGTCACGTATTGTCAAAACTTTTCAAAGCGGAAGTCGAGGTAGTATCGGGAAAAACAACTCGTAATAAGAAAATCAGAATCGTGGGTATGTCGTCTCAAGAGGTAATTTCTGTCTTGGAGGGTTTAATTGAATCGTGAACAAAGATATGCTTTGGCTTACAGAGCGTTGGAAGCGGGCATAGAGCAAAATGCAGAAGGTTCAGTAATACTTGTCGAGGGCAAGAGAGATGAGATCGCCCTTCGAAATTTGGGTTTCACAGGACCTATCGAGAAACTAAATCGAGGCTGGACAGTGGACAGGGTTGTAGTTTACATTGTGGAAACTTATGGTGAGTGCATGGTGTTAATGGATTGGGACAGGACTGGCGGAAGGTTACAAAAGAAATTGATGGACTTGATGATCGGCCTAGACATCAAACCATCTGACGAATTACGTAGAGCGCTTTCTAAAGCTATGAAACCTGATACAATGTGCGTAGAGGCCTTGCCCTCATTCCTCGGGTAAGGTAACTCCAGATTCCTTTACAGTGTTCAGAACCACATGTGTGTAGGACCTTGTAATTCCATCCAATGTGAATACCGTTTTAGTTAAATCATCTAAATCAGCTCTATCCTTGACCCTTGCCAAGACCATTGAATCCCAATCTCCTGTTACATCGTATACACTGAAAACTCTCGAGTCGCCGGAAATGTGTTTTTGTACATCCATGATTCTGCCCTTCTCAATACATAGGCCAGCNATCACGGTCATTTGCCAACCAACTCTATCGGCATTTAACACTGGAGCATATCCTTCTATCGCNCCTTCNTGTTCGAGTTTGCGCAGTCTATTTGTTATGGTTCCCTGAGCGACACCAACTTTCTCAGCAAGTTGTCTTTGAGATAACCTTGCATCCTCAAATAGTGCAGAGATAATTGACCTATCCACAGAGTCTAGACCCATGATTTTACTCAATCCGGTTCAAGTTTTGAATTGTTCGATTCAGGGTCTGGCAGGTTCAAGTCGAGAATCCAGTCTCCAAGTTGATCTACCTTGACTGCGAGTTTGAGGGATAATTTTCCACTACCTGTGACTTTCAGTTTTCCTTCTTTTACAGATTTTGCAGANATGGTTTGCTTCTTNATCCTGCTACTACTTCTCCATCCCTTCTCAATTGTCATATCACCAATATCAATTGAATTTCCTGTTGTAATTTTGTAATCAAGCACATTAGCCTCACTAGACCATGTTCCTTCAAGTCTAGGTAATCCAGACTCNCGCTTCTTTTCTGCCATTACGATAAATCCGATGCAAACAATCGCCATTCCAAGCAATATTGCAGGAACTAAAATTGAACCGTTATCTACAGATTGCCAGTATGTTGGCATTTTCGCTCTTTGAATAGAGAGAACTCTATTTGAGGTTTCATTCTCAAAACCTCCAATCATTACCAGTAGAACCTCATATTNGTCTGCGTGAGTTGCATCTCCAAGAGANATACCAGCTCCATCCAAATGGTCCTTNGTAATCGTTTCATTCCAATTATTTGTTGAGTTATTTGCAAAGTTGAATGAAGATGATGGTGCCCAATCTCTNACAAGGTTNCCAATTTCTCTGCCTCTAGAATCTACGGCATTTGATTCAATTATGAATACATGCACTTGGGTTGCACCGTTGAGAGCATGAGGATTTGTCCATGTCGCAGTTATGTCCAACAATTCAACTTCGCTCGAACCAATTAACTGTATATTCCAATCGATAAGAACCTCGTTTTTCCTCACTTCTGGCCTTATGTCAGACAAATTTTCTTTGTATCCATCAATAGCTACCGCAGGGGTACTTTCCATGCTATGGTACATCATCCTAGCACTTGCATCATCATCAGGAAGCCCTCCTCCTTCCTCATCAGCTCCGGTTCTCCAGTGAAGTAAGGTAATCTCCCCATCTCTATCCATTTTTTCTAGAAGTTCAACCTGATTTTCATCCCCATCACCGTGAAACCATTCAACTAGAATGGGTGCATTTAATTGACTCTCGTAACTTCCTTTTGAGTAGACNGATAAATCTGAAATTGCGCCAGCAACAGGTATTAGGAGAAATGACAGAANCAATACTAAAACCCTCATTCTTCTTCCTCCCATTCGAACCCAAGTTTCATTCTTAGAATTTCTTTTTCCCTATCATCAATCATAAGAGACACTCTGGCGGCAACCCATACCGGNACAAGTAATTCTCCTGACTTGAGTATGTAAGATCCGCTTTCAATTGGAACTACAAAATCNTCTTTCAGTGGTGCTCTGCCNGTAAGTAACTCGATCAGGTCGGATTCGCTTATGTTGATTAGACCATTTGTAACATGCTGTCTAATCAATTCTAGAGATTCTTGCCTAGGCCTCCAAACACCTTTGTTGTCTGTGAAGGTTGCCTGTCCNACATGTATAACTCGCAATGGGTGGAAATCATTCCCCGGCCAGAAGTCACCTTTGTTGTTAGTTACTGGAGGCTGGTATAACCTATCAATCACCATTTTGCTACACAGGTTTACTCTACGACCTCTTTTCCACCATGAAAACTCACTTCTATCTAGACCCCATATGTTACNAATTTCTGTAATAACATCGTCCGGTGCTGGAACCAAAGCGTGTTTGTTTCTCTTTTGTCTTTGCAATTCTTCTGGCTCTCTGTTTAAACTCCGTTTCAGAATCATTGACCTTGCAACTCCTTCTGGAGTTCTTTCGGCGACGTGCGTGAATAGTGCCACATAGAANCCTCCAGTATCGTTATCATGCTGATGAATTCTAATCGTCTTTGTAAGATCGGGACCATCNANTCCTCTTTGNAGAGGATTNAGCATGTTTTCAGATAGCCCTGGAAGCTTTGGAATTTCACCNGTAAATTCTACAGCATACCCATTTTCATCAAGTATTTGCCAATTATTAGTTCCTCTGTGACAGATTAATCCTGGAAGTAATTTCTCTGTATCGATGTACTTCAACTCGAGCCATGGGCATCGGTTCAGAATGTCACAGACCACAGCCTCGTTTTCTATTGGGTCTAATGAGCATGTGCTGTATACCATTTTCCCTCCTGGNCGCAACAATTGTGCTGCTCTGTAGGCTATATCTGATTGTAATTTGAACATACTTCGTCCTACTTTTGGAGNCCAATTATTCCATAATTCGCGATTTTTCCTTGTGGTTGCGGTACCACTGCAGGGGGCATCTACCACGATTCCGTCAACACCCGGTTCTGGCATCCTTCCAATGTGTCTACCATCGTGTTGAATAACAACCATATTGCTTAATCCGAGCCTTCCTTTGTTTGATGTTAACAGGTTAATTCNTCCCGAAGAAGGCTCGTTTGCCAACACTAACCCATTCGGAATTGCTTCAGCCAATTGTGTCGCTTTCGAACCTGGTGCCGCACAGGTGTCCATAATCATTTGACCATCCTCAGGAGCCAGAACAACCGGAGGAATCATCGATACTGCCTCCTGTCTTGTTATTCTGCCAGTTTCGTGTAATAGTACCATGAGTTTTTTGACATCTTCACTGGGATAGTCACCTTTAGAGAATGGCATAACCCAAGATTCTGACGAATCTATCCAGTCAATTCTTTTNCCGCCTANAGATTGCAACATAGATCTAGTCCAATCTATGTCATTGCGTCTTGGCGTTAATCTCATTGTAACAGGCAAGGGAGAAGAGGCTACAGGAAGCCATTCATCGATTTCTATCCCAATGCTTTTTGCTAATCCACAAAGTGGTGTCGATTTTAGTCGCCCTAGCAATTCCTTGTCTGCAGGGCGCACCATGTATCGGGCAAGGCTCCTCACTATTCTTCCTTGTGCAACTCTAATGTCTGTGGTATATGTCGGACTAACATGGCTGAAACTCTAGTTACCGTCGCATTCCTTTCGTCGGTTGCCATGATTTTGTCCATATTGGTAAGTAAAGGAAAATGGCTTTCTCTCATAACCTCATTACTTTGCTTGACTAGTTTTATCGCAGGAGATTTTGATTCCATTCAGCAATATGGAGGTCAAGGATTGATCGTTGTATCTTCTATGTGTATTACAATACAGTATTTCATTACAAAAGGAATCAATCAAAATTATCTCAACGGATTTGGTGGATTGGTATCGTTGATTCTACTACTTTCTATGTACCCTCAAGCAGGTTTAATCGACGAGGTTGCAACTTACACACAATTTGAAAATTTTGTTGGATTAGTAACCTATTTATCAATCGGTTTTATGATAGGAAATTCGTTAGTCAATTCATACGATTCAAAAGACAAAAAAGCTGCTGTAAACCTTGTTATGTTTGCTGCAATCATGATATTTACAAATGCCTTTGAATCATCTGAGATATTTGTTATTGTCAGCTCAGTCATGCTGCTGGGCATATTGCCCGTTTTTGATGAAAGGATTAAGACAAAACTTGGCAATGGTGAAGGAAGAACCAACGCACTTGCGGTTTCTACATTGATAGGTATTATCCTTGTTTATGCATTGACTTTCACAAGCATATCTGAAGTAAACAGAATTGGGAACGGAGCAGGTGCGGTAACCGTCGCACTTTGGATGACGCTTTCAGTAACGGCTATTGGATTAGTTGGAATGTTGATGCCACTTATTGGGTTTGACGCACACCCTAGACCTGAGGCATGGGGATGGAGGATAGGTTTAGCAATAAGCCCAATGATTTTGATTTTACAAACAGACTTAGCAATTTACATGTTGCCTGGTTTGGTAATTGCGATTCTTATTTCGATTAGTTCACCTCTGGTTCTAGAGAAAAAGAGAGTAAAATCCGCTTAATTCTTGGGAAGTCCCCCTAATTGTTATGAATGGATAAAATTCCTTGAGTGTTCGGGGAAGTAATTCTCCAAGGGATGGGGATCCTGATGGGAAGAGCATTTAGAGAAGGCGTAAGCCAAGAAAACAAGATAAGAATGAGGCCAAAACAGAGGTCTTGGAAGCCATTAGCAGACTTACAGGGTCTGAGTGGTAGAACGAAATCAACCGGAAATGAGATGGGACCTCTTGTCGAGGTCCCAGCAATGGTTAGAATTGAAAACGAAAAATGGGTCTTTGAGAGGATTAGTCAAGAGACTTTGAATCACCTTACTCACAGGCTTGTAATACATGAATCCAGCGGGCCAAGGACTCTCGGGGCAACATTGGACCTTGACACTGCAATGCAGGTTGCACAAGGAATGGCTAGAACCGAGGGCTCGGTTGTACTAATAGAGCCTTTAAGATAATCAAAACATGTCACTTATCCAGCCAATGACTCCTTCATTGACTAGGTAGATGAATCCAGAAAGGCCAATACATGCTAGATATATTTGGCGAGGCGTGATTTTCCATGCATCTTCCGATTCCTCATCGAAGTATCGAATCAGACCTGCAGCCTGCTGAATGCCGCCACCGTCTTTCTTTGCCATGTGTCGCCCGACAATGATTTCCTTTATGAACGCGACGCGCGCTCATTCTTCTTCATTAATTGACAAATCGACGAATGGGATGTCATTATCAATTTGCAAGATACTTCCATCGGGATCCACATCTTTCACCTCAACATCGATAGAATCGGCTTCAATCCTTGCAAGTGCCCGTAGGACGGCAGGCGCATTATCATCAGCTAATGCATTTCGGGCAACTTCAATATCATCACAGTCGCCTTTTTGCAGCAATGTGGTTTCTATCATTTCATTAAGATCTTCTCTTGCTTTTGAAATATGTCTTCTCCAGTTCTCTTCATTGCTATCGCAGTTTGAAAATTTGGATGTGAATTTGCTTTTTCTGGCAAATTGCCATGGCTTGTGAGACAATGCTGATACTAAATCAAAAATTATCCGTGCCCTTTCACTCAAAGGCCCCTCGAGAGTTATTGTATTGGCATAGCAACTGGTGAATAATCCGAATCCCCAATACTTGTAACTGCTTACAGAGATGTCCACATCTCCAGATTTGCAAGAAAACCCCCACGTCTGCTCATCAAAACCTGGTTTTTTATTCATTATTGGTGTGTTTAACCCTGGAACGACTTTGAGTAGTGTACGAGAAATATCCCCAAGATATACGCTTGCTACATTTGCTGGGTGTGATTTAGCCCTTAGGTAACCTTCCGGATCATACCCGTGAGTGCCACTAGCTTGGCGAACTTGAGCGAACAGAACCGATTTCGTGGGGTCGAGTTCTGTTTCCATAATTGATACAAACAATCTGTTAATTTAGAATTATCCATTTTTACAGAAGAGTTCTTGACTTACCCGCATCTTAGGTCTAACAGGTGGAACAATGGCAGGCAAGTCAAAGAAAGACCCGCTTGAGGCGTTGATGGCAATTCCAGGAGTTGGCAAAGCGACTGCAAAGAAGCTTAGCGATGCAGGAATCAAATCAGCAGCAGGAATAAAAAAAGCTGGAGAAAAAGGTTTACTGAAGGCAGGATTGACTGCAGCAGCATCAAAGAAATTGATGGCAGGTATGACTCCTGTAGCTTCGGCTAAGAAAGCTGCAAAGAAGACCGCAACAAAAGCGAAATCATCCGCTAAGAAAGCAGTGACTAAGACAAAATCAACAGCCAAGAAGGCAGCCACAAAAAGCAAAGCAGCTGCATCAAAAGCAGCAGCTTCAAGCAGAAAGGTTGCACAGAAAGTTGTCGATCAAAAGAAGGGCACAAACACAGTTAAAACCGAAAAATCCAAAGATGGCAGAAAAGGAATGACCTTGAAAATTCCAAAGTCCGTCGAAGGTATGTCTTGGTTCCGTAAAAAGTAGTGAAACTACCACTAAATTGTAAAACCGCCTGTATAATCTATCTCCATGCCAAGGCGCAAGTACGGTAGATTGCGCAAGACAGTCGAGCAACCTTCGAAGAATAATTGCTCAAGGTGCAGAAGCGGGAAGCATTGCCCAATTGAAGGTCATGATGGATATACTGTGGTTAGTGATAGGAACTGGACAGGTCCTCCAAAAACCGAGAAACGGAAGAAAGTAAAGTCATGAATCTTCATCAATTTCAGTAGACTGGGCTCGCTTGTAAATTTCTCTTAGTGTTTGGTCACTAATCTCTAGGTAAACTCTAGTTGTCGCTATGCTTGCATGTCCTAACAATCTCTGAATACTAACCAAATCAGCACCTCTTTCCAATAATCCTGTTGCAAAGTTATGTCGCAGTACGTGAGGAGTCAATCGTCCTCTAGGAATATTCGCCTCGTCTGCTAATTTGTCCATTAACCTCTGAACATTTCTGGATTGTAATTTCGTCCCGTTCTTTGTTACGAGAAGCTCGTCCCCATTTGGAAATCTAGATTCCCTTATCGGCAGCCAGGCTTGTATTCTTTCTACTGTGGATTTTGTAAATAGAACCAATCTATCTTTTCCACCTTTACCATCAATAACCATTGCTGAATTATCCTGCATATCAATATCTGATAATTTTAGATCGCATAATTCGCTGACCCTTAATCCGGTATCAAGTACCATTGTCACAACTAGGTTTGCTAGCGGGTCTTCACTGCATGCTGCGGCTTCTTTTACCAGAGTTAATTCTCTACTAGTGAGAGTTCTGGGCAGTTTCTTTCCGCTTTTTGGTCTGATTAGATGTTCGGGCCATTTTTGACCAAGCCAGTTAATCAGATGATTTGCAGCTGCCAGCCTTGCTTTGACAGTTGATGGCGATCGATCTACCATTGATTGAACCCACAGATCAAGTCTGCCGTTGAACGGCTCGACTCTGTCGAGTAATTGTTCAATAGTCATTGAATCTCGTTCAAATTCAGTTATGATATCTTCTCCGGGCAGTGGAGTTTCAATCAAGTGTCTCAAACCTATCATGTACGACTTTTGCGTATTGACTGATTTACCTTCAGTCTGAAGTTGCGTTTGATAGGTTCCTAGCCATGGTAAATGTCCCCTGTGCAGGAGGCGCGGCGGTAGCACTGGCCCCTCTCCGTACAGCCTTTGCTGTACTGCCGATTGCCTTGCCTTGTATGGCCCTGTTCTCATTTGGTGTCACCACCTTGACTGCCGGGGCAGTCGTGCATCCCGTGTCCCGAAGGACAAACTCAGATTAGGTATCTTCAATATGAAGGCTTCGCGCGTTATGCTCAATCTTCTGCTTTCCATAAACACCAAGCAAATAACCGTTCAATAGCAAGATGTAGTGGGAAACAATATTCACTATGCATCATCCGTACCTGTGCAAGAGTAGGTGTTTTCCATATGTTATCCCACACAAAAAAAAGGAATCCAGCCACAGTAATTATCTCTGTAATTTTAATTTTAACAATGCTTAATTCATTTAATGCAAGTGCAGATTTAACATTCCCAAGAGACAATAATTCATTCTTGATAGACGATGCAGATGTATTAAATGGCACAGAAGAAGATCAACTAAAAGAGATCTCACAAGACCTTGCCGACGGTTGGGGTACAGAGGTAATTTTAGTTGTAATTAATTCCACAGCTGAATATCAGAACTCAGAGAATGATGGTAATCAATCAGCAAATGAATCAGATAACCAAACCTCAAGCAATCCTCCAATTTCAGTATCAGATTATACAGTGGCGCTTTACGACCATTGGAGAATTGACTCAGGTAATGAATGGAAAGATGGAGTGTTAGTACTGCTTTCAACAAACCAATCAGGCTCATGGGAGTGGTGGTTTGAAGCAGGGTGCTTCTGGGATGATCACATGTATGTTTTCGATAATGTAGGCTCTAGTGCGGATTCAAAGCTAGACAATGCAGACTGGGCTGGAGGCCTAACCATTATCTCAGAGGATATAACTCTGAACATCGATGATTTTTGGTATGATAATGACGGATATGTTGACCCTCCAAACTGTGGCACCACATCTGCAGGAGGAGATGATTATTCCCTTGAAGATGCTTCACCTTTCGAATTAGTATTTGGAATGCTTTGTTGCTTACTAGGTGTTGGTGGAGTAGTTGGAATCGGATTACTAGTCTCCCGTTCAGGAAACGGAGGAGGAGGTGGATTCAGAGTTCCATTCCTCAGAAGAGGTGGATATCACGATCCGTACTATGACCCATATGGGGGGTATGGTCACGGACACGGGCAAACCGTAATTCATAATCACCATTATGCAGGTGATTCATCATCGGATTCCACTCCAAGTAGGAGTTCTGGTAGTTCGAGTAACAGAGGTGGAGGAGGCCGGTCTAGACGTGCTTCTAGAGGTTCTAATGACAGTGGTGGAAGAAGAGGTGGTCGCAGAGGTGGCGGCCGTAGAGGAAGATGATTACGTCTTATTTGCCTCTTCGTTTGCGTTTGATAATGGTGGTAAGTCAAGTATCGCTCGCTTTATGTTCGCCCTTAGCAATTCTAAATCACCATAACAGATTAGTGAATCTCCGAATCTAAGCTGTAAATCAGGCTCAGGATTCCAGATAAGATCGCCTGCACGAGAGAGAGCGAATACAGGAATTTCTCCCTTAAAAATTTCAGAAATCGGAGCACCAATTAGATGCGGATGGTTTCTCATGTGTACCGATAATACTCCTTGACCTGGTATTGTTCTAAGCAATTGGTCCACGTTAATCTCAGAGAAATCTGATTCTGACATTACATAATCAATAATTGCTCCTGCTACATTGACGCCACTTGCTTTTTCAATACCTTCGAGNCCAGGTGATGAGTTTACTTCAAGNACAAGTGGCCCATCATTTCCTTCCAACAAATCAACNCCTGCAACATTCAGTCCCAAGACTCTTGCAGCTCTACAAGCAACTTCCGAGTATTCATCAGTAATCTCTACTTTTTCTACAGTTCCATTTAGGTGGTAATTTGACCTAAATTCTCTGCCTCTTGCTTTTCTTCGCATGCATGCAACTACTTTGCCTCCAACCACCAAAGCCCTGATATCTTTACCATGGCTTTCTGAAATGTATTGTTGAATAAGTACTGCTTTACCAGTAACAAGTAAACCNTGGACAAGGTTTCTTGTCTCGTGNAGTGTGTGCCGCAAAAATACACCCTGTCCTTGAGTTCCTTGCGTGACCTTGACTACNACAGGTAAACCTCCAACGGCTTCAATAGCACGTTCAATATCTTGCATNTCCCTAACATATGCAGTACGTGGGGTTGGTATTCTGTTACGTGCCAATATCTGTGAAGAGTGCAACTTGTCCCTACTTTGTAAGATTCCTTGGCTTGAGTTGGCTGTCCAAACCTCTAACTGTTCTAAGTGTCGCAAAACAGAAACACCGTGCTTGGTAATCGAATGACCAATTCTGGGAATAACAGCGTCGTAATCAAATCGCTGTCCTTTGTGTAGTATGCCAATATCTTGGTCAGCTACGAAAAGAGAGAATTGCATTGGGTCTAGAACTGCAACATCGACATCTCGCAATCTTGCTTCTTCAACTAGACGTCGAGTGCTGTACAGTCGCGGTCCACGCGATAGTACTGCCAATCTAGTTGTCATGTTTGTATCCGCCGCCTTTTCCTTTTTGACTCCTTTGTATATTTACAATCGGTCAATTCAAGTCCTAGTCAATAATCGCAACCTCATGACGGCTGATGTCAGCGAAGAAACTCCTAATCAAAACGAGGAAGATTCGACACCAGAATTATCGTTAGCAGATCATGAAGATGCGCTGAAGAAATCTCGGTGGAATGTTTTCATGTACCTAGGGATTGCAGCGTTATTGTTTGGCTTTGCTTTGTACCCATTTATGNCAGTCGATCTTTCAGTTGATGAGGGAATAGGTTCAATCGACAAAACGGTTACTGTTTGGGGGCTACCTGTTGATGGTGAAGANTTCACTGACATTCCTGTCAAGACCACAGTAATTGTACAAGCAGTCCCAACNGATGTTGATTCTATCGAGATATTCATGATTGAAAACCCGAAAGGTTGTGATGTAACAGATGGCTCGATTGGAAACATGAGAGTTGATTTACAGAATGGCGATGCAAAACATCCTAACAAGTATCACTTGATTGAAAATCCTGTGGAGTCTCAGGTGTATGACGTTGAATTTGGAGTTGACCCAGGGATATATTGTCTTCAGGTTGTAGTCAGCACACAGAGCCAGAACTACGGCGGCATAAATGTGAACTCTGAAACGGATATTTATCCAACTCAGATGCCATTGGCTATAATTGCAACATTGTGCTTAGCGATGTCAGCATTTGCATTTATCGGTGCACAAAAGCACGGTCGTTTTGTCAAGAGTTTGGTTGAACCAAAGATGACCCCAACAATAGAAGATACAGTTCTTGCAGATGCTACCACGCAAAAGATTGCAGCAGGACCTCAAGGTCCTCCATCTGGCCCGACTGGCCCACCAACAGGCCCAACCGGCCCTCCAACAGGTCCAACAGGTCCGCCGGCAGGNCCAACAGGCCCTCCACAGTCTCTANCCTCNGAACAAGAAAATGTTGCTGAGCCAACTATCGAACAACCAACCACACAACCTGAACAGACATCAGAACAAGATGTCTATGAAGATCAAGGGAATGGTTGGTTCTTTAGNAAATTCCCAGACGGTACCTACGATCAGACAGTATANGTTGTTCAAGATGGCAAATATGTCCCGTATGTGGACCCTAACGCCTGAATTGTGGAAATTGGACCAACAAACATACCTACCATTGAAAGAGTTGGATGTATCCGTGACTTTTGATGGGTGAGGAAAACACACTTGTAACATCCTCCAGCACCGTTGCCGAATTAAAGGCGATGTGCAAAGAAAATGGCCTATCAGTAGCCGGTAAAAAAGCAGAATTAATTGATAGGCTGAATTCCCATTTTAGTGAAGAATCAATCTCTCTCGANGAAGAAATAGAAATCTCTCTCGAAGAAGATATCGAGCAAGTGAAAGAAGTTTCTTCTGTACCTCTTCCTTCAGTCAATGATAAAATCGATAATATCATTGATGGAGATGTAGTTCTCACAGCGGAAGTTATTGATGCAGATATAGTAGAAGAAGNCCTAGAAGTTCCTGCAAAAAAGNCGAGCAGTAGCATAACNTTCGCAGACCAAATAAAAAATCCAAAAGTTGCAGCTGTACTGCTTACTATACTTATTGCAACAGGAGGCTGGTATTGGTANGCTACAAATCAACTTCAACCCTTCACTGCGGATGACCTCAGNTATGGNGATTCNATGGATTANAATCTTCTNAANGGTGATCTTGATGCTACAGGNGAGTATGTCGAATTAGTANGAGACAATGTGGATTCTGAAGAANTGAATAATTCTTGTAGGCTACAATTGAAGTTTTCAGGGACAGGTACGACATCAGTGACTAACGGAGGATTTAGCGAGTTAGATTNCGAGCCTGATAACTCCCTCCAAGGTGTNGTNATGGCTAAAGGNGCATATGGGTTAGACTGGCTAGCAGTNGAGAAAGTTCAGACAAGAAATTTTGATTCTTTTTCAGTGGAAAGATACCTNCCAAAACCGCTTCAGCCGGATGAGTGTATGAGTCAATCAACTGGAGGNGTTGGTGGAACTTTAGAATTCAATACAAAGACGTGGACAGAAATNTCAGAACGNGANATAATTTCAACAAAAGCCGATTGGAAATTGAACCTTGATGGTGATTACACACAAGGTACTACCATGTCATATGGTCTAGGTGGCATCCTAGGATTGCTTGAGGATATTGCACCAGGATTCGCAATAGTTGTATCTCCTGTTGAATTAAGAGAAATGATGGGTACTAAATTGATTGATGAGGGAGTAAATGGTGTACACTTAGGCTGGAGTTGGAATATCATAGGCACCGATACAATAGGCGGTGAAGAGATGTGGAAAGTCTCTATGGAAAATCAACAAGTTAGAGACAACTGTTTTGGACATGCTAGGATAACAATGTGGATAGTAGAAAATTCACCATGGGCAGTGAAGCAAAATGTCGATGTTCAAATTTCGGGCGATGAGGGAGATAAGTCCGCATGTGGTACGGTAACCAAAGAACTTGCAGACCTTGTTCTTCCTGAAGGTAGACTTTCATTGACTTTAGAGATGTCAAAAAATAGTCTCGTTCGCGGAACAAAACTGCTCGATCTGGGCCGAAGTTACTCATCGGTTCCAAATGCTGGTGCTTACGTACCAGGATCTAATCAATTAGTGGATTGGGGAGACAATGAAATTCACATGCCTGACAATAGCACATTACGATCACATAGCCTTGAGGATGCAGTAAACTGCATAACTATGGGACACGTTTCCGAGGCTGTTGCTGCCAACGCAGCTCTGGACAATGATGACGGATACATATGGAGGGCTAGGGATGACCGTGCAAATGAATCTGGAGCAACCAGATGGAATTTATCTTGGGTGAGTAACGATCCTAATTCAGGCTGGGTTGAAATTGATGTCAATGGAAACCCTAGTTCATCTAATTGCACATACATTTCTCATGGTGGACATGATGATTCTGTTTCGCACAGTAGAAAGGATATACCTTCTGCATTAACACTGAAAATGATAGAGGAAGATCTAACTGATATTACCAGATATAGTGATTTAACAGGCCCTGATGGCTTTTTCACAGAATCGGGCCAGTATCATCCAGAAACTAGAGTAGGCATATTGGTTGTAACACCTGATAGTGAGTTAACAGACTGGTTGAATAGACTGAATACGGGAGATACAGGGGCAACTACAGTGGACATTACCAGGTCATGGACATCTACTACCAATTCTGGCGGGTTTACAACGCAATGGGACAATTCACTATCTCTTGCGATGGATGCTACTACTGGCCAAGTCGTGGGATGGAATTTAGTGCAATCGCCAAAATGAGTTGATTAGATGTCTGGAAGAGGGTTAGACCATCTAATTGAACAAAATGATACAGAGTTGGGTTTCCTCTCTGCTTATGGTGGAGGAGAATCTCCTGAGGAATTACTATCTTTGATTGAAAACGTTGTGTGTGATGAAATTAAATTAGAGGTTGTAGAATCTGGAGTAAAACTGAATTTAGATATTGATAATCCACCATTGGTTCCTTCAGACATCAAGCGGAGAGGCTTTACGGATGGCGAGTTGCGAAAATCAGGTGTTACTGTGACAATAACTGATTTTGGTCCCGAACAAAAACGATTCCTAGATCGCCTTGTAGAGTTCATTCACGGCGAATAATTGCAGCGATTAACGCAATAGAGGTTGCAGCAACAAAACCGATTGCGGGTAGAGAATCGCCATCTTCTGCATCATCAGGACAGTTGCCTCCTCCCCATTCTCCATTCTTGAACCAGCAATCTGACCATGTTTTGTAAAATCCGCTAGAAGGGAACATCTCTGTTGATTCGTTTTCGTCGACATATGTTGCCTTGACTCTCCAGTTAACGTAAGAATGGTCTTCTGGGGTTGTGACGGCCGAAGTGAAGGTTCTGTTGTCGAGAGTTGAAACAACTGCTTCTTCGGGTGCGAAGCAAACTCCTTCATTATTACATATCTGTGTCATCAAAATAAAACTGGTATTATTTGCATAAGCATCATCGTTGAGAGTCATAGAAATTTCCCAGTCTTCCAAATCAGTGGTTACCTCTGTATGAGTTATTTCGCTGAAGATGGTATCTTCAATTACAGGCTCTATGTTCTCCCCAGCCTTTGTTTCACCGGCATTTGCTGGAGTAACTAGAACAATACACATTGCTACACACAATATAATTCTCTTAGTCAAAGTTCCATTTCCCATAACTCGTCACCTACCCAATGAATGTTTTTCAGGCCTTTTCCTTTTAATTCTTCCACTAACAAGTTTCCACTTTTTGTCGCCCAGCCAATGGCAAGAGGTCTCTTGTGAGTTTGATCTCTGACCCAAACTAAGTCGCCTTCTTCTATGCTTGAATCGGCATTATGAATCCCTGCTACCATACAATCTGCACCCTTCATGAGAAATGGGATTGCGCCATGGTCAACCTCAACATACCTCTTCTCGCATGGGTGTGACAAGAAGCCTCTGAGTGTAAGGAACACGACCCTCTCATCGTCTGGGCTCATCAATTCAACAGCTAAAGGCACACGATCAACTAGGACCATTTTCCAAGGCCCATAATCTGCCATTTCTAGAAAAGCACCGTCAACTGAGAGATCGATTCCCAAAGCCTCTTCCAAATCTTTGAGCAACGGAGCAATGTGTTTTCGCCGGACAGGCCTGCGTTTCTTAATCTGCCAATCCTTGCCCATGGCGTTGCGTAGAACATCTAGGGTTTGACCCTTCGGATTGATGTGCTATGTCCTCTTGGCATAGTCATGGACGTATGGTGTGCAATTCGAACCTATCCTAAACATGCGGTTGAGCTAGGAAACCCTATCCCACAAGAGCCAGTGTTTTTCCTAAAATCAAGATCGACCATCGTTCCATTTGGACAAATAGACACTTGTGGTGGAGATGTACATCATGAAATCGAATTAGTCTTGAAAATTGGAGAAAATTTAGAGATAACAGATATGGCAATTGGCTTAGATTTGACAAAAAGAAGTGTTCAAGATAATCTGAAAGAGCAGAAACTCCCATGGGCACAAGCTAAATCCTTTCGTGGCGCTGCAGTCTTGGGTGATTGGGTCCCGTTTGATGCTAGGGCTGAATATTCATTAGCAGTTAACGGTAATGAAATGCAGTTTGGATCTTTGAAAGAGATGAGTTGGACACCAAATGAATTGCTAGAAAAGTTAGCGGAATGGGCTCCATTACAGTCAGGAGATATTCTATTCACTGGAACTCCTGCAGGCGTTGGTCCATTAACGCCAAATGATGTTGTCACAGCCTCTCTGTACATCGATAAACAGTTAGTGTTGTCACATAGGGCACAGTGTGTCTGATACATATCCTTCAAATATGAACGGCTGGTCGCCAAGCCGCTGGAGACAATTAACATGGCACAGTGGCACGGAATATCTCGTCGCAAATCTACAGGTGGACGCCGCGTCCCTGCACGCAGCAAGCGTGCAACCGAAATTTCCTCTGAGAAGCAATTCGCTCTCATTGGAGAACCTAAAAGAAAAATCTACAGAACCACTGGTGGAAACACTCTAGTCCGAGTTCTCTCAGACAATCGCTGCACAGTCAATGGTAAAGACGGCAAATCCACAATCGCAACAATTACCACAGTTCTAAAGAACGATGCAAATCCAAACTACATCAGAAGAAATATCCTAACAAAAGGAGCAGTTGTAGACACAGACAAAGGACACGTCAAGATAACCTCTCGTCCTGGACATGATGGTATCTTGAATGGTGTTGCTCTTTGAATGGGTTCAAATCCAACCACCCTATGAGGGGTTGACATGGACCACAATCCAGACCGAATTGCGGTATGGCCTGGTTACTTCGACGCTAAAGTTAGTCGTCGAGGCGGTCGTAGAGTTCCAAGAGATTCTAGCGTTTTGAAACCTGACTTAGAGGGTCTTTTCATTGCATCTAGAGCTTTAGGCCTGAGGAAAATCAAGCGTGAAGAAAGAGTGTCGCATCCTAATCGACCACATGGAAAAGAGGGGAGACTCTGGGTTTCTAAAAGAGGCGCTAAGGAATCGATTGGAGCGGTTACAAAAGAAGAAATCCTCCAGTTAATAGGTGGTCAGTGGCGACAAATGCAAAAAGATCAGCGTAATGATGAGAAGGAAGCTCAGAAGCGTGGTCCTAGAGTCGGCGATAAGCGAGCAAGGTCTCAGAGAAAAGGTTCGAATAAAGCCAGAGCGGCGCAGGCTAGAGCTCAAAGAAGCCAGAAACAACGAAGACGTCGTTGAAATTCTTTCAGGTTTCAATTTATCATTGACTGTAGAAGTCAATAATTGATTTTGCTAGTGCTCTAATATCAAGTTCGTATTCTTCAAATTCGGGCAAATCCATAGGATTCACTCCATGAATCGCAGCTAGCCAAATCAAGGAGCCAGTATCGACTAGTATTTGTCCAGCATGGCCTTTCTGGTCTGTAAATAATGAGGTTGCTTTTGGTCCTCTTAACTGGTCTACGTCGCTTAGGTTTCCAGCCTCAAATAATTCTCGAAGCTCATACATTGCTGCACCATGGTAGAAGGTAAAAACATCAGCACCATCAAAATCAGAACTTAATCTAGAAGCCATCTGCTCCCAAAGTGGATAAGCCATATCTGTTCGATTTCTATGATCTTCAGCATCATCAAAGGCTTGAGGAAAGTCAGACCAAGGCATTGCTAATCCAATTCTTGTCTGATTGTTTTGTTGCAAAGCATATTCTGTAAAGTTCCAGACTGCTTGGTCGTCGTCTACTCCATTGCTATCAATGAAGCTCGCAGAACAGCAAATCATAATCAGTACGTCGATGTTTCCTCCATCGAGTATTGTTTTGATGTTCTCTCTGTGTCCATCATCTTCCCAAAGTCTGTCTGGTGCTCCGCTTGATCCGCCGCTGAATTCGATAATTTGGTTATGCTCTATTCCGGCCAATGCTGCGAACTCTTCCATTTGTTGCGCAAATGGTTGGCCAAAACTATGTCCGATGTAGAGAACATTGTAGGTTCTAGTGGTGTTATTTTCAGTAGAATTTCCGGTTTCATTACCGACATGGTCGTCAGTGCTGTTGTCTAAATCGTTAGACGTTGTGTTATCATTACTTTCAGTAGAATTACCTAGAGAGTTATCCTCTGTAGAATTGGTTTGATTTTCTTCTAGTCCCTCCTCACTTGACATATCACAATAGTATTCGCCTTCACGATCGGGAGATTCAGACCAAGAACCGCCATCTAATTCGCACTCTTCTTGAGTTATTTCGGAGTAATTGTCTTCTCTATCGCTTTCGAATGAACACTCATTCCTCTCCTCATGCCAAGTTCCTCCACGCCTTTCGCAATCTTGTTGAGTCATTTCTGAGGATTCTTCTTCTCTATCGTCGTCTCTGGAATTGTTTTCCTCATTGTCATCGAAGCTACAATGTCTTCTATCTTCTATCCAAGTACCGCCCCGATTTTCACAATTCTCTTGATTCATCACGTTAGAATCGTCTTCACTATCATCAGAATCATCTTCTCTTTCCTCTGGACCGTCATTTGGTCTTTCGTAATCGCAACCTCGCTCTTCGGTCCAGAAACCTTCGCTCCATACACAGAACACGAGCCCAGCTTGGTCGCTGGAATTTAGTGGGTCAAATCCATTTTCATATTCCCATCCATCAGGTGCTGAGTCTAAGTCTGTATCCGGGTGATATGGGTCTGTGGCTAGTGTTTCCTCGCATTGGTCACTAAGACCGTCACCGTCGATATCTAACTGCTCTCTAGGTTGATCCGCTGAGCAATAATCTACGATTGAGGTTTCAATAACTCTGTCTGAATTGGAGTCTGAATTACCTAAACAACCTGCCAAGCAGGTTGCCATGACAAGTAAAACTGCCATGCTTATTGCGCTGCTTCGCATGAATGGGTCTTACAATCTAAACTAATTAAAATCCATCAAACATGTATCAAGAATTATGATACAAACCTAGAATTGTGTCTAAACGAGCATCATTTTTTAGAAATTATTGAGGTTACGATTTCAAGCATTTTCTTATTTTCATCTTTATTTCGAACTGCAAATCTAACTGCATTACTTGGTAAAGAAACGCCCATATTCTGTGCATCTCTTACAAATAGGCCGAATGATTTACACTCTTCCACAAATTTAGTCGACGAATAATTTGATTCGGGAGGCAAATAAGTGAGAAGGTAATTCGCAACACTTGGAAATACGCGAAAGCCGAGAGATTCAAGGGCTGACAGCATTCTAGATCTTTCCTCGTGAATTAAGTCATACTGTTCTTGATAATAATCACCATTTTTCAATGCAGCCACAGCAGCTAACTGGCCTGGAAGGCTGACTGCCCATGGCGGTATAAATTTCCTTAGATTTTTCATTTGCTTGCTAACTGCATAAGCTACTCTTAATCCAGAAAGTGCGTAGCATTTACTCATACTTTTACACACAATTAATTCGGGTATAGAATTACACAATTGTTCTAGCGATTTTGCATCTGAGATGTAATTAATGTATGTCTCATCTACCCAGATCATCTTACATTCCGATGAGGCATTTCTCGATTGAGCAATTTTATTTACGATCTCAGACATTGAATCACAATAAGCTCCCGTAGGACTATTTGGGTTAACAAAAATTACAGCGTCATGTTCTAGCGCTTGAGAGATCAAGTCTTCTGAATTTATTGAAAAATTATCTTTATCGTCAAGCACGAAATAAGTGATATTGCAGCAGATTACATGTTCTAGAATGTGGCTATATTCTCCATACATTGGGGAGAGCAGCAAAACACGGGAATTTTCATTCAAAACTTGCGGTAGTAAAGAAAACATTAGAGATGAAGACCCTGATGAGACTACAACGTGATTAGATGGGACTTCTCTGACCTCTGCAATTGTCTCTATGAGTTCTTCACATTGGGTTGGAGGAGACTCTTGACAGCACCTTTCAATTTGTTCTTTAATGATCTCTAAGGCCTCAGGACATGGAGGAAATGGGCTATCTAAAACATCAGCAACAATCAGTGAGTTGCGCACACTAAAATCAAATTTCGATGTATCCCAGGATTGTCCACCGTGATAGCAAACATCCTCATCATTTTCTTGCTTTACATCTTGTTGAATTTTTTCTGAAAAATTTTGCAGAGTGGCTTCTACATTCATATGCATTGGATAATATACAGTCTCACCATGTTTAATTCCGTGGTCTCTAAAAACATTCATTCCGTTGTTTTCGTACAAACCTAAAACATCATTGTGACCCATAGCAATTATGTCCTTTCCTCCGTTTTCAACTACGAATTCCAAGGCATAACGCATCAATCGCAATGAAAGATTGAGTCCACGATATTTTGGAGAAATTGTAAGACCTCTAACCTCAAACGTAGATTGCTCATTATCGGTACACAATCCGAAGACAGTATTGTTTAGAGCCTCTTTGGAGAAATATTTTGTCACCCTAAACGGTTGAAGACTTGGCGGGTTCAAACTGATGTAACCGACTAATGTTTCACCATCCACGCACGCAATGAAATGTTTACCAGGGTCTTGTAATTCGCCTTGTGGATTTTCTTCATACTGTTGTAATTCAGCTGCATAGACATCGTGACGCATCGAGGATATCTGATTCCAGATTTTCTCCAGACGCTCATCACCTGTAAATGGGTATTCAAAGCCTATGAACTCGGGCATGTTTTGGTTTCAAATCTGTACGCCTTTGAATTATTCCCTCGATGCAAGATTTGGTGGCACTAATCATGAATATAATCTGCTGATTACTTTAAGTATCAGACCTATCGAGTTTTGATTGAACTATGGGGGGCCCTTTTTGGCAGATAAAGAAGATGCTCATGTTGATTTGTTGTGGCTTAAGTCAATCATGAAAAATGAACTTGATTTGCGCCCTCCTTTTTTGGCGCGAGT
>NZLM01000030.1 GCA_002694245.1 Methanobacteriota archaeon
ATATATTCCTGTATTAAATTTTCACTTGCAGAAGCACTTCTGGCCCGACACACTCATAAATTAACATTACTAACTTTCTTTGGGAGGAAAAAAATGAAGTCTTGGATGATTGCACGCAGAACTTTTCTTGCGGCAGCCTTAGCAACGGGATTAGCCGGTTCGGCGATGGCAGATGGTCATCAGGTGGTGGACTCAATTCACTTTCTGATTCCAGGTGGCGCAGGAGGAGGCTGGGATGGAACAGCTCGCGGAACAGGGGAAGCGCTGACAAAATCAGGACTTGTTGGTTCTGCTTCATATGAAAATATGTCTGGTGGAGGTGGCGGTAAAGCCATTGGTTATCTCATTGAAAATGCCGCTAGCAACCACGGCACATTGATGGTGAATTCAACACCAATTGTGATTCGTTCACTTACAGGCGTTTTTCCCCATAATTTTCGTGATTTGACGCTGGTTTCAGGCACGATTGGTGATTATGCGGCACTTGTTGTCCCCTCGAATTCAAATATCAAATCAATGGGAGACCTTGTAGCGGCCTATAAAGCTAATCCATCTGGTGTAGCAATTGGAGGTGGCTCTGTGCCCGGTGGGATGGATCATCTTGTTGCAGCAATGGTGATGCAGGCCGCTGGAGCCAATCCGACAGAAGTGAAATATGTTGCTTATGATGCTGGTGGTAAAGCGATGGCTGCGTTACTTTCAGGCGAGATTAAAGCCCTGTCGACCGGTTTTTCTGAAGCTGTAGCAATGGCTAAAGCTGGCGAGGCAAATATTATCGGTGTGACATCGAACGACCGTGTCGGTGCCTTTCCGGATGCAAAGACCATGAAAGAGCAGGGGATTGACACATATTTCGTGAACTGGCGCGGGTTTTTTGCTGCACCAGGTCTGCCAAAAAATAAGCTGGCAGCCTATCAGAAAGCAATCGCAAAAATGTACAAAACATCTGAATGGGAAGAAGTGCGTGCACGCAACGGTTGGGAAAACATTCACAACCCAGGTGATGATTTCATGACCTTCCTTGAAGGCCAAGAAAAAGAAATTGGTGATTTGATGAAAAAGCTTGGCTTCCTCTAAATTAGGCCACTAATTCAGGCCGCTTAGCACAATAGTTGGCTGGGTGGCCTGTTTTCTTAAAAGGGGGAGTTGATGGCTTTGGACAGATGGTTGGCGCTATTTATTGCGCTCATTTTTCTGATCTACGGATATACAGCATTTTTTCAGATGGATGGTCTGTTGCCGCCCATCCTGCAGCGTAATCCTGTTTGGCCATCGACCTTTCCCAAAATTCTCTCTGTAATTGGCGTTTTTGGCGCTTTATTTGTGCTGATGAACATCGAAAAAACAGATAGGCAAATTAGTGACGATATCATTGTAAAAAACTGGCGTCTCTATAAGATTTTTGATGCGCTCACTTTAATTGTTGGAATGGTTATCTATGCGCTCACACTGCGCAGCTTAGGTTTTTTAGCAGCGACGTTTCTATTCTTATCTTTGGGCGCGGCTCTGCTTGGTGAGCGTCGTTTTCNACTNCTGATAGTTGTATCCGGAATGGCAAGCTATGGNATCTGGTATCTAGTTGACTCNGTGCTTGGCATTTACATGACTCCCTTTCCTATATTTTTGAACATTAGTTAGGAAGGCTATCCATGATTGAAGGATTTTTGCTTGGTCTGTATACCGCCCTTTCAGTCAAGAATATGCTCATGGTCATCGGTGGCTGCATTATTGGGACGNTTATAGGTATGCTGCCTGGTCTTGGGCCTATGTCTATAATTGCAATAATGATNCCNGTGGCGATTTCGATTGGTGACCCGGCTGCAGCGCTCATCCTTTTAGCTGGTGTATATTATGGGGCTGTTTTTGGCGGCTCCACNTCATCTATCCTAATAAATGCTCCTGGTGTAGCTTCTACAGTTGCTACTAGCTTTGATGGTTATCCTCTTACTCGCCAGGGCAAGGCTGGAAAGGCTCTCACTATCGCTGCGATAGCCTCATTNGCTGGTGGCACAGTNGGGGCTCTTTTGCTGGTATTTTTTGCTCCTGCTTTGGCCTCTGTGGCTTTGCTATTTCATTCTTCTGAATATTTTGCATTGATGGTTGTTGGCCTATCGGCCATAGCNGCCTTTGCTGGATCTGGACAGGTGACAAAAGCATTATTGATGACGGTTGTTGGTCTTGCGCTGGCTACAGTGGGGGAGGGCGCTCAGTTTAATATGCCACGCTTTACCATGGGCATTATGGATTTGCAGTCTGGTATAGGTTTTATCACTCTAGCCATGGCGATGTTTGCGATACCTGAAACATTGTTTCTGGTACTTGACCCGAGCCGGTCTGGTAAAGCAGGCAGTAAACAATCAGACATCACAAATCTGCGCATTACAAAAGACGAGGCAAAAAAGATTGCTCCCGTGATTGGGCGGCAGTCCTTGCAAGGTTTTCTGATTGGTGTAATGCCAGGTGCTGGTGCCACTATCGCTTCATTTCTTGGTTATGCGGTTGAACGAAATATCGCGCCTCAGGAAGAAAGAAAGGAATTTGGTAAGGGCTCTGTTAAAGGTTTAGCGGCACCTGAAAGTGCTAATAACGCCGCTTGTACTGGTTCATTTGTGCCTTTGCTGACACTGGGAATTCCAGGGTCTGGGACAACTGCAATTCTTTTGGGAGCTTTGATTGCGCTGAATGTCTCACCAGGGCCGCGTCTGATGCAGGATCAGCCAGAAATTTTCTGGTCTGTCATCATATCCATGTATATTGGCAATGTTGTACTTTTAATTCTGAATCTACCGCTCATACCCTACATCGCCAAAGTCTTGACGGTACCGCGCACCTTTCTAATCCCGTTTATTCTGTTTTTCACATTAATGGGCGCATATATCGGCCAGAATAACGCTACAGAGTTATTGTTTCTCGTTGGGCTTGGTGTTGCGGCGACGATTTTGCGCTTTGCCTCTTTTCCGCTTGCCCCGCTACTAATAGGTTTTATCCTTGGGCCAATGTTGGAGGACAATTTTTCACGTGCAACCCAGCTTTATGANGGGGTTAGCTTTATCTGGGAGCGTCCAATGACAGCCATATTATTGGGGATTGCTGTATTACTGATTGTGCTGCCAGCCATGCGGTCAAGGAAGGCGTCAAAAGAAGTGGCATCAGGATAGATATAAATGCTTTCTTCAGTAAGAGTTCTCGACTTAACCAATGTTTTGGCAGGCCCATTTTGCTGTCACCAANTAGCNCATATGGGCGCNGAAATCATNAAAGTGGAAACTGTTGGTCGCGGGGATTTGGCTCGCCATCTTGGTGCGGATAAGCAGCTGAGTGATGCGCNGATNGGNATTTCCTTTCTGGCTCAGAATGCAGGGAAAAAATCTCTAACTCTGGATTTAAAATCTGATAAGGGTAAGGAAATATTTTTTCAGCTAGTGCGAACGGCTGATGTGGTTGTTGAAAATTTCAGGCCAGGCGTAATGACCCGCCTTGGTCTTNATTATGATGAATTAAAGCAACTCAGACCTGAGCTTATNTATTGTGCAATTTCCGGCTTTGGACAAACTGGGCCGCTCAGCCCGCGCCCAGCATACGACCAAATTATTCAGGGTTTATCTGGCGTCATGAGTATNACTGGGAAACCGGAAGATGATCCATTGCGGGTTGGTTTTCCTTTGGCAGATACAATTGGTGGGTTAACAGCAGCGATGGCNATATCTGCTGCTCTNAATAAACGTCCCCGAGGCCAGATGGTTGATGTCTCTATGCTCGATTCTGTGCTGACTACCATGGGTTGGGTNGTTTCAAACTACCTTATTGGCGGTGTTATTCCTGCTCAGCAAGGGAACGAGAATATAACGTCGGCGCCATCCGGAACGTTCCAGACATCTTACGGATTGATCAATATTGCAGCCAATGAGGAACGTCAGTGGCTGGCATTGGTTGCGCATCTTAATTGTCCGCATCTGGCTAAGGACAGCCGTTTTGTAACCCGCGATAACCGTAAAATANATCGTTATGAATTAATTGCTGAACTCGAGCCCTACCTTAAGAACAAGTCAGCTCTTGAATGGGAAGTTGAGCTGACTGCTATTGGTGTGCCAGCGGGTGTGGTTATGACGGTACCAGAAATTCTTGCACATCCTCATATTGCTCATCGTGGCTTATTGGCTGAATTCGAAAATGTTCAGGGTCTTGAGCAGTCTATTTCTGTTATGCGCACAGGGTTTCAGAGCGATGGGCAGCCAGCTTCAGTTGATACACCTCCGCCTGTAATTGGCGAACATAATAACGAAATTTTACGCGAGTTGGGATATGATGGTGAAACGATAGAGCAGCTTAGGCAGAAGGGTATCATATGAGTGATGTTACAGATTGGTGGACAACCTCCATCATAGATATGGAGCCAGGCCGTATTGATATCCGTGGCAGAGCAATTCAAGATCTGATTGGTAATTTGTCCTTTGCTGAAATGATTTGGCTGATGCTTCGAGGAAACAATCCGACAAAGGGGCAAGCTGATTTACTTGAGGCCGCACTTGTGTCCTCAGTTGACCATGGCCCTCAAGCTCCATCCATTGCAGCTGCACGAATGGCTGTGACCTGCGGTTTAGGGCTCAATGGTGCTATGGGGACAGCTGTACATATGCTTGATGATGTGCATGGCGGCGCAGGCCAACAATTTGTGAGCCTTTTGTATGATTTAGCGACAGAACCAAACTTAAATATTGATAAGATAGCTAATTATTTGACTAGATACAGGCAGGATATTAACCCTTATATTCCTGGGTTTGGCCATCGGTTTCATAAGCCTGTAGATCCACGCGCTCCCCGTCTGATGGCATTGGTCAGAGATGCGCGGGACAGAGGTGTTGTTTCCGGTGAATTTATGGAAATTGCAGTTCAAATTGAAACCCATCTGGGTGATTTAAAGGGTAAGCCTGTGCCCATGAATATTGATGGCGCAACTGCAGTAATTTACGGTGAACTTGGTTTTCCTCCTGAACTGGCCAGAGGGCTATTTTGCCTATCGCGCTCTGTGGGCGCAATGGCACATGGTTATGAGCAAATGCAGCAGGGCGGCCGAAATAAGGGTCCGACGCCCACACATTATCGTTGGCGATACCAACAAGACTAAAAATCTATTTTACAATGAGGTATCCTTTGGTAA
>NZLM01000031.1 GCA_002694245.1 Methanobacteriota archaeon
CCTCTCCAGAAACAGAAGATATCATTGGACTTGTGCTTGTAATAAGTATACAAAGAAGAGCGATACCAATCAAAAATCTCCTCTGCATGTATACTCCCAGACCCTCGAAGTAGAAGAACCCACATCATAGATGTGGGAATCCTAGATACCACCACATTGTGATTATTCCAAAAGTTATCGCTGCTGCGTTGACGGTTCCCTTTGTCATCAAACCTCGATTTTCAAACACAGCACCGAGTATGCTGTCAACTTGACAACCGAGCCATCCGATTAGAGCAACGAGTAATGATAGATTGAAATCTCCTGCTGAGAAAAATGTCAGTGCTGCAATGATAAGAGCACCAAGTCCTGCGGCTAGTTGACCATTTGGTGAGAATCCTCCGTTTAATCCAGGCTCACATGACTTCATTGTCGTAATCATTCGTACTCTATCATCAAGGCAGCCAATTTCAGATGCGAAGGTGTCTGCTGCTGCAACTGAGACAGCAGCAGAAAATACCCAAACACCATTGTCATGATCGCCAAGATACCATGCAATGATTGCTACTAGTCCGGGTAATCCTCCGTTAGCAATTACATTGCCCCAACTTCTGTGTCCATCATTAGATTCACATAGGCCTTTTTCGGATTTTTCATCGAATTTCCATTTCGTTGCTTTGTGGGCAGTGCCAAGAAACCCTAGTAATATCACTAACCATGTCCAATGTCCCAATCCACCGACAACCAAACCTAAAGCTGCAGCAGCATAGACTCCCATGCGGTCAAGAACCTTGTATTTCTCAGAAATGAGAATTAATACTGCAACTGTGCTTACAGTAACTATCAGGTTCCCCTGAGTTAATCCGGGCTCCATGACGTCAATCATGACTCTCCTCCTTCTACTCCCAGCAGAAACACCGTCTATACCTTACCCCTACATTTGAGTCAATTATGGGGTTTAGTTTGATGGAATATTGAATTCAATAGAGTGTGGTAAATGCATCACAGATGCTAATATTTCTCTTCCTACATACCACAATGCGCCAACCATAATCAAAATCCAAGCTAAGTTAACTATTATTTGAACCCATATTTCTGTTCCTGAGAAAATTGTGGATACCAACCAACTCGATCCGTTCCACAAGGAATGACCCGCGATAGCGATTGATAAACCTGTAAGTGGATTTCTTGGGAGATCCCAAATTTGATCATATGGCTTGTATAGCCACCCTCGAATTTTTTTTCCTAATTTTGTCAAATCATTTTGTGTATTGACCACTTCGCCTGTTGTAGAGTCAAACACCATCCAATTTTGGTTATTGCTTTCTGATTGTCTGATGCCTCTTTTAGAGCATAAATACCAGCCGATTGAAACGCCAGATAAGCCGGTCCAAAATGCATGGCCTGGTATAGAACCTACTCCGCGTACTATTGCTGTAAAAGAGTAAGAAATTGCTCCCCCGGATAGTGAAATCATGATGTACTGTAGATTTTCTAATAACGCAAACCCAAGGCCAACAGAAAAACCGATTTGGAATCCTCTTTTTGGAGAATCGATTAATTTGTAGAGTGACAAAACAAACAAAGCTTTGCAGACTTCTTCACCCACTGGAGCACTGACAGACAATATCAGAAACTCTCCAAGACTACCCGAATCAGTTGATGTGATTCCTATCGCAACGAGTAATAGTGGGAATAGTAAGGAGTTGATTACAATGGCAGGTATTGTAGATAGCATACCCGCAATTAGCATCCTTTCGCCCTCAAGTTTGGTAGTAACTAGTTGGAAATGTCTTGTCGAGAAAGCCCACCATGCATGAACTGGCAGAGAAAATCCGAGAAGCCACGCCGGTACGCCAATAAACAACGCCAACAATAGCCAAGCAGGATTATCGCTTACCATAACTGGTAACAAACCAAGAGCTGCGAATACGATTGTAAGAGAAAAGACAATCCAAAGGGTTGAGGTTTTTGGCATCTCAAGCGGAGGAGAATCTCTTATCAGATGATGAGTGAATATGGTAGGAGACGGAGTGTTGAGGACTCTAAAGTTTGGAAGATTGTGTTGTAGGTTACCATTTTGGTCCGGTGTCGCAACTATGACATGTGTTAGTTTTGGTCTTCTAGAGTAGATGAAAATTGCAAGAAATGGTGTCATGCAAAGCAGCGAAAACGTCGTTAGAAAGGCATCACCATCCACTAAACCTATTGCTGCTACAGCAAGTGATTGAGTTATAACGTACAAAAGCAAAACTATTCCAAGCATTTTCCATATAATATTCCACGGTGAGGATTTGCTAGCAAAGGCCAACTCCTTAGGAGGTGGTGTAAGTGGAGTAAGCGCCGCTTGCATTGTATTTTACCCCAGAAATCAAAATAATTGTCCCCGCTCAGTTCGCCCATCACTCGTCACTGAAACAGCAGTCCGCTCAAGTGCGCTCATCATCGCAGGGGTGGTTGCTCTACGCCGGATGGATTTAATTGTCCGGTTGAAATAAACATTCATTCATTAATTCAGTGAGTGAAAGTCGACCATGAACTGGGTAGATTGGCTGTTTGCTCCTCGAATGGATCACAGAGGTTGGTCTACACCAAGCGAAGCTTCGAGAATTTTCCTGATTATCACACTTATTGCAGTAGGCTGGTGGTATTGGGAATCAACTAGCGACAACCTAGCAATGTGGGCAGGAGTAACAATACTAGTGTCAACACCGATNTTATCCATTGGATGGTACATCCTNTCTATNATCGCCAAAAACAGGGAAGTNCAACTNCTNACNCCCAAGGTAAGAAAACCACTGGAAGAGAAGGGTAGGTTGCCTTCTCAATTCAAGAATCCGTAAGTCCACTCGTGCGGTGGTGCAAAGGTCTCTTTGATCGATCTCGGGCTTACCCATCTCAACANATTNAGAGGTGACCCAGCCTTGTCATTAGTTCCACTGCCTCTAGCACCACCAAACGGTTGCTGNCCAACAANTGCTCCTGTNGGTTTATCGTTAATNTAGAAATTTCCNGCGCTATATCTNAGTGCTGAGACCGCTTTTTCGATATTTCTTCTGTCAGTAGCAAATATAGAACCGGTTAGAGCGTATTCAGATGTAGTATCACATACCTCNAGTATTCTATCAAAATCATCGTCTGGGTAAATATGNATTGATAACACTGGTCCGAATATTTCTTCAGACATTGTCTCATATCTAGAGTCCTTACAAACTATTGTNGTTGGTTCAATGAAATATCCAGTCTTGTCATCATAGTTACCTCCNGTGACAATTTCACAACCAGGATCTTCTTTCGCTCTATCGATGTACCCTGCAATGTTATCGAATGATTTCCTGTCGATTACTGCAGACATAAAGTTGGAAAAATCTCTTGGGTCTCCCATTCTTATCTTCCCAACTTCATTGCAGTATTCATCCTTAATCGAGTCCCAAACTGTTTCTGGGATGTATGCACGGCTTGCAGCACTACATTTCTGTCCTTGATATTCGAAGGCACCTCGNATCAGGGCAACTGTAAGAGCCTTNGTGTCACAATCTGGGTGTGCTACAATGAAATCCTTGCCACCNGTTTCGCCAACTATTCTTGGATATGATTTGAGATTNTCAAGATTGTTTGCGATATCTTTCCACATCTTTCTAAATACCGAGGTTGAGCCTGTAAAGTGGACTCCTGCTAGGTCGGGGTGTGACATACAAATATCTCCAACAAGACTGGCTCTTCCGGGAATGAAATTGATTACACCGGACGGTAAGCCTGCATCCATCATTAATTTCATTAATCTATAGTTCGAGACATAGCAATTCCTAGATGGTTTCCAAACTCCNGTGTTACCCATTATTGCGGCACTTGANGGAAGATTTGCTGCGATACTACTGAAATTGAATGGTGTTACACTGAAAACAAAGCCTTCCAGCGGTCTAACCTCACTAGAATTCCACATACTAGAAGGGGAAACNGGAGGTTGCAGGTCTTCGTAAATTTGTCTACAATAATCACTATTAAATCTCCAGAAATCGATTANCTCGCAAGCAGAATCAATTTCCGCNTGATGACATGTCTTGGATTGGTTGAGCATAGTGGATGCGTTGATTTCAGCACGGCGTGGACCGGCTAAAAGNTCGCTTGCCTTGAGNAATATTGCGCATCTTGCCTCCCAAGGCATTGTNGACCACATTTTGTGTGAGTTAAGTGCCGCCTCGATTGCAAGCTTGACNTCTTTTTCCCCAGCCATGTGTACTCTGGCAATTACATGACTGTGATCGTGTGGCATGACTTGTTCAACAATATCTCCAGTAAACACCTCTTNTCCGTTTATGATGCAAGGAATCTCTAGAATTTCGTTCTCTTGNTTTGCTAATTCTTCTTTGAGTAATCTTCTTTCCTCGCTTCCGGGAAGGTATCCCAAAACAGGCTCATTAACTGGCGTTGGGGGTGTAACTACATTGTTCACCATGTGCTACCCGAAGGGTTTCGGGTCAAAATATTGCCCGTCAGTANAGATGAGCCATTTTNCTGCGAACTTTGGAAAGTTTTGGTGCAACAACCATTTGACAGTAGCCGTTTCCGGGATTTAATTTGAAGTAGTTATGGTGGTATTCTTCTGCTTCATGATAATTTGATAATTNTGTTATTTCTGTAACTATNTCACTGTCAAAGTANTGTTGAAATTTCTGTTTTACGTTATCGGCGATAATTTTCTGCTNATCATCGATGTAGAAAATTNCAGACCTGTATTGGGTCCCTATATCATTACCTTGCCTGTTCAATTGAGTAGGATCGTGTACCGTGAAGAAAACTTCGAGTATAGTTTCGTAAGATATGACATCCTCATCAAATATNANCTCTACAACTTCAGCATGGCCCGTTGTCCCATTNCACACAGAGTTGTAGTTCGGATTCAAATCATGCCCACCTGCATATCCAGGNAAAGCAGATAAGATTCCTTTCATATCCTTGTAGGCTCCTTCAACACACCAGAAGCATCCTCCGCCTAAGACAGCTTTTGCCATGTCTTTGGCTAAATGTTATCTTATATTGACTTCTGTTATTCTATTTGGTTACTAGGTGATCATTTTTATCAAGCATATTACCACTTAGGCGTTATACTTAAGAAATTAAGAAAAACTGAAGAA
>NZLM01000032.1 GCA_002694245.1 Methanobacteriota archaeon
ACTCTGGACTAGGACCACATACAAGGTGTGGGCGAACAACTCTGGAGGTTCAGTTGTTGCTTACTTCAACCTGACAGTCAACGATCAAGTTCCATCAGATATCACATACAATCCAGAAAATGTAACACTAACGAAGGACACTACATCCAGCGATTTGCCACTGGTGCCAAGCATAACAGGGTCTGGCTCAATTACATCTTGGGAATTGAACAACACCAATCTACCAACTGGTATTTCATTTGGTAGCACCAATGGAACACTGTATGGAACTGCTACACAGCTCTGGGCTAGGACCTCATACATGGTTTGGGCAAACAACTCAGGTGGATCGGTAGAGGTCTTCTTCAACCTAACAGTCAATGACCAAGTTCCTTCAGGAATCAAATATAGCCCTGAGAATGTGACTCTGACTAACAATACAGCATCGAGTGACTTACCACTGGTGCCAGATGTGACTGGTTCGGGAGCAATCACATCTTGGGAATTGAACAACACCAATCTACCAACCGGTATATCCTTTGGAAGTGCTAATGGAACACTGTATGGAACTGCTACTCAGTTGTGGTCTCGCACTGCCTACATGGTTTACGCTAACAATTCTGGAGGTTCAGTTGTCGCTTACTTCAACCTGACAGTTAACGACCAAGTTCCATCCGGATTCAGTTACAACCCTGAAAATGTCACACTAACAAATAACACAGTATCGAGTGATTTGCCACTGGTGCCAAGTGTGACTGGTTCGGGAGCAATCACATCTTGGGAATTGAATAATACCAATCTACCAACCGGTATATCCTTTGGAAGTGCTAATGGAACACTGTATGGAACGGCTACTCAGTTGTGGTCTCGCACTGCCTACATGGTTTACGCAAACAACACCGGAGGTTCAATTGTTGCATACTTCAATTTAACAGTCAACGACCAACTACCAACTGGCATCATCTACAGCCCTGAGGATGTCACGTTGACCAACAACACGGCATCCAGCGATTTGCCACTAGTGCCAACTATTACAGGATCTGGGTCAATTACCTCCTGGGAGTTGAATAACACCAACTTACCAGTTGGAATCTCATTTGGAAGTGGTAACGGAACGCTGTATGGTACTGCAACCCAACTNTGGACACGGACTTCATACAAGGTATGGGCAAACAATACTGGAGGTTCTGTAGAGGTCTACTTTAATCTAACAGTAGTTGACCAAGTACCATCAAGCATAACTTACAGTCCTGAAAATGTGACGATGACAAATAGCATTGTATCGAGTGATTTACCACTGATACCAAGCATAACAGGCCCTGGTTTGATTACTTCTTGGGAACTAAACAACACAAACCTACCANCTGGAATATCCTTCGGGATAACTAACGGAACCTTGTATGGAACTGCTACACAACTATGGAACACTACCGCTTACAAAGTGTGGGCCAACAACTCTGGAGGTTCGGTTAATGCATACTTCAACTTAACAGTCGTTGATCAGGTNCCGACTTTGAGTTACTCAGCGGTTTCGCTTGTATTAACCAAGGGTAGCAAAAGCAGTAACTTCCCTCTCAATGCTACACTAAATGGCTCTGGAACAATCACATCATGGGCAATAAGCGCACCACTACCGGCAGGATTGACCTTTGGCTTTAGCAACGGCACAATATGGGGCATTGCAACAGAACTGCTTACCACAGCCACATCATACACGATTTGGGCAAACAATAGCGGCGGCTCAACAACAACATCGCTAACTTTGACAATTAACGATGTACGACCTGGTCCGTTTGAGTACATACCAGAAAACAATACGTGGATAAACAACACTGAGATTAATCTTGATCCTCAATTTGTAAATCGAACAACTGGTAACGCCTCGACNTGGAGAGTGGCAGACATAAACAACGGAACAGATCACAGTGGTGCTGGAGAGCNNATACTANTTCTAGTTGGAGATGTAATTTACTTTGACGCCTTTGATCCAACCTATGGNTATGAATTGTGGGCTTACAACACNTCGAATACAACAACATGGCGAGTTACAAACATCCACACTTCAGGCGGTAGTGNGCCNGGAGANNTCATGAGCCTAGTTGTGCATGACACAATATACTTCTCTGCNAATGACGGAAGCTCAGGGCACGAATTGTGGGCACATAACACATCGAATGAATCTACTTGGAGAGTTGCCGATATTTACAATGGGNCAGACAGCAGCTACCCAGGNTCGTATTTCGAGGCCTTTATCGGTGATACGCTATACTTCTCAGCTAATGATGGAAACTCAGGATATGAGTTATGGGCGCATAATACCTCAAATATCTCAACCTGGAAAATTGCTGATATTCGCAATGGGTCAGACAGTAGTAACCCGGGGTCGTATCTATCTATGGTTGTNAACAATACAATCTACTTNTCTGCCAATGACGGAAGCACAGGGCACGAGTTGTGGGCTTACAACACATCTAACGAAACAATATGGCAAGCAGCCNATATNAATCCGTCTACAGGTAGCTCTCCAGGATTNAAATTACAAATTTTGGTTGNTGACACTATCTATTTCGATGCAGATACAGGAGCAGGCACAGGTAGGGAATTGTGGGCGCACAATATTTCCAACCTGTCTACATGGAGAGTCACTGACATCGCCAGTGGCAGTGCNGACAGTTGGCCTGGAACATANATGGAAATTCTTGTCGGCGATACACTCTACTTCTCATCTTATGAAGTAAGTTCAGGGTATGAGATGTGGGCGCANAATACCTCTAACCTATCCACTTGGAGAGTGAAAGACATCTCCTCAAGCGGTAGCAGTAACCCAGGACAATACATGAGTATTCTTGTGGGCGAAACTATCTATTTCTCAGCTGACGATGGAAACTCAGGTGCTGAATTATGGGCGCACAACACTTTCAACAATTCTACTTGGAGAGTGAAAGACATTTCCTCCAGCGGNAGCAGTAACCCAGGACAATACATGAGTATTCTTTTGGGCGACACTATCTATTTCTCAGCCAACGATGGAACCACGGGTACTGANTTATGGGCGCATGACACCTCAAACGGTTCAACATGGCGTGTAGCTGACATCTACACTGGCTCTTTTGGATCTGCNCCGGGATATTGGAGCGGAACCATCCAAGTTGAAAACACAATATATTTCTCTGCCAATGATGGAGTAACTGGACATGAATTCTGGGCCCANCAACCTTCTAGAATCGATTACAATACCAATACTGGTGGAGATGTTATCACATGGGCCCTAAACGCTAGCCTACCAANTGGAGTCTCCTTNGGCACCAATAATGGAACGTTTTACGGCACACCGACCCAGCTATGGCCTCAGAAATCCTACATGGTATGGGCNAATAANAGTGGGGGTTCAAGGATTGGTTACCTCAACATTACAGTAGTCGATAATGTCCCATCATTTGTNTACCCAATTGAAAANCTGACTCTCACAAATAATACGGCAGATGCTAACCTACCATTAGTGCCNACACTAACCGGGCCCGGTGTAATCACCTCTTGGGAATTAAACAACAGCAATCTACCTAATGGGATATCATTTGGTACCACCAATGGAACACTGTATGGAATTGCAACTCAACTTTGGACCACAACATCATACAAGGTATGGGCTAACAATTCTGGAGGATCTGTTGTAGCACACTTCAATCTAACAGTAATCGACCAAATTCCATCAAGTATCATTTACAATCCTGAAAATGTNACAATTACTAACAATACTGCATCAAGTGATCTACCATTATNCCCATNGATCACAGGCTCTGGTCTGATAACCTCTTGGGAATTGAATAACACTAACCTACCAGTTGGTGTATTCTTTGGAAGTGATAACGGAACACTTTATGGAATCGCAACTCAATTGTGGCCAACAACATCTTACATGGTTTGGGCTAACAATACTGGTGGAANTGTTGTATCATACTTCAACCTGACAGTAATCGATCAAGTTCCGACCATATCATACTCACCTAATGACCTAGTATTGACCAAGAACCAAACCAGTCCTGATNTGCCATTGTCTCCTCTAGTNACAGGTACAGGNGACATTACGTCATGGGAACTNAACAATACTNTGCTACCTGCNGGTATATCCTTCGGTGCAAACAACGGAACATTCTATGGTACAGCAAATCAGTTATGGAATCGGACCTCGTACATGGTATGGGGTAACAATAGCGGAGGAGCAACTGTCGCTTACCTAAACATNACAGTTGTAGACCAAGTACCAGCAATATCCTACTCACCTGCTAATCTGATACTGACCAATAACACAAACTCGACTCACTTCCCACTTGCGCCTACACTTACAGGCCCGGGCGATATTGTCACATGGGAAATGGNGGGCATATTNCCAAATGGAATCAANTTTGGAAATGATAATGGGACATTCTGGGGTAAGCCAACACAATTATTGAATCAAACTCAGTACACTGTTTGGGCTAATAATACAGGTGGATCGGCAGTTACATACCTCAACATCACTGTAGTTGACCAACTACCTCTGATTTCCTATAATCCAGAAAACCTTACNCTTCTCAACAATACACAGAGTCCGACATTACCACTCGGTCCAACATTAGCAGGTCCNGGAATAATACTAGAGTGGGGTATCAGTGATGGACTACCAACTGGATTGAACTTTGGTAACGACAATGGNACNCTATGGGGTATACCAACCGAGAGAATGAATAAGACGATGTTTACAATTTGGGCTAATAATNCAGGAGGTTCAGTTACAGCAAATATCAACATCACTGTTTTGCATCAGGTACCAGTATTCAGTTACTCAGTGCTTGACCTAATACTCGTCAATAATACCATCATGAACAATGTCACACCAACTATCACTGGTGGAGANATTGTCTCATGGGAGGCATCTCCGGATATGCCGGTTGGAATCAACATTGATGAAAAAGGGAATATCTCTGGTCTACCCACTGTTGTACAGAACAGAACAATGTACATGATATGGGCAAACAACACAGGAGGATCACACATTGTCTATCTNAATATCACAATCTATGATGTAACTGCTGGTCTAGATTATATCCCTGAAAATCTAATCCTAACAAGAAATGTGTCAATGGCGGANTTGTCGCCTNTATACACTGGAATTGTTGACAATTGGGATATTTACCCTCAATTGCCAACTGGATTAAGCTTCGCAAACGGGACCATTTCTGGCACTCCTGAAAACAACATGACAAAGGNGATGTATACCATNTACGCAAATAACACAGGTGGTTCAATTTCACATACAATCAACATCACTGTGCTCGAACCGATAATGGACTTCGAATATATCCCTGCTAATGTAACACTAGTCAACAATACTGCAAGTACANACATGCCAATGGTGCCGATTCTNTACAATGANGGAGTCGCCGAAACNTGGGAAATATCGCCAATACTACCAAGCGGTCTAAACTTTAGTAGCACAAATGGAACGATATCTGGAACTCCGACTAAATTACAGATTAATCCGGTAAATTACACAATTTGGGCGAACAANTCCGGAGGAGTTGGGTATGCTNTAATNAGCATTACAATCGTTGATCAGGTGCCGAATCTATCCTACCCTCACGACCTCGANCTGACCAATAACACNAACAGTAGTGATCTGCCAATGCTGCCGATACTAGACGGTGCCGGNGAAATTGTGACATGGGAAATTAGCCCTCAATTACCCACAGGTCTCAACTTCAGCAGTGATGATGGTTCTATTTCTGGAATTGCAACCAAACTATCTATCAGAAAGCAATACACTGTTTGGGCAAATAATTCCGGTGGCTCATCCATGGCCAGATTCAATATCACAGTAGTGGACCAGGTACCAACTGATATTGGATATAACTACGAAATATTGGTATTGACAAGAAACGACAGTAATGAAGGAATTCTTCCTCTATCCCCCAACCTCGTTGGTCCGGGAGAAATCACATCATGGGAAATAAATGGGACACTGATTAATGGACTATATTTCGGTACAGATAATGGTACAATTTGGGGAGTACCTGAAGACCTACACTTTGAATGGCAGAATTACACAATTTATGGTAACAATTCAGGAGGAAGTGTGATTTCAAAGGTAGCAATAATGGTGAACGACCAATTACCAACTATTGCATATGAAGCAGAACAATACGTTCTACGCAATGATACAGAGATGATACCGATTAGCGCCACTCACGGAGGAGGTCAATATGTTACACTCGCAATCCACCCAGAATTACCTTATGGAATGATTTTCAATTTCAATAACGGTACAATATCTGGCCACCCTACTGAGATTACAGGCATCGTGAATTACACAATTTGGGCGAATAACTCAGGAGGTTCAACTCAAACAAACATACTCATCACCGTTGAGGAAAAGCCTCCAGAGATTAGCTATCTGTACAATGAGATGGTGATTTATGTGGGTCACGAAATAGATGTGTTGCCACTATTGGTCAACTCTTCAGGTGGAAATGTTGAGACTTATTCTATTACACCATCATTGCCTGACGGGCTGTTCTTTGGAGTATCTAATGGAACTATCTGGGGCGTTGCAACCGTTGATATGGAAACTACACAATATACCATAACCGCTCAAAACTACGTTGCAACAGACACTGTAACAATCAATCTGACATCATACAATTACTCTTACGGCTACGAACTTGATCCTATTTGGGTTACGAAAGGTAATTTCATGGAAATAATCACGCCATTGTACATCATTCCAGGTGCAACCTACGATGTAATACCAAACTTACCTAAGGGTATGTCAATCAATCCTAATACCGGTGTGATAAGTGGTAGACCAAACATTGCTCTAAACTTGAAAAATTACACTCTCACAGCAACTGTTGATGAGTATATTTTGGTTGTTGAAATGAAACTAGGGGTCCTACAGGATACCGACCTTGATGGCATGCCAGATGAATTACCAGATGGCGACAATTTACAGAATTTAATCGAAGACTTTGATGATGATAATGACAACGTAGACGACCAAATCGAACTCGATTGTGGCTCAGATCCGTATGATCCAAATGACACTCCTGTNTTCAATAGCAATGGAAATTGTGCTCCAGAACCAGAAGGATTAGGGTTCATGATATGCATACCAATACTTCTCTTCCTCATTATGATACTAGTGGTTATNCTTGCCACGAGAAGACGAGATGANGTCTCAATCAGCACAGAGAAGCGAACAAAATCCTCGCAGAAGAAGATTGGGAAAGAGAATTGGATGACAGATTATCGAATTGATGAAGATGGTACTGAGTGGGGAGAAGACGAAGAAGGCACTTGGTGGAAGAGAAAGAAAGACGCAAAGAAATGGAAAGAGTGGGACAATGAATTACCACGCTCTAACAAAAAGTAACCTAGACATTAGGACCTCTAATCAAAAATGAGATCANNAGTAGCGANAGAAGGANACCACATGTCTGGAAAATTCTTCGCCCGTATANTTCGTTACTGAATAATCCGGAAAGCCGGTCACCAAAGAAAGTCCATGCAATCATCGCAGAAACGCATGTAATTAGTGTGACGAATATGATAACACCAATTCCAGCCAATCCACCTCCCAAAGGTTCGATGTATTGACTCATCATAATAATCACAAATGCCCATTCCTTACCATTAACGTATTGCATTATGATTCCTGTCTTTAATCCAAGTCTTCCCTCTTCTGTTTCTGCTTTAATTCTGGAAGGATCTATTTTGAACATTGCAACAACCATTGCANAAAGGAAAGCCATACCAATCCAATGTAGGTAAATTAGCGCAGTTTCATTTCCATCTAGCGAATTTACNAANAGGCCAATAATAAGTTCAATCGAAACAAAACCTATAACCATTCCAGATATTAATGAAACATTTGATTTCTTTCCAAATATACCACTATGAGCAAAGCAAGTCAATGCGTTTGGTCCTGGAGTGATTAATCCCAAAGCAAGTAAGAACAACAACTCAAACAGCGCTGTTGTTGCATCCATTAATTGGCTGCGCCTAATTGTGATAGATAATAATTGAGACTAGAACCATGAGAAATCGATTCTCACATGTTGCGTCGATACTGTCCGCCCACCGCAAACAAAGCATCCGTGATTTGTCCGAGTGAAGCAACCTTGGTTGTTTCCATTAATTCCTCGAAAACATTGCCTCCTTCTCTTGCAACTTTTTGCAACTTCTGTAGCGCCTCTTCATTGCGTTCAATCCCTTGAGTTCGATCAAGGCAAGCTTGCTTTTCTTCAGGCGTCGCTCTAGCTAATTCCATGTCAAACTCATCTGCTGCGTTTTCATCAAAGTCCTGTGCATTAGGATTCAGGAAAGTGTTTACTCCGATAATTGGCAAGGTACCATCATGCTTTAGATGCTCATAGTACATACTCTCATCTTGAATCTTGCCGCGCTGATACATNGTTTCCATCGCACCNAGAACTCCACCTCTTCGAGATAGAGCCTCGAACTCCTGAAGTACTGCTTCTTCTACCAAATCNGTCAGTTCTTCTACAATGAATGAACCCTGCATTGGATTCTCTGTCTTGGTCCAACCGCTTTCCTTGTTAACGATTAATTGGATAGCTAGCGCTCTACGAACAGACTCCTCTGTCGGCGTCGTAATAGCNTCATCATATGCATTTGTGTGTAGCGAATTAGCATTGTCTTGTATCGCTAGAAGTGCCTGTAATGTTGTNCGGATATCATTGAAATCAATCTCTTGAGCGTGGAGACTTCTACCNCTTGTTTGGATGTGGTACTTCAGCTTCTGACTTCTCTCATCTGCGTTATACAGATCACGCATTGCTACCGCCCAAATCCTTCTAGCAACCCTTCCAATTACTGTATATTCGGGGTCAAGTCCATTTGAGAAGAAGAANGATAAATTCGGAGCGAATTGGGCAACATCCATTCCTCTGCTGCGATAGTACTCTACATAGGTGAAACCATTTGCCAAGGTTAAGGCTAGTTGAGTGATTGGATTAGCTCCTGCTTCAGCNATGTGATAGCCTGAAATCGACACAGAGTAGTGATTACGTACGCCATTATCAATGTAATACTGTTGCACATCACCCATCATCTTCAAAGCAAACGGAGTAGAGAAAATGCAGGTATTTTGAGCCTGATCTTCCTTCAGAATATCCGCTTGGACTGTACCACGAACTGTTTGGAGAGTNTTGGCCTTNATNTCAGCATANGTTGCTGCATCAACCATCTCATCNCCTCTTTTTCCTACAGTAGCCAGTCCAAATCCATCATGTCCTTCAGGTAGATCACCACGATAACCACTAGCGTCTTTCTCTAGTTGCAGATGCTTCTCGACCTGTTGGTCTATTGCTGCATTCAGATAGAATGCCAAAATGATTGGTGCAGGACCATTTATTGTCATTGANACAGAGGTATTTGCATCACACAAATCGAAACCAGAATANAATCGCTTTGCATCATCAATACTTGCTATTGACACCCCTGAATTTCCTACCTTACCCCATATATCNGGCCTGCGATCTGGATCCCTTCCGTATAGAGTTACACTATCAAAGGCAGTGGACAGCCTAACATAATCCTGACCTTGGGATAAAAGATGNAATCTGCGATTCGTACGCTCTCCTTCTCCCTCGCCTGCGAACATCCTCGCACTTAGCTCATCTGTTCGCTTGAAAGGGAATACACCTGCTGTGAANGGGAAATGGCCGGGTGCNTTTTCTCTTGANAGCCAATTGAACATATCGCCNTCGTCGCTATATTTGGGTAAAGCAACTCTTGGAATCATTTGGTGAGACAGAGATTCTGTTACGGTTGAAACCTTGAATGGTTTACCACGAACGTGGTAAGTGTACTCACCACTTGCATATTCCTCAGCAAGCGATCTGAAGCCTTCTACAGATTTTTTCGCTTCAGTGATTTCTTCTCGGATCTCTGCTAGATGATCATCAACTGCGGATTTAATTGAAGGTATTTGACCACTTGCTGTTTCCAGATGTTGAATGAGTCGTAATTTTTCACAAATCGACTTGTTTTTCTCATGATATTCCCGAATTATCGATGCAATTTCTGATAGATAGTATACCCTTTCTGGAGGTATTACTCCTTTGCGTTCTCCTATCACGCCAATTGGCTCACTTGCGTGGAAATCGACCATTGCTGCAAGTTTTTGCCACAATACATCTACACCTGGGTCAGCGAATTGGCTTGCAATTGTAGCTACTACAGGAAGTTCCTCATCTGGAACATCAAACTTGTTTCTATTTCTTCTGACTTGCTTACGTATTGCTCGTAACGCATCTTCACTACCTCGCTTTTCATACTTGTTTAGAATTACTAAATCTGCTACGTCAAGCATCTCGATTTTTTCCAATTGTGTGTGCGCCCCAAATTCTGCAGTCATCACATACAGAGACCGATCAGACACAGTAGTGATTGCATCGCTACCTTGCCCGATACCGCTTGTTTCACAAAATATCAAATCAAAACCAACAGCCTTTGCTGCCTCGATTGCTCGGTCTAGATTAGCACTGATTTCTGAACCACTACCTCGACTAGCAAGGGAGCGCATGTACAGATTGTTATTGGACAATGAGTTCATCCTAATTCTATCACCTAGTAGTGCTCCTCCCGTACGCTTTCTTGTTGGATCAACACAAAGGAGACAGACTTTCTTCTCAGGATTATCACGAAGGATTCTCAACATCAATTCGTCAAGTAAACTGCTCTTTCCGGCACCACCAGTACCGGTGAATCCTATCACTGGAACCTCTTTTTCACTTGAACGAACCTTCTCAATCATTGCTTTGAAATCTTCATCGCTCGCAGATTCAGATAATGTTAGCAACAAGCCAACCTTTGCCATATCATCTGGAGTTATTGGTTGGTTGAGAGTTGAAAGTCTGTCCTCAGAAATTAAATCCACTTCGCTAGCAGTGCCCATCAAATCGTGAATCATACCCATTAATCCCATTTTACGGCCATCATCAGGTGAATAAATTCTAGAAATTCCATTGTTGTGTAACTCTCTAATTTCAGGAGGAGTTATAGTTCCTCCTCCTCCGCCAAAAATCCTAACATGAGAGCATCCTGCCTCATCTAATAACTGCCTGATGTAAGTGAAGTACTCTATGTGACCACCTTGATATGAAGTCAAAGCGACAGCATGTGCATCCTCTTGCACTGCACAATCTACGACATCCTTTGCTGATCTATCATGCCCTAGGTGAATAACTTCCGCTCCACTTGATTGGATAAGGCGGCGCATCACGTTAATTGCGGCATCGTGGCCATCGAAAAGGCTCGCAGCAGTGATAACACGAACAGGACCTGTCGTGGTTTCGAACACTGGTGCCTCATCCGACATGCTCCTACGGAGCATAGTTTCATTCATCATGATACCGTTGGTATCAAAGGCCTAGAGGTATGGACCACCACCATGCGACCAAGGTGGGTTATGACGCCTGAAGAGGTCGCTATTTTGGATGCAAACGCAGAAGCGCTGGGCGCAAATATGGATGAGCTGATGATAACCTCGGCTGAACATTTGGCAAATGCATTGGAAGGTGCTTCAAAGCCAATCTGGATTTTATGTGGACCTGGAAATAATGGAGGCGATGGTTTTCGTCTTGCACAAATGCTAGATGACTGCTACGTAATTGCATCTCATGAAAAGCAAAAGACGATGCTTTCCCAACGTGCCAGAGATGACTGGAATGGCTTAGTCCACGCCGTAGATAATTTACCAGAAAATTCACCAGCCACAATCGTTGATTGCCTACTTGGGGCTGGTTCATATGGCCAACCTAGGGGAGAGATTCTTCGGCTGATGGAATCAATCCCAGGACGGCCGTTAGTACTGGCATGTGATATGCCAACAGGATGTGGTTCTGGCGTTGCGTTCAATGCATTCAGAACTGTTACCTTCGAAGCACCAAAAACAAACATGATAGACTCAAATGGTAGATTATTGCCCGAAGTTGGCGACCTATTTGTTGTACCAGTTGGTTGGCCTGAGGGGACATTAGATCCGGGGCCAGGGGACCTGCTTAGATATCCACATCCTCAGCCAAATCAAATCAAAGGCGATAGAGGTAGAGTACTCATTGTTGGTGGCGGTCCATACCACGGAGCACCAATTCTTGCTGGTATGGCAGCAGCAAGAATGGGTGTTGACTTAGTACATGTAGCGATGCCGAACAATGCTGCCTTGAAGGCTAAATGGCCTAGTGAATTGATTCATGAGAAGATTTCTGATGACGATATTCTCACCGATGTTTCAACTATCGTGACACGTTGTCTTACCGGAAGAGGAGTGAATGCAATCGTCATTGGGCCCGGATTGGGTACTGACCCCTCAACAATAGAGTCCGTCAAGTTGTTATTACAATCAACACCTAACATACCAAAAGTAATCGATGCTGATGCTATCAAAGCACTAAATGGATGGCCTGACGATTTGATTGGTATCATCACCCCTCACCAAAAGGAGCTTGAGAATTGGATAGGCGACATAGAGAATGTTCCTGAATTGGTTAGTAATTCAGGAGAAAATCGGGTTGTTATTAGGACTGGCCCCGAGGACATTATCATCGGCTCTGCAGGGCGCGGAGGAATAGGTAAAGGTGGAAATCCGCGCATGTCGATGGGTGGTACAGGTGATCTGCTCGCTGGATGCCTGGGTGGTTTACTGGCACTAGGGTTATCGCCTTGGGGTGCTTCAAGACTTGGAGTTTACTTGATGAGAAAATCTGGAGAAATGGCAGGGAATGAGATTGGACCGGGGTTGGTGGCAGAGGATATTCCACAATTCCTGTCTAGATCCCTGATTACAGGACCGGTTCTTCTCCATCCACCAAAGGCGGAAGACCCTTTTTCTTCCTAACATAGTCAGTGTAATTTCCAAAATATTTGGTAACTACACCATCTTGTAATTCCCATATTTGATTCACAACTTGGTCGAGGAACCAACGGTCGTGACTGACTGTTACTAGAGCGCCATCATAGTCTACCAATGCTTCTTCAAGGGTTTCTTTTGCATCCATATCCAAGTGGTTTGTAGGCTCATCCAGAAGAAGTAGGTTATTTTCTTCTAATAGCAACTTCAACAATGCAATCCTTGCTCTTTCTCCACCTGATAATTTTCCTAGAGGAGTTGTGACTTGCTCTTTGCTGAATTGGAATCTTCCTAAAGCTGCTCTAATGTCACCATATTGCATGTCGGGACGAAGAACTTCAACTTGCTCTACGGGATTCAATTTGAAGTCCAATGTTCTGTGGTCCTGATGATAATAGCCAATTATTGCCCCTGGTGCTAAATCCCTTACCCCAGAATCTACCTCTTCATCACCTGTGATCAGTTTCAACAGGGTTGTCTTACCTTGACCATTACCTCCAACAATCCCAATTCTATCGCCTCTGTTAATTTCAAGATTAATATTTTTTATCAAATTTTTTTCATTAGTTAAATATTTAAAAGATAGATTCTTCAAAGATATATTTTTGAAATAAAAATCTTTTTTAATTCTTTTATCTTTTTCTATTTTCTGCTCAAGAAGATTAGTAATTTGCAAGACTTCATATTTTTTTGCTCTTACATTTG
>NZLM01000033.1 GCA_002694245.1 Methanobacteriota archaeon
CTCAATTTTAATTTTTTCAAACTTCTCGCTGATGGAACATCATCAGGATTATCAAATGGTGAAATAGAGGTTGATTTGCTAGACCGCTCATTTGTGACCGATGTGAATGGAATAGATTTAGATGGAGCTTCTCCAGACTTCACAAAAGAACAATTTTTAGCTCATGCACAAGCAAGAATAAATGATGCCTTGAATGAGTATGCTGTCTCATCTTCAGATGACACAGTGCAATATGCTACGGCTCTAGGTGTGAACGACAAACTATTTGCTCGAACTGTTGGCACTCAAATGTCAGATGTATTAGAAGCTACTGAAGTAGTAAAATTTAAACATTATACCTCATCTTTGGATAATCCTAGTAAGTTTGTTATTACAGACAATACAAATATAGAGGCAACGGATATTTCGGAAACTGCTGCAACATTAGCAACAGGAAAGAATTTTAATTGGAGTGTTTCGAACGAAACATTTGACGGTGGAGACTCATTTTCCATAAATATTGGTGGAGATAACTCCTATACTTATACAGCCAGCTCTGGAGATGGTAGAAATGAGGTAATTTCTGGTTTAGTAAGCCTTATTGGAACTGAATTAGATGGCGAATATACTATTACAACTACAGAAGACAGTAACAATAAATTGTCTAATTTCATTGTTACGGCAGATGATGTAACAAATAATTTTAGTTTTACCGCAACTTTTTCAGATTATCTTCAAAATTCCTCAACTAACACATATTTTACAGGCACCGCCATGAATGGTTCATCCGCAGCCGCAGATGAATTCTCCGCAACTTCACACATTTTTAATTTAGAAACTGATTCTGTTGCGAATTATGCGATTGGTGACCAACTTACATTCTCAGCTGTAATTAATAATGTTCAGGAAACTGTGTCTTATACTNTTACAGCTGATGATATNGGAGCANATNCNGCTACAACGGCACAANCNATNGCTACTAATATTGCCACAGACTTAAGTCCATCNAGTTTTACGATTAAACAACAAGATNGTNCAAACTTGGGTCAACTTACAATTGCCGCTACCGACCCNNCAANCGAAATTGAGGCTGGAGCCACAATAACCAAATCTTCAAATTCCACAAATGATATTTCAGTATCAGACAAATTTATGGTGCATTCATATTATGGCTCACGCCCGCAATTGAGCGTGTACGATAAAATGACCGCGGTAACAGCTGCAGATGACGGTCAAACAATCGAGTACGATGGAACAGACACACTAAAAATTTACGTTGCTGATGCATCAGGTTTTAACCAGCTAGAAAACATTAGAATTGCTGGAAATTTTAGCGATGACGATATAGACAGTGGTGCTAACAATCTTATAAATGGAAGGGAATTTACNATTGCCAGTATAGATACCACAAATAACTTCATAACCATNTCTACTCAAGGTCTTGGTTTTGAGACAAATGCGCAAACATTGATGTTTACCTCAACAGATGTTCATGTCTTAAGCGATGAGTCGACAAGCGTTGAAGCTTATTTCGAAGGTGCAGAAAATGTNTANGAAGATGCCCCAATCGCATTCAATAGTCAGAAAATTGTTTTGAGAGAAACCGGAAATTCTAATAAACATGCCTACACAAATGATGATATAGCCAATATTACTGGAGGTAATGGTATCTTTGAAATTACAGAGACTGTTTTTGATTTGAACCAAGATGTTGATGGTTCGACTCAGACATCNTTAAATATTTTAGGCTTGGATAACCTAGCNCAAAGTGACACCAAAACAGTTTGGGTTGATGAAAAAAACCCCCCTTTGAGAGTGAATTACGACGCACTGTCTCAAAAACTTGAATTTTCAGTNGACCGAACAGTGCTTGGAACTGGAACTGACAGTAACTTTAACTCTTTTACAGTGTTTGGAAGTGACGAAGCCCAAGAGACAAATAATCTTGGCATTCCTGCAAGAGATGATGCAACAGACGGGTTAATAAGAGGTGGAGAAAGGTTGCTTACTGGTACTTTTGTTGCTTCTGGAGCGGAACTAGCTGCAGATAAAAGCTTTGGCCTTTCTGTTAAATATAACTCAGACACAAAATCTTTTACCTTTGCNAGTGGAACGACTGGTGAGGAAATTGCTGCCAATGGGGCTTTAGGTGTGACTTCAGACCAGAAGGCATCATTTATCCAAGTTGGAAGAACAGCTCTCACTAANGAAGAAATACTNTCCTCTCAGGGAAATGCCGATTTCTTGGGTGATAATCTTTTGATGGGTATTGGTGCAACTGCAGACACCGTTTTCACTAATGGAACTGGCCTTCGTTCAGAACCAGCTATTTCTGAAGGAGCAACTGCTCGAGAGGATTTAACCGAAGTCTTTCGACTTGGAACGGACAATAACGAAAATATTTTTAATGTTTCNGTTAANGGNATAAATGGNCTAATAGAAATTCCATCNCAGTTTTATGTTGGTTCTACTTTAGCTGAAGCACTTGAGGAAAGAATCAATCAAATTGTTGACCCTAATACTGGTGAGACTGTTGGTGGTGTCACAGTTAAATACAATTCAAGTACCAATAACTTTACATTTACGACAGGAACATCTGGGTCTGACTCAACTATTAAAGTNAAAGGGACTGCTAGATTAGGACTTGATAATGTACCACTTGGGGTTGGATCAGTTCCACAGATTTATAACCTAGTTCAAGCAACTAATGCACAAGGGGTAGCGCTTTTCGTTGATGCCTCAGGGAATGTGGTAGAGACACCCCCAGAAAACATGGTTGACGGATATTTTCCTCTATATATAGATGAGGGTGAGCTTACTTTCGATAAAACTGGTAAGTTAATTTCACCAAAAAATAANGTTCACTACGAAAAGCAAGAAGAGGGTTTTTCAATCGCGCTGGATGTTGATTTTGGCTCATCTACTCAATTATCTCAGCCCTTCTCTGTTCTTTCAGTCGAACAAGATGGTTTTACTTCTGGAAGATTGGATGGTTTGGAGATTGATGCCTCTGGTACAATTCGTGCAAACTACACAAACGGNCANAATAANCCTTTAGGAAAAATTGTGGTTGCTAACTTTAATAACCAGAATGGCTTGAAACAAATTGGTAATGCTACCTANGTTGAAACNGCTGTTTCNGGNACACCTCAGGTGGGTGAAGCCGGTGCTGAGGGATTTGGTAACATTCTCTCTGGTTCGCTTGAAAGGTCTAATGTTGATATCACTGAAGAACTAGTNAACCTAATCACAGCACAAAGAAACTTCCAAGCATCTGCAAAGGCTATTGAGACTACNACNGGNCTAACNCAGACNATTATTAANATTAGAATGTAATGAAAAATATCNTTTTAACCAAATATAGGGCCCTAATATGGATAAGTTAATTTATACTGCGTTTCAGTCGATTAATAACGCTTTGGACAATAAATCCATACGTTCACAGAATCTCGCAAGTACAAATACACCCGGTTTTAGAGCAGATATGAGTCTTGGTGGGTCTGGGTCTGGATATCTTGAACAGTTTGATACCCTCTACACACGAGCATTTCCCGTCATTGAAGAGCGAAGTGGTTTTGTTTCAGCACCTGGTCAAATGAAACAAACGAGCCAGTATCTTGACCTAGCAATCCGCGGAGATGGATTTTTCTTCGCACAAAAAGAGGGGTTTCCACCATTTCTTACCAGACGCGGTGACATGCAAATTAATAATGAAAATATTCTTACCAACGCTGCCGATGAAATAATCTTAAGCAATGANCTTAATCCTATCGTGATTCCTCCGCATCGAAGAATGACAATTTCTGAGGAAGGTAATATTTCTATTGAACCTATGAACAGCCCTCCAGGTACAGTGGTTCAAATTGCGACAATTGGATTAACACTAGGNGGNGAAGAACCATTATCAAAATCGGTGGATGGAAAAATTAGAACAAATAATGGTGGCATACCAGCAGCTGACCAACAAGCCAGAATTGCTCAAGGTTACCTAGAAGAGAGTAACGTAAATATTATTGACCAATTAGTTGGTTCTATTGAAGAGCAAAGGCGCTATGAAGTTAATGTAAAAATGATAAAATCTGCCGAGGCAATTGACCAAGGTGGAACTAGTCTCTTAAGAATGCCCTCTTAAACGAGCCATTCTAAATTTAATTCTTCTAAATTACTCTGGTTCATTGGCATGACAATTGCTTAGTATATCTTGTAATTTTNTTTGCAGGAGAAGCACGAAATGTCCACAAANTCAATGCATGTAGCAAAAACTGGCCTAAATGCTCAACAAACTAGAATGCAAGTGATTGCCAATAATTTGGCAAACGTAAATACAACCGGTTTTAAGAAGGATCGTGCAAATTTTGAATCTCTTCTATATCAAATAAGACGNAATTCAGGTGACCAAACATCAGCAGAAACTAATCTAACATCTGCCTTTGCTGTAGGCACCGGAACAAGAGTGTTAAACACCCAAAAACTTTTCACACAAGGTAGCTTGATTACTACTGATAACGCATTGGATGCAGCGATAGAGGGGAGTGGTTTTTTCCAAGTACTTCTTCCAGACGATAGAATTGGTTATACTAGAAATGGCACTTTTTCTCGCAATGCAGAGGGAGTTCTTACAACTGGTAGCGGCTATGTNGTNCAACCGGAAATTCAAATACCCGAAGGNGCTTCNCAAATAAATATATCCGGNAATGGTATTGTTTCTATTGTGGCTGATGGTGCTGTTGTAGCAGAGGAAGTTGGACAGCTTACCCTTGCAGATTTTGCAAATCCTCGNGGTCTACAGCCTGTTGGTGAGAGTTTCTCAGTTGAAACTCAAGCAAGTGGGCCGCCTATCATTGCAAACCCACAAGAAGAAGGTTTTGGCAAACTAGTACAAGGTGCTCTGGAGTCTTCAAACGTGAATGTCGTGCAAGAACTAGTTGATATGATAGAAACTCAGCGTGCTTACGAAGTAAGCTCAAAGTCAATTTCATCTGTGGATGAGATGCTTCGCTTCCTCTCACAGAACCTTTAGTTAGAGCAATGAGCTATTAAAATGAACTTTCGTAATTTCACATTAGCGTTGGTTGGCTCTGCATCCATTGCATTTACAAGCTGCAGTACATACGTACAGGANAAAGCAGCATTAGAATTTGAGCCAATTTATCCAAGCGATCTTGATCTTCCAGTGCAATCGGAACCTACAGGAGGAATTTATTCAGAGGCAAAGGGAGGTCTCTTTGCTACAGATAAACGAGC
>NZLM01000034.1 GCA_002694245.1 Methanobacteriota archaeon
TTCGATCTAGATTGCTTATTTGGCGCTATTATTCTCATTACATGGATTATTTTTCTGCTGTGATTCAAAATACAACAATTTCGTCAGAAATCCTTGAATCTAATTCCATTCGAAAAGTAATTAGTGGAAAAGTAATTCAATTCAAGTTATCATTTATGTCATATGCATAAACGATGCATACAATCGTATTAAGAAAGAATATTTTTCCGAAAAAACTCTTGCAACGGTTTTACATCGACATCAAAACTGATGCTTAGCATTTCATGAGTAGATCGGGTGTTCAAACATGAGTATGATTCTAAAGCCTAGCTTTGCTGGGTCTACCGTGCCACCTACAGATATGGACGAGATGTTGGACATGCTCCATCATAAAATCAAATCCTATCTAGCGAAAGATGGCGATGTTGTAGAATCCATTCCTCATTCCAGCCTCAGTAAAGTTGCTGACCTAAAATTGCCGCTGGAAGGAAGAGGATTAGAGTCACTAGACAAGGATATTGATGAATTTCTGAGGTACAGTGTAAATACTTCCAAACCTGGATTTATGAATCCACTCTGGGGCGGATTCAACATCTCAGCATTTGTTGGGGAAGTTATTGCAACACTGGTTAACAATTCAATGTATACCTTCGAGCTGTCACCATTTGCCACCTTAATCGAGCAGGCCTTAATTAAACGAATGTGCGAAATCGTTGGTTTTAGCGATGGTAATGGAACATTAACCACAGGGGGGTCCAGTGGAAACATGTTGGGTATGATGTGTGCCCGTTACAAAGTCGACCCGTTAGGCCAACAAAGAGGCTTTGAGGGAACTAAACTTGTTTGCTTTGTATCTGAGGAATCTCACTATTCAGTTCTCATGTCCGCAAACGTCTTGGGGATTGGTTTTGATAACGTCATCAAGGTAAAATGCGACTCAGACGGAAGAATGAGACCGGACAAACTGAACGAAGAGATTGAACGATCAAGGATTAATGGCCAGATTCCTTTTTGCGTCGTAGCCACCTCAGGTACAACTGTAAAAGGTGCATTCGACCCTCTAAAAGAGATATCAAATATTTGCTCAGATCAAGATATTTGGCTTCACGTTGATGCTGCGTGGGGAGGGTCTTGTATGTTTAGCTCGAAACACAGAGCTCTAATGGATGGGGTCGAACTTGCGGACTCTGTATGTTGGGATGCGCACAAAATGATGGGTGTGCCATTGGTATGCTCTGCATTTTTGATAAAACAACCAAATGTACTGCGTAAAATTTGTTCTCACGGAAATATTGCTCATTACTTGTTTTTAGATGATGCAAAAGCAGTAGATTTAGGACGAATTAGCCTCCAGTGTGGTAGGCGTAATGATGCTCTGAAACTTTTCCTAGCTTGGCGTGAGAAAGGTGATGCAGGTTGGGCTAGATTGATAGAGTCTTACATGGAATTAGCGAATTACATGGAAACCTGTGTTTTAGAGAATAAACATCTTGAGTTGATGGCACCACGTGAATGGACTAATTTGTGCATTCGATTTACTTCTCCAGGGATTGACCATGATGTTGTGAATCGGAGTATAAGAGAACGGATTGTCGCTTCTGGAAAATTCATGACCTCACAATCAACAATAAGTGACAATATCATACTTCGCCCTGTAATTGCTAATCCTGCAGTTACTGAACTAAGTATCAAATCATTCTTGGACGAAGTTGTTGGTACTGGAATGGACATAATTCGAAACATACCACCTAAGGATTGACAAAAGCAAGTTATCATATAATCTCATCAANACTTGATTTCATGCAGACAGGTAAACCAGATTGGTGGGATGATGCTAGGGACTTTCTTTCCAAGGACTCACTACTAGGTCCGATCGTAGAAAAGTACGATGGTTGTTTAGAAGGAAAAGGTAACCTCTTCTCTACTTTCGTTCGNTCGATAGTTGGNCAGCAAATTTCAGTAATTGCTGCTGATGCTGTGTGGTCNCGTTTGGTNGACTATGTTGGTGATATAACCCCTGAGAATTTTACNGNGTTGTCTATTGAGCAACTTGCATCNTGCGGCTTGTCAAGGTCAAAATCAGATTATATCATNGGTGTGGCAAGAAAGTCTTCAGATTTTCTCGCACCAGATTTTCCCTCTCTATCAGACGATGAAATTAACAAACACTTTGTTAGCTTCAGGGGTATTGGTCCTTGGACATCTGAAATGATGATGATTTTTGCTCTTTTACGCCCGGACATATTCAGTATTGGCGATATAGGTCTCATTAAAGCGGTAAAAATTCTTGAACCAAAGGCAGAATCAAAAGAAGATGTACTAGCTGTTTCAGAAAGATGGGCCCCGTTTAGAACCGCAGCAAGTTGGTATTTGTGGCGAATGTTAGATCCTGTGCCCGTTGCATACTGAAAAAACAAATACACCTCAAAACATGATGGTTACATGGATTCGCACTTTATTCGATTTTTCTTATTCTTGCATTTGCATCTACTAGATGGATAACGGAAAATTTCAAATTACATGTAAGAACAGATTCAATATGGCTTCACCACTGGATTATTGCGGCTATCTTGAGGGGAATACTCGCTTATTTCCAAGTTGAATCTGAGATTGTCTGGGGCTACCTTACGGGAGTATCTATCGAAGGTTTAGGCAGGAAAAATTGGTCCTTGTTAAGAAAACAGTGAGAAAAAATTTCAGTGATGATTTAATGCTGTACCTAATACCATGTACATATGGCAACATCACCACCCGTAAGGACCCCTCTTTACGACGAGCATGTTGCTTTGAATGCAAACATAGTAGACTTTCATGGATTCGAGTTACCAATATGGTATTCCAACATATCTGAAGAGCATATTCAATGCAGAACAAGTGCCGGGTTGTTTGATGTTTCACACATGGGTTCATTCAGATTCACTGGTACCGGGGTTAAGGTATGGCTAGAATCATTAGCAACCCAAAAAGTTACTAAAATAAAACCTGGGAATTGCGCATACACCCACTTTTTAGATTACGAAGGTTATCTGATAGATGATATGATATTTGCTGTAGTTGGTGAGGATGAGATTCTCGGAGTCCCCAATGCTAGTATGATCGAGGTAATGTGGGACTGGTTCACATCCCTTCTACCAGATGATGGTTCCGTAGAAATAGAAGACCTCTCAAAAGGTACAAGCATCATCGCTTTGCAAGGGCCTAAATCAAGAGAAATATGCGAATTAGTTCTTGGCAAAAACAACCACGTTGGAAGATTCAAGTGGTCACAGATCAATCTTAACCCATTGAACATCAATGGCTGGATACAGGGGACAGGTTACACAGGTGAACCTGGTTATGAGATATTTGTTCCTAATGACGACGCAGGTAAATTGTGGAGGGCACTAATCACGGCAGGCGCAAACCCAGTAGGCCTTGGTGCTAGAGATACGCTCCGTTTGGAGAAAGGATATTTGTTGTCAGGTGTAGACTTTGCATCACCAGATTTAGATGATAATAAATTGCTACACAGAGACTCTTGGGAAACAAATGTTCCATTCGGTCTAGACATAGAGCACGATTTTATCGGAAAGCACAGAGTCGTATCGCACTCAGATAATGATGCAAGACTTTGGGGTCTCAAGCAACTTGAGAAAGGGCCACTGCCAAGAGGCGGAAAAGATGTAGAGGACTTAGACGGCAATATAATCGGAACTCTAACCAGTGGGGCTCCATCGCCATCAATGAACAGAACAGGTATTGGAATGGGATACATCTCTAATGTGTCTCCTGGCGATGAGGTAATGATAATTGCCTCGCCGAGGAAAAAAGTTAGAGCAATCATTGTCCGCCCGCCATTCGTGTGATAACGCCCTAAAGGGCGTTGATTTGATGAAGGTCCACTTACTGGACCTATTCATGCGAAAAGGTATTGCAATCGGAATTATGCTGTGCTTCATACTCTCAATAATTCCTGCGCTATCATCAGGTGGTGTCAATATAGACAACTCTGGAGAAATCCAGATCTCATCAAAGATAATCGATGACAACGACTTGACCTTGTCGCAGGTTGATGCTTTGAATGCCGCTGGGATGGCAAGAGGAACAAACAGTAACTGGTCAGCTTCCGGAGGCTCCATGAACAACGATGAAATCTATGAGATGGTATTCGATTCGGAAGGAAATGTTGTTGTTTGTGGTACGATATATCAAGCGAGCCAATTTGGAAATATTCAAGTTTACACTGAAGGTGAAGGAGATATTTTAATCGCCAAATTGAGTAAAGATGGCAACTGGCTTTGGGCAGTATCTGCTGGAACTGCTCTTTACTACGACGAGTGTCGCGGAGTAACGATAGATTCGAATGGAAATGTGTACGGTACTGGTTATTTCCAGGGTTCGGTTAACTTTGGTAATACAACAATCACAACAACCGGGTTTGATGGTTGGCTAGCAAGAGTAAACAGCACGGGTCAGTTTGACTGGGCAATGAAATTTGGTGGTTTCGATGTAGACGTAGGCTGGGACGTTGCAGCTGATAATTATGACAACCTGTACGTCACAGGCTTCTATCGAAATTTCACCGAGTTCGATGCAACTCAATTATCTGCTGATGGAGTCACAGATGATTCTAGATTCTTCGTTGCTTACTACAATGTTTCAGCAAATCTCTGGGATTGGGCTAGAGACTCGTATGGGGACGGAACCTCAACACCTTACCAGATCGTAGTAGAGCCATCGACAAACTCAGCATATATTGCGGGGTATAACACAGGTAGTGAGGAATGGAATGGTGGCGCATTCCAGTCAAATCCACAGTCCACGTATGCAGGATTTGTAGTAAAGTATACTGATGACGGGACGTTTTTGTGGGGACAAAATACAGCAGGACAATCATGCTTCGGGGGAAGTTGTGGTGTATATTTCAACAACATAATCATTCACCCAGATGGAGGGGTAGTTGTTGGAGGAAACTATCTTCAAACTTACAAAAAGCAGACTGGAACCGTCGTTAACGGACAAGGCAGCTGGGATGTTCTGCTTCTAAGATATGACGAGAACGGAACCCAACTTTGGGATTACAACGCTGGAGGTTCAGGAGATGACAGGCTACAATCCCTTTCAGTCAATCCTAAAGGGCAAGTCCAATTTGGTGGTAATCACTTTGCCGATATGAAATTCGGTACAACTACGCTGACAAAGAATTTCACAACAAACAGGTATGATGGTTTCATCGCACAAGTAGACTATGACGCAGACTTCCAATGGGCTATGAGCATCGGAGGTGCTGACAATGATACTGTTGGTGCGCTGTTGGCAATGGATGATGGCACCATCGTTGCTGGTGGTGATTTTAGCGGAACAGTTTGGTTTGGCGACACACCACGAACAGCAACAGACCAAGATGTTTTTGTTTGGAAATTCCAACATGACAAAGATGACGATGGAATAACTGATTACACAGACAATTGTCTAAACTCTCCAAACGCAAACCAAAGCAATTTCGATGGTGATTTGAAAGGGGATGCCTGTGATAATGATGATGATAATGATGGGCTACACGATGTACTGGACGATTGTCGATATGGGGTACTAAACTGGAATCAATCAAACACATCACTAGATCATGATGCAGATGGATGCAAAGACATCGAGGAAGACAACGATGATGATAATGATGGAATCTCAGATAATCTCGATAACTGTCCTTCAGGAGCCTTAGACTGGACAGTAGACAACTCTACTGACCTTGATGGAGATGGCTGTAGAGATATCGATGAGGACACAGATGATGATGGTGATTCAGTCCTCGATATCGACGATAATTGCCACTTCACGGTCAACCCACTTCAGGAGGATTATGAGGGCGATGGCTTTGGTGATTTGTGTGATGGTGACGATGACGGTGATGGAGTTGATGATTTAGTCGATCAATGCCCGCAGGGTGCGAAGAACTGGTCATCAGAAGTCCAAACCGACAAGGATGGTGATGGTTGCGAGGATGAGAATTCAAACGAAGATCCTGATGATGATAACGACGGAGTCTTGGATGAATTCGATGCTTGTTCTAGAGGTGAAACTGGATGGATATCATCACAGAACACAGATCGTGATGCAGACGGATGCCGCAACGATAACGAGGACAATGATAATGACAATGATAGCGTAATCAACGAAATAGACCTTTGCAAAAACGGCATCACAAACTGGACAAAGAATGCCACTAACGATAACGATGGTGATGGTTGTATCGACAGTAGAGAAGATAACGACGATGATAACGACGGCTTTTCCGATTTGATCGATTTCTGTCCTCTGCAAGAGGGAACAGCAGACCAAGGTGGAGCTAAAGGCTGCCCTGATTTTGATTCAGATGGCTGGGCTGATTCAATCGACGCCTTCTTCCAAGATGAAACACAATGGAATGATGGTGATGGTGATGGCTATGGAGATAATCCAAGTGGAAACAACCCAGACGATTGTCCGTTCTTTTTCGGAAACTCAACCCAAGATAGAACAGGGTGTGTAGATTCGGACGGAGATGGTTATTCTGACCCAGAGTTGTCATGGGTTGTGGCCCAAGGTGCTGATGCCTTCGTAGATGAACCAACTCAGTGGTCAGATATCGATGGCGATGGATATGGTGACAATTTCGAAGGTGTCAACGTAGATTTCTGCCCAGAAATCGAAGGAACCTCAACAATTGATAGGTTTGGATGTAAGGATATAGACGGTGATGGTTATTCAGATCCAGACGCATTCTGGACAGATAGTAAGTGGGATTCGTTGGGATACGGGCCAGACATGTTCACGCTTGATCCAACTCAATGGCACGATACAGATGGTGATGGTTTCGGCGACAATTGGGGTAACCCTGACTGGAATGAGTCAAGGGAGGATACTTGGCCTGGAATTTTCGTTGATGGAGCAACAAACGCCGATATGTGTCCGTTTGACAAACCAGACGGAAGATTTGACGACACCATCAATTATCCCGGATGTTTGCTAAATGAGCCTAGTGATGGTGGCTCCTCCCTTACAAATGACGCTTCCTCAAGTGATGATGATGAGGATGGATTAGGAGCTTTAACCATAGTAGGAATAATTGGTGCTGTGGTTGTTCTAGCACTTGCTGGTGCAATTGTGGTTCTTCTCAAAAAGAAACCTAAACCAAAACAAAAGAAAGCTTCTGGTCCTATGGACTTGACTAATTTACCGACTCCTGCCCCTCCTCCCGGTGCTTTACCGATAGAGGGGGAAGGTTCTGACGAGGAGACAGAAATCACAGATTCCAATAATGTCGAGTCTTGGGAGCATTTACCAGCAGGAGATTATCTCGAACCTGATGAGTCGGGAACGAATTGGTTCCGGGCAAATAATGGTGACAATTGGTACCAAAATGCTGACGAATCATGGACAAAATGGCAGGATTAAGTAGTAAATTAGTCCTAAAATTCGGCTAATAATGTTAGTTACTGGAGCGTTTAACTTCCATTTAGTGGCCATTTTTTGAGAATATTACCTTGTAATTAGGCGCTAATCTGCAATCTTTCTAGACTAACATTCATTTTGGTTACGCGTTACGCTATGCTCAGAGGGGAGTATATGGTAGACCAATTACCCAATCTTGGCCGCGAAAAAGAAATGCTAGAAGCCATGGGCATGTCTTCTATTGACGACTTATTTGCCGATCTCCCAGAATCGGTGAGAATGCTTGAAGATCTGCCACTCAGACCACCACAGTCGGAAGAGGGAATCATAGCTGATGCCAAGCGATTACTAGGTGCAAATGTAGCACTGGGCGACAGGGTTAGTTTCCTTGGCGCAGGTCTAAATCGCAACTATGTCCCAGCGAGCGTCTTCCAGTTGATTACTCGAGGGGAGTTCCTTACTTCTTACACACCGTATCAACCAGAGGTCAGTCAGGGAATGCTTCAAGCAATGTGGGAATTCCAGACTCTCATCTCTGAATTGGTTGGACTCGAGATATCCAACTTGTCTGTTTATGATTCATCTACTGCAGCAGCGGAAGCGCTTACCTGTTCTGTAAGAATACATAACAGAAAAGCGGAGCAAAAAGATACAGTCTACATCAGCGAATTAGTGCCACCTGCAAGAATGTCAGTAATTCACAATTACACTCAAGGAGCAGGCATTAATCTGAAATCACTAAAGCACAACGATGACGGAACACTGGACCTTGAATCCCTCGCTGAAGCGGCAGGGTCTTGCGGCGTTTATGTAGAACAACCGAACCCAATTGGTGTTTTGGATGGCGGACTTGTTCGAGTGAAAGAAATCATTGGAGAAAATACAGCATTCATTGTTGGTGTTGCACCTGTAAGTCTTGGCGTTATTGAGGCTCCCGGAAACTACGGCGCAGATATTGTAGTCGGGGAAGGACAAGCTCTCGGCTCTCCCATAACCTACGGTGGGCCTTTGTATGGCATATTCGCATGCACAAAGGCATACCTCAGACAAATGCCGGGAAGGATAGTTGGCAAGTCAATCGACGTAGATGGCAAAGTGGCATTCTGCCTTACTCTATCTACAAGAGAGCAACATATCAGAAGACACCGAGCAACATCCAACATATGTACAAATGAAACATTGATCGCTTTGATGGGTGCAATGCATATGGCTCTACTTGGTCCTGAGGGATTAGAGAAACTAGCATACAGAAACCTAGCGGCTTGTCAATTGGGTAAGGCAAAGCTATCAGAGATTGACTCAATCAAAATTCCTCACATGAACAGTTCGCATTACAACGAGTTTGTCATAGAATTACCAGGATCTGCCGCTGACTGCATAGAATACCTAGACTCACACGGAGTTGTCGGAGGATATGATTTAGGAAATTGGTATCAAGACAAAAAGAATTGGTTACTAGTTTCGTTTAGCGATCAAACCCAAGCCTCAGAAATTGAATTACTAGCGGCCCATTTGGCTGTTTGGGCTGCTTCTCAACTACAGGAGGTGCTCGTATGAGCCAATTGTTTGAGCACAATGGTGCTGAAGGAAAGGGCTACTCTCAGCCAGACCCGATTATGTCCACAGATAATCTACACATCCCAAATAACCTAATGAGATCAAACAAAGCCAGATGGCCGAGAATTTCAGAGCCAGAAATGGTAAGGCACTATACTTGGCTAAGCTCTAGGAATTTCGGTATTGACACCGGGTTCTATCCTCTTGGTTCATGCACAATGAAACATAACCCAAGAGTAAACGAAGTTATTGCACAGTTACCGGGAATAGCCGATATTCATCCGCTTCAACCCGATCACCACATACAAGGAACACTTGCAATATTCCATGAAATGCAGCACATGCTTGCAGTCTGTGCTGGTATGGATGATGTAACCTTGCAACCTGTAGCAGGAGCACAGGGAGAATTCACAGCAATAAGGTGTATCCAAGAGTACTTTAGGCACAGAGGAGAATTGCAACGTACCAAGGTCATTGTCCCAGATTCAGCACACGGCACAAACCCTGCTAGTGCAGCTATGGCCGGTTTTGAAATTGTTGAAATACCAAGTCAGGAAGATGGCAGAATAGATCTCGCCGCCCTCAGGGCTGTGGTTGGAGACGATACTGCTGCTATGATGATTACAAATCCGAACACTCTCGGTTTGTTTGAGACTGACATCGCAGAAGCAGCCGAAATTGTACATGAAGCCGGCGGCCAAATGTACTATGATGGTGCTAACTTCAATGCTATTCTAGGTAGAACATCACCAGGAATAATGGGCTTTGATGCTGTGCACTACAATCTTCACAAAACATTTAGCCAACCTCATGGAGGGGGAGGTCCTGGTTCAGGCCCAATTGGTGTTAAATCACACCTAGCAGAGTTCCTACCAGGTCCAGTTGTGAAGAAAAGACCAATCATGCCAGATGACAAATTAACATCGATAAATACGGAGTGGTGGTATCATTGGTATGAGCCACAGTACACTATCGGTAAGGTGCAGCAGTGGCACGGAAATAGCGGAGCTGTAATCAGGTCATGGGCTTACTACAGAAGGTACGGTAAAGACCTGAGAGCAATGTCTGAGCACGCTGTACTCAATGCAAACTATCTTCGCCATCGAATTATGGAAGAAGCAAAGATTGCTGGCGTAGATCATCTATTCTGTGACGGTGCAGAAATTGAAGTTGTCAAGCACGAATTTACCCTATCTATGGCCCCAATGAAAGAAGAATTGGGCGTCGGCGCAATGGACGTTGCCAAAGGTTTGCTCGATAAAGGATACATGGCACCAACAGTCTACTTCCCGTTAGTCGTACCCGAATGTATGATGTTTGAGCCTACAGAAACAGAATCCAAAGATACACTCGATGAATTTGCTAAGAAATTCATAGAGGTACTGCAAGAGGACCCAGAGGTACTTCACAATGCACCCATTACCACTAAGGTCAGAAGGGTTGATGAAGTATATGCTGCTAGAAATTTGACTCTTTCATATCCATTTGAAGAATGAGGTATTCCCTCGAAAATAAAGAAATAATTCAAATTCTTGGGTTTGTAAAGAATGACAATGCAGTGGGAAGAACACGATATTGATGGCCCCGGGCCTAAGATGTTGTTTCCTATGGCGTGGTCATTACTTCCACTTGTTGGCGGGTTCCTGTTATTGATAAAAGATGGAGAAAATCTTCTCGCAACATCATTTGTTGCTGCGGGTATTATGCTGTCTCTGATTGCTGTATGGATTGGAACAACTCAGATGCCTGGCAGGGTAGATATGCTAGTTCTAATGATCTCTCCTTTCTCAGCATTTGCGTTGTTCTTCCAGCCACCTTTCATTGTCCAGATATTGGTGGCAATCGGTGCTTGGACTGTGAATTACAGAACAGCCGCTATGTTGTCGGCTCTAGCAGGTAAATCATACCGATTAGATTGGGATGTCAATAAACAGATTCCCCACATTGAATCAGCCAAGTTCTTCAGTAGGAAGTGGAAGCCTAGGCCGTTGTTCCGTTTAGGAACTAATGTGGTTAGAGGTGTGAAAATCGATGGCAGGACAATGCTTGAATCAGATGAACCAATACAATTCTTGCTTGAAGATGGCTGATGTATTTCATCAAAAATAGAAATCTAGGAGATTTCGTAAATTAGAAACACGCGGTACGTTGATGAACCACCGTCAATGCGCGTACGTCATGGACGTAACGATACTACTTGGTTCCAAATCAGATATGCCTGTAGCAGAAAAGTGTACTAAGATACTCGAACAATTCGATGTGCCTTACCAACTGCGTGTAGCTAGCGCTCATCGCTCCCCTGCATTTGTTGAGCAGATAATTCATGATGCTGAAGCAGATGGTTGCTCAATTTTCATTGCAATGGCAGGACTAGCAGCAGCTCTCCCTGGTGCTGTTGCTGCCCTCACAACTAAGCCTGTGATTGGAGTGCCATGTGGCGGAAGAGTACCATATGACAGTCTACTATCAATCGTACAATTACCACCAGGTGTACCAGCAGCAACTGTTGGTGTTGACCGCGGCGACAACGCTGGATATCTAGCTGTTCAAATGTTAGCTCTTGCTAATGATAGCTACGCTGCTGCTTTGAAGCAGAATAAACTAGATCAAGTTGCTAGAGTAAAGCAAATGGACGCTGAGGTAAACGGAAGGGATGCTTGATGTTTGACTCTTCATCGTTCATTGAAGAGTCAGCTCAAAAGATGAAAGATGAAATTGATGACATAGCTATTATCGCATGTAGCGGGGGAGTTGATTCCACAGTCGCTGCAGTTATAGCAAATCAAGCGATTGGTGACAAGCTACATTGTGTATATGTTGACACTGGCCTGATGCGCAAAAACGAAACTGAGGAAATACAAACCATGCTTGAATCCCATGGTCTAAATCTAACAACAGTTTTCGCAGAAGATCGTTATTTTGAGGCACTTGCTGATGTCACCGAGCCCGAAGCAAAACGGAAAATAATTGGCGAATTATTCATCAGAATATTTGAGGAAGAACAAGCCAAGGTTGGTGCAAAGTACCTTGTTCAAGGAACAATTGCTCCAGACTGGATTGAATCTGGCGGTGGAGTACGTGACACAATCAAAAGCCATCACAATGTAGGAGGCCTTCCTGAAGATATGACATTAGAAGTTGTTGAACCTCTTCGAGATCTGTACAAAGACGAAGTAAGAGAATTGGCCAGAGCTCTTGAAATTAAGGTCGCAGATAGGCAGCCTTTCCCAGGGCCTGGTTTGGCAGTTAGGTGTCTTGGACCTTTAACCAAGGAAAGAGTCCACGTTGTTCGAGAGGCCTGTGCAATAGTTGAGGAAGAATTAGAGAATGCCGCAGCAGAAGGTAAAATTGAGATTCCGTGGCAGTACTTTGCTGCTCTTCTACCTGTAAGGTCAGTAGGTGTTCATGGAGATGTTCGTGCATATGGTGAGACAGTTGTTGTAAGAGCTGTTCAATCCTTAGATGGAATGTCGGCAAGATATTCTACTATACCTCATGACGTACTAGCCAAAATTAGTACGCGAATCACTAATACTGTCAAAGGCGCAGTCAATAGAGTGGTGTATGATATAACACACAAACCGCCGGGAACTATTGAGTGGGAATAATCTCACAATGGTGTTTTGAAACCAATTGCTCTTACGACACACCAACCAATTTTTGCCTCGAAAATTGCGAAAGCACCACCCAAGGCGATTGCTCCTGCTGCATACCACCAGAATGTAGAGGAAAGCAAGCCTAGCAAAATTATTGCACATAGCACAATCGAAGCAGCGATCGCAGCAATTCCGGTTAGCAACCTAGCAAGTTTTCCCTTTGCATCTATGTTACATTCCATATTATCACCTAATTTGAAGAGAACCTTGCTTTAAATTTGAGATAATTAATCTTCAGCCAGAGGGACAACTTTGCAGGTTTGCTTAGCTTCAATGGAGTGGTGAATACGTCTCCTGACTTCCTGATTATTTGGTTGAATATTTTCGTGTAAGCATCTTGCATTATCTTAGGCTGAACTCTGGATCTGGTGTCCAGATAATCGAATAGAAGAAGAGCAGATGTCTGATGACGCCTTACCACAGTTAGGTATTCTCTGACAAATGCAGACCAAGATGGATTTGATGCAAGTGCAATCTCTCCAAGATCATCAACGTCGATATTGAATTCTGCTAGGACATCAACGGGCAGATAGACTCTTCCCCTCTCATAGTCTTCAGATACATCTCGAAGTACGTTAATAAGTTGCATTTGTATTCCTAAATCGATTGCATGTAGACGAGCAGCCCTATCTTCATAGCCATAAATCTCAATGAGGATTAGTCCAACAGCTGAAGCGACCTTATAGCAATATGAGCGAAGTTCGTCCCATGTTTTGCATTGGACAGAGAACAAATCATCTTCCATTCCTTCAATTACTGTTTCAAAGTCCTGAAGTCTAATTGGGTATTTTTTGAAAACATCTTGAAGTGCTATGAAAACCGGGTTATCTTCGGTTGTAATTAGGCCTTGACTTGCTCGAACTAAATCATTTCTAACCGATACCAACGACATTAATCTGTGCATGTGGACTTCATCTGAATTAGCAACTTCTCGATCACTGTGTATGTTGACAAGTAGGTCATTCCTTTCCATTGCTTGGTGAATCAGGTCATCAGTAATTTTCACATCAGGAGTTTCATCTCCATCAACAATATCGTCAACCCATCGGCACAGTGCATAAACTGCATGTACGGCCTTTCTCTTTTCAATTTCTAAGGCTGAAAATGAACTGTAAAAAGTGGTGGATGCATCTCTACAAACATTCTGACAATGCTCGTATGCAACCTCCACATCAGTTCTTGTCATTGTAACACCTCAAGATTGGGTTGGATTGATTGCTGTGATTTCAGATTTTGATACCGAAGCGTTCGGGTTCGGTTTGCTTCTCCTCTTGCGACTCTCGAACCATGTGTCAACGCCATTCCAATCTGGATGGATTCCTAGGCTGTCGAGCAGCAACTTAGAGCTAATTCTTGCTGACTCATAGATGACTGGCAATCCGCTTCCTGGGTGAGTTCCCCCACCGACGAGGTACAAATTTTTGATTTCGTCGAACTCGTTCTTTGGCCTTCTCCAGAGCATTTGGTCGAGTCCGTGTGCTAAGTTGAATACAGCACCTCTGTAGCAATGGTCGCCCCAATCTTCTGGTGTGATAATCAATTCAGAGACTATGCTCTCTCTCAAACCTTCGAATCCTAGTTTTTCTTCGATTTGATCCAGGATTCTATTTCTGAAAGGATCTTTTTCGTCATCCCAGTTGATGTTCTCATGAATGTGACTCACTGGAACAAGCGCATACACAGTAGAGCATCCTTCAGGAGCCATTTGAGGGTCTGTTACACATGCATTCTGTACATAGACTGACGGGTCATCCCATGTTAGCCTGTGGTGCTTCTCAATATCCTCAAGATTGGAAACATAGTCTTTGGATGCATAGATTTGGTGATGTGGTAAATCGTCAAATGTCTTATTCACACCAAGATACAGCATGAAAGTTGAACATGAATACTTCTTTTTGTCAATTTTCTTGTTGGACCACTTCTTTCGAACATTGTCAGGGAACAGAGAGGTCATTCCTTGTGCAAAATCAGCATTCATCACTACTTTGTCAGCATAGAATGGGCCGTCTTTTGTAACGACACCTTTGATGGTCTTCTTGTCCATGATTACTTCCTGCACTTCGGTTTCCATTCTGAAATCTACGCCCATGTCCCTGGCGATTTCTCCCATTCTTTCGGATACGCTTCCTAATCCACCCATTGGATGGAAGATACCATACTCGTACTCAAGGAAAGCAAGCATTGTGAACAAACTTGGACAATTGAAAGGTGACATTCCAAGGTATTTTGTCTGGAAGGACATAGCTAGCATCAGTCTATCATCATCGAATATTTTCATCAAATCCTTTGCAACAGATCTCTGTGGCCTTAGGACACCAGCTACTCTTGCGGCTCTGCTTGAGATTAAATCGGTCATACCAAACCATGGCTCTTGTAGACATTGCTTTGATTTGTTAAGTTTCATTCTGTTATCTTCAAGATATTTTCTGAATCCTTCAGCATTTTTTTTGCCAGACAATTTTTCTATCCTTTCAACCATCTGCTCAACATTACTTGTGCAGTCTAGTTGTCCGCCTTGGCCAAATATCAGCCTGTAGTTGATGTCAAGTTTCTGTAGGTTCAATTCTTCGTGTGCATCGAGTCCAACAGCTTGGAAAATGTCCTCAATTACTTCAGGGTAGTGGAAGAATGTTGGACCCAGATCGAACTTGAATCCATCTCTTTCGAATACCTTGTTACGTCCTCCGACTTTTGCAGATCTTTCGAAGACAGTTACCTTGACTCCAGACTTAGCAAGGAGTAATGCTGATGCCAGACCTCCGGGTCCAGCACCGATTATTGCTACTGATGGTTGTTTTGTTTCTGACATAATTTTCACGCTGTAGTTTTGTTTAATAAAGAGCGGTTTTTATCCACTAAATTCAATGTACTCCTAGGAGTTCTTTGGAGGAGAGTCTTTGGGTCAATGAGGGTTGCAAACTCGTCAAGGTATGGTCCCATTGATGAAATTAAATCTACGTTAGGATGGCCTTTCAAAACCATACCATCCATGTACATCAGCGAGCGAATTATNGGNAATGCATCCTCGCCAAAAGAGCAACCAGCNANNACTGCTGCTTTCACTGTCTTCATCATCTGTTCTGTAAGAGAAACCTCAGACACAGAGGTTCCAACAAATCCGTCATACAACTCGAACATTGAGTCATAATAAGTCTGCAAAGTCTCGCCAGTAGGCTCTACATCTGCCATCGTCAGCATTGCGTCAAATGCGTTTTGTAGTTCCCCTTTGGCAAGGAAATAGAAGAAACCAAACAAAGCCTTTCTAACATGTTCTGGTGCTTCACAAATAGCACCNGTATCAATGAAAATGAAATCTTTATTNTTGGTCATCATTGCATTNCCTGGGTGTAAATCTCCGTGAAAAACACCCATGCCNAACATAAACGCTCCGTGAATCCTGAATAGTTGAAGCAANTCATCCCATTCCATNGTCTCAGAGTTTANGTGCGACTCCANTGTNGGTGCTGTTATTTCTTCGACNACTAGTACTCTTTCGTTAGAGAGGTTCTCCCAAATTTTTGGGAATTGAAGTTTAGGCATTGGAAACTTNTCGGAGTATTCATCTGCCAGTTGTTNAAGTCTCTTNTTGCCAGCAATTTCGTTTAGTAGGTTGAGTTCTNGAAGCGTNTAATCTTCNATGTGCGACAANANTCCTATCGGGTTACCTACTTTCTTCANNTTGGGCCTCATTAGCANCCCCATTCTGACCCANCTTTTCATTCGCTTTACATCTCTTCTAAAGGACTTTTCAAAGTCTGCCTTGATTATTTTGATTATCACTTTAGTACCGTCGAGTAGNTCTGCTCTGTGTATCTGTCCAATACTTGCTGCAGCAAATGGNTTTGACTCAATGTGTTTAAAATTCGATCTAAAATTGTCGTCTGTAAACTTNGATANCAGTTTTTCGAAATTTTCCTCGGGTATGGTTGGCGCTCGGCTGTATAANTCTTGTAGTTGAATACAACGATCCGGTTCAAGTAGGTCTGGTCTAAGCGCACAAATTTGACCTAACTTCACAGCCAGTAATCCCATGTTNTGAATTTTGTCAATATCTACTGGCTTCTTGCCTTTCAACTCTTTAGCGAAGCTGATTAGAGATGTTAAGCGCATTTCCTTTCCTCACCTCATCAGTATTTGAACGCCCGTTTGAAATCTAATCGGANAGCTCTACGGTTTCGCTATTGTGTCTGTGGATNATGTAATGCCACAAATCATGAGGTTCTCCACTTCCCTCAACTCGCTGNATAACAATATTCGGGTCTTTTGCAAATCTGTTAGANAGTGCNCCCTCGATTATTCCATCATCCATTTCCCACATTGGTANTGCATCAACATCATCAACNGGTGGATGGTGCAAACCGACTCTGACATGGAATGTTGGGTCAACGTCGTACTCTAGGTTTCCAAGTCCAGCATACTCCCACCAGTCCATCATTTCGTCAAGGAATTCAATATCGTGTTCGATGCTGCGCAATGAAAATGAAATCTCTTGGCCAACTCTNTTGCCTATCTGCCTTAGCATCAACCCTANATCAATCCCAAGTACCTTGAGGTTGGATAATTTACCTTCTGTAAGTTGTTTTCTGGCCTCATTGACTTCAGTTCCTGCAGCAAAGAAAGCTTCAGGGTCAAATGGAGTNTCTTCCTCAGGCAGTACCTCGTTGATTCCCAAAGCGGTTGTTATGTTTTTCAAGAATGAACCCTCACCAATAGTTAATCGTAAGGGGTCGTTAATCTGGTTNTCAGTNTATCTGGCAACTGCTGTGTCGAAAGTAACNGCATTTTCCCATATGGTATCAATCAAATTCAGATGAGATTCTGTAAANGCACTTGACTCTATAATCAACGCTGCGTCATCTTTACCTCTACCGACAGGGTTGTCTTCTATGTTCAGGTACTGAATGACTTCAGAGTTGTCTCTAACAAAGCCCAATGACTCCAATTCATCAGAGTGTTTTACTTCAATTGAATCGTGNAGTTGGTCAAAGAACCTGATTGTTCTTGAGTCTAGATGAGTNATTATCTGNATTACTACNCCNCTTACAGCAGCGGTNTTTACCGCTTCGAGAGTATCNGGATTTCGACAAAGGTGCAGTATACCGTATTGTCCAAGTAGCAATATTAGTCTTTCATCCGCATCCTCGGCCATTTTCTTTAGCCTGCTGTAGATGTGTGTTCTTTCTTTNAANACAGCGAANCNAGGATCATCAACACCCTTTGAGTTTTCTTTNGAGGGTGANGTTTTCTTTGAAACATTCTTTGATAATTCCTCATAGCCTTCCATNAANTGACCTAACTGCTGTTTTCTCATTCCGATAATGTGTTCAATAGACTGGTGTACATCAAGGCTAGAGAAAAGCATAGGCCTGTCTGCAGTTACTGTNACTATNCCCATCTCTTGNAACCGGGANAGNCTATTGTATGCATCAAGTCTGGTTGTATTGAGNTCTTTTGCTAACTCCGANGCTTTCATTTTTGGNTTGGAACCTANGATCATAATCGAGCGGACTTCTCTCTCNTTNAGNCCCGANTCGATGAGTAGTTCTTCCCACATTAGTTATCACCAGAAACCTTTGAAATATCGGCTAGTATGTTTGCAACATGCCTTCTAGGCCTAAATAGCCAATCATAGACATAGTGCACCTTGTTGTCAGGTCCAATAACAAATGAAGATTTAGTTGGAAATTTCCCNAGGTGTAGTGGTATGTTGTATGATTGCCCGACCTTNCTATCGACGTCTGCCAGAAGTGGGAAAGGTAAATCTCCTATTGTAGACTTGAAGTCTTTTAATTTCTCATATGTNCCTGGTCCTATTCCNATGATCGAGCAGCCAGATGATTTGAACAATTCATATTGCTCTTTGAAAGTCAAGCAACCTCTCTTACAAGTTGGTGAGTTGTTTCTAGAATAAAAGAAGATAACTCTCCAGGTGCCATGTAAATCTGTNCTNTCATACATACTTCCGTCATCTGCTTGCAGAATAAAATCTGGAGCCTCTTGACCGATTATACTNTGAGCCATCAAAAACACCTCAAACCTCGATNATGTGTCCCATTCTCGAAGCTTTTGTGCGCAAGTATGATACATTCTGTTCACAAGTACCNACGATAATCGAAATTCGCTCATTGACTTTGATTCCGTTTTCTACTAATTGAAGTCGCTTTTCAGGATTGTTAGTAAGAAGTTTGATGTCNTCAAATCCNATAGATTCAAGCATGTNAGCTGCAAACTCGTAGGTCCTTGCNTCTGCGGGNAGGCCCAGCATTAGGTTTGCATCAAGGGTGTCGTATCCGTCGTCTTGAAGGGCATATGCTTGCATCTTTGCATACAAACCGATCCCTCTNCCNTCCTGACGAAGATAGACGATTGCTCCGCACCCGTGTTCTTGAATTTCTTTCATNGAGGCTTCTAANTGTGGTCCACAGTCACATTTCAAACTTCCAAATGCATCCCCAGTTAGACATTCAGAGTGAATTCTAACCAGTGGTATTTTTCCTTCACCTTCNAGGTAAAGTAGTGCATGTTCTTTTTTCGTAGTTTCTTCGATAAACGCTCTAATCCTAAAAGTCCCATATTTTGTCGGTAGCAGCGCATCTGCTTCCACAGTGCTAGTCTCGANTTTCTTGCCGAGCATGAAACTGATATTTTCTCATTAGTTATAATAACTCGTTATTTGGCAAGGTAGGATAAAAACGGCTCATTATATACAGACTTGGGNAAANTCGATGNATGCCGGGCGTAGTTTGTGATTTAGGAGTTGCAGCTAGAGCCACTAAAGACAACAGGATATTGCTCGTCCAAGAAGCCGGCGGATCTTACAAAGGNAAGTGGAGCCTACCCAAGGGCAGTGTTGATGCAGGCGAATCGCCAGAATCTGCTGTTCTGNGAGAACTTACTGAGGAGACTGGTGCGTCCGGAGAAATAGTGGGCNTAGCCGCAGTTCGTTCTACCCTGTACAAAGAATTGCCAGCNGTTTTTTTGTGTTATGATGTTCACATAAATGACGGANAAAATNAGTNCGACACNAACGAGATTTCTGAGGTTAAATGGGCNTGTTTAGAGGAATTGAGAACCCTCGATTGGGTCTCCGATACTATGCATAATTTGGCCATTGACGCATTGAGCGGAAATAGAATGTCAATTCAGTCATACAAGCCACTTTCTAAGAACGGGAAGAAGTATAGCGTGTATAGTGTTAACAAACACTCTGAGATAATAACATAGGTGTTAACATGATTCCAGAATCCAGACTACGCATTGTAAACCCCAAAACTAGTGAGGGTGAATGTGTAGTTTACTGGATGATTTCCACCCGAAGGTCAACCTGGAATCACGGCCTTGACCATTCGATAAATCTGGCAAAAGAACGCAACCTACCGCTTGTGGTAGTAGAACCTCTTGCAATTGCCCACGAATATGCCAACGACAGGATTCATGCTTTCGTAATTCAAGGTATGATGGACAACAAAAAAGCCTTCGAAGATTCGCCGGTCACCTATGTTCCGTATGTTGAAACAAAGCACAACGAGGCGAGAGGTCTTCTCGAAAAGTGGATGGAACACGCAGCCGTGTTAGTTATCGATGATTTCCCAGTATACTTCCCACGACGAGTTATCGAAATAGCATCTGAAATCGATAAATGCGAAGTGCACTGTGTTGACTCTAACGGTTTCCTGGCAATGGATCAAGGACGTGAATTTACCACAGCATACTCTTTCCGCAGGCATGTTCACAAAACAATTCTGCAAAGCATGTCTGAATTCCCCGCTCCTGACCCATTATCTTCAACCCATGGCATGAAAAAATTCCCGATCGACAAAGTAGAGTCGATTTTCAAAGAGAGTGACACACCAATAACCCCCTATGAGTTTATCTGGAGAATTTGTGAAGGCACTGATGTTGGTCAGAAAGCGCTATCTGTTCTGAAAATCGATCACGCAGTTCCACCAGTACCACATACTCAAGGAGGCTCAGTATCAGCAAGAGCCAGATGGCAAGAGTTCCTTACCGATAGGCTAAGCAGTTACTCCGAAAATCGCAATGAGCCCGAGTTAAACGGCTCCAGCGGTCTTTCACCTTACCTTCATTTCGGGCACATTAGTTGTCATGAGATACTTTCTGATATATTTGAAAAATACAACTGGAATACCTCTGAAATCACCCTCCCTCACGATGGTAGGAGGTCTGGTTGGTGGGGACTTCCCTCAGATGTCGAGTCATTCCTTGATCAAATCATCACATGGAGAGATCTAGGATTCATCCATTGCGCTGCAGTCAAGAATCACCATTTGTTCGAATCTATACCAGAGTGGGCTCAAAAAACACTTAAAGAGCACGAGAACGACCCACGACCTTACATTTACTCATTTGAGGAATTTGAAAATGCTGAAACACACGATGAGTTGTGGAATGCTGCACAAAATCAGCTTAGGAGAGATGGTATGATTCATAACTACCTACGAATGTTGTGGGGCAAAAAAATTCTCGAGTGGTCACCAACTCCTGAGAAAGCAATGGAGTACATGGTCATATTGAATGACAAGTGGGCACTGGATGGTAGAGATCCTAACACATACACTGGCATTGGTTGGGTTTTAGGAAAATTCGACCGTGGTTGGACAGAGAGGCCAGTATATGGAAAAATACGTTGCATGACTACGGATTCAACCAAGAGGAAGTATAAGACAAAAAAATACCTAGATGTTTATTCCAATTCAGCTAAAGGACAGCAAACATTGCAAACAAGTACTACTGCAAATCCAACATCAATAGGTTATCAAAGGAGAAAATAGAATGCCAATATTCTCGCACTCTGCCGAACATAATGCAACTCAAAAGGAAATCTGGGATTGGTACAACAGCCCCGGTGCATTCCGGAGAATTATGCCTGAGTGGGAAGGGATTCAACCGATTAATGCTGGTGCATTAAAGGATGGAGAGGAGACTATATTCAAGGTTGGAATTGGTCCTGTAAAGTTGAAATGGATTGCCAGACATCACAGCGTAATTGAAGGCAAATCATTTGCTGATGATATGATAAAAGGGCCATTTGGAAAATGGAGTCATCAACACACCTTTGAAGCGACATCTGATGATATAACTACAGTTCGTGACAAAGTTGACTACAAACTACCTTTCCATATTTTTACTGGGTGGTCGAAAGGGTTCACTGTTTTACCAAGGATGAAACAGATGTTTCATTATCGAAGTACAAGGGTTAGTAAGGATTTAGAGAGAATCCAAGCAACTTCTTCAAAATCACGACAGAAGGTGCTAGTCTCTGGTTCTACGGGAATGATTGGTTTGCAATTGTGTGCGTTCTTAGAAGCCGCAGGACATGATGTTTACAGATTAATGAGACCAACTAGTAAATTACCTCCAGATGTAAATCCAGAAAAGATTGTTCGATGGAATGATCTTACTGGTGATATCATCTCTGGCTCTTTCGAAGGATTTGATTGCGTGATCCACTTAGCAGGTGCGGGAATTGGTGACAAAAGGTGGTCAAAGAAAAGGAAGCAATTGATACGTGATAGCAGGGTCATTCCAACACAAAATCTGTCAAAAATTCTTTCCGGTCTATCACAACCTCCAAAGAAATTTTTATGTGCATCAGCGGTTGGATTCTATGGGAATCGTGGAACGGAAGTTCTGGACGAGAAATCCACTAAGGGGGATGATTATCTTGCTTCAATATGCTCTGAGTGGGAAGATTCCACTGTGCTTGCCTCTGACAGTGGAATAAACGTGATTCACATGCGAACAGGAATTGTTGTATCTCCTTTTTTAGCTAATAAATTCGGTAAGAAAAATGGCGCATTGGTTTTATTTGCTGTCTCATTAACAGTGGAAAATGGGATTATTGTCTTAAGACTTTTAGGTTTATTACCTGAAAATGGGTCGCCAATTGTTCTTGCTGGAGTGCTTGTTTTTCACTTTATTGGAGTAGCTACTTCTGTCATTTCTTTCACCACTCTAAATTCAATGGTTTGGGATACTGTAGAAGAAGTTGAAATTAAAACTGGAAGAAGAATGGAAGGAACTCTTTTG
>NZLM01000035.1 GCA_002694245.1 Methanobacteriota archaeon
CCCCGGCACCCCCAGAGATGCCCCCGGCTCCCCCAGAAATGCCACCAGCNCCGCCTGAAATGGNAGCAGCNGATGCCCTNCTCGCNCCTCCACCAGCTGCGGATCCTTTGATGGCTCCNCCTGCTGATCCATTGATGGCTCCACCTGCACCTGCTGCAGATTCTCTGCTTTCGGTGCCTGCAGAAGTTACCGTTGAGGAAGCGGATATCCCTGTGATTGATCCATTGGCTCCTGTTGCTCCAGTCGACGACGACTTTATTGCAGCAGGTGCAAAAATAAGGAAATCATCTGATGTGGATGATGTACCAGGAGACAAATTAGAAGGAACTCTTCACGAGGTTGAGAATTCAACTTTGACAGCTTCTGGAGAAATTGTCAAACAGAGCGTGAAAGGATTGCTGAAGGTAAGAAACCCTTCTGAGTCTGACAGAATATACGACATTGATGTAATGCTGAACAACACGGTNAACACAGATTTAGCCGGAGATCATGTTCAAGTTGATGAGTTAGAATCACGAAAAGAATTCTCTACGAAGTATTCAGTCAAGAATAGTAGAATGCTAATCTTGAGGGAAAGGTTAGACACAAACCCAGACAGGGATCAAGAAAGGTCACTATCTGTTTCAAAGGGCGGCGAAGGTGGNCCATTGATGATGGAACTTGAAGTTGAGAATGTATCTGGTGTTCCACTCACCGATGTTGTAGTGACAAGGGAAATACCATCTCAAATGGTAATTGTTGCAACAGGTGGCTCTGAAATTGAGGACGGAATTTTGACTTGGGATGTAGGTCACCTTGGTTCAGGAGAGACAAACACACTCTCGCTTTCTGGTACAATTCATGTTGAGGGAATAAAGCCCGTTACAGCAGGAGTAGCAAAAGCATCCTACAAGGCTGATGCAACACTGTCGACGCTCTCATTCCGAGAACTAGACGCATTCTGCCGTGGATTTGCCTACATNAATTCAGTAGAATCAGAGCGCCCAGACAACTGGGAATGCAAGACNATATTCGAGAACAGATCGTCATTTACAGTCGACCTCGTTAAGCTACAGGTTAGAATGAAGGGTAGCGAGGATTTGCTCTTTGACATAGCAGATGTATCTGAGNATGTTCTTCCAGAGGGAAGATGGGAATCTGAAACTAAATCAGTCGAGAGTACAGGTAAGCCAGACTTCACATGGGATTTAGGTTACACAGTTCTACCCCGTGCCTCTCATAGCGCAGAGGGTCAAATCGAATTGCAACCATCTACCTTTGAAGTGTTGGACGCAAGTGTCTCTAAGAAGTATAGCAAAACAGTACTTCCTTCCTATAGAAGGCATGATGTAACAGCAACTGTGACTTTGAAGAATGAAGGTTCTTCACCAATTAACNTGATTAGATTGACTGATGATATTCCAGGTCTTTTCGATGCACCCGCTNCAGAGGACATATCTGTAAAGATCGGCAAAACAGACGTAATTGAGGAGCAGTACAAATCTGAAATCGCTCATGGNGTAACAATCGAAAAAGAACTAAAGAGCCCNGATGGTGCTGGTCATACACTNTCAATGACAATTGGTACAAAAGAGCCTCTAGGACTTGCTCCAGGTAAATCATTGACAATTTCCTACCCACTGGTAGCACCAGATCCAAGTCCAGGCAACGAGGCTGTCGCAGGACCGGTCCGATGTGAATTCAGTGCTGAAAGATTCGGTCCAGTTTGTACAAGAGATGTAGACGAATCACCAATATTGAAGGTCAGACATCACAGGAGAAACTTCTCTGCTGGTAANTCGGTCATGCCTATGGGTGGAAAGGGTAGATACGAAGTATTGATAATATTCGAAAATAATGGAGATACTGCATTACAGGATGTTTGCATTAACGACATTCTACCAAGCAACTTCGAACTAAAGGATTGGGTTGTTCGTGGAGTAGNAAGAAAGAAGCGCGAAGATGTCGTACTCGAATCTGAAGAAACAGAAGGTGGCGTAACCAATGTTTGGTCTATACCAGTCGTTGAGAAGGACGAAAGGTTGGAAGTTTCCTTCGANATAAAGGGTGATGGAGAAGTCGATGCAGAATTCCTTAACCAATTCCATGGCGTTACATTCGGTGATGAAGTNGAAGAAGACGAGGATGTTTCTGTTAGTACCGATGAAGAAATTGCCGAAGACTCTAGTGATTCTGCATCAGATGAAGTTCCAGGTGCTGGATTCAAGTGGCGNGAGGATGTTCTNCTACGNGTAATGGAAGCTAATGGTATNGACAAATCAAACCGAGATGANTTCGTNAGACACGCAGTNAACTTCGATGATGATGACAACAATTACTTGAAGAAAGCAGAGATAGAGGCTGCTGCTNCTGCTTGGGTTGAATCACAGTCACCTGCAGAGGAAGATTCAACAACAGCAGAAGACGAACAATCTGAAGANTCTGAAGACGCTGATGGCGAAACAGAGGAAACAGTTACAGAAGATTCAACAACTGCTGAAGAGGAAGTAGAAACTGAAGAACCAGCAGAAGAGGATTCTGAGCATGAAGACCAAGAAGGACCATCACCTGATTTGACTGATTCACTGATATGTCAAATTTGTAGCACCAGCAACCCNGCTGGTTCTGTTACNTGTGCTTCATGTGGCTTTGCTTTCTGAGCATCAAAGTGGATATTCCCATTTTGGCCACTGATGATCCCTGTTATCATCAGAGACAAGGATGATAACAACTCTTGGGAAAGTTCTGAGCATCTCTTCGAGATCTTGAACAGCGGGAGGAATCACTCCGACTCTCAAATCTACTGCCAGCCAAGCGTCTGGATATTGTCTAAGCCAAGCATCTACTTCTGCCATTATGCCTTCTGGAGGAACTCCAGGTCTTACGCTAGCAAGGTACCCCCAATCTCCGGGAATTGCTCTCTCGGAGTCTGAAAATAGGAATACTCTGTTTCTGTTGCCCATTTTTTCTAAATACNGTAAAGCATTTGATTCCGAGACGACACAAGGAGAGCCCCTCATTGGCATTGGTTGGCTGTGTTTCCAAGTTGAANCGTNNTCGGTCATGNTTGTCGATTCTACCTAGNATGTTTGAGGTCTTCGCTGAAATGTGTGACAATGTTCAAGCGTTGTAATATGCCCCGNAGGGGCATGAGCGGGCAATCAGCACCTCCACCGACCCCTCCCGGAGGGTCAATGATGTTCATGCTTCTATTCATGGTTGTAATGACATTTATGCTAATGTCAGAAGGCATTAGGACCAGTATGGGTTCTATNGCTGACCCTTACCTTTCATCTTGGTTACCAAGCGACAAATGGTTCGTCATAACAGTGCTAATATTAGGTTCAATCTCAATGTTCGTGAATACAGCTCTGAGAAATGTGTTCATGGATCCAATTNCCCAAGCTCACATAGGACATCGTCAAGGGCAAGTTAGGAAAATGATGAATGAAGCAAGAACTGGAAGAGATCCTATTCTCATGGAAAAGGCACAGACACTACAGCAGCATATGATGCCTGAACAGATGAGCGTACAGATGGGAGCAATGAAGCCGATGATGTTCACCATGGTTTTCATTATCGCTATTTTCGCGTGGATGGGAACAGCAGTAGGTGATTTTCGAGTAAGTTATGTGTCCCTGCCATGGGCGCCAGAATGGAATCTAGAAACTGGCAAATTCCTATTCTTCCCAGCATGGATTGCAACATACATCTGTATGTCTGCTCCGTTTGGTAGGGTTGTAGACCGCCACATCAAGTTATTTCGATACAGGTCACACCCAATCGTTTCTGAGGGTCAGAAATTAAAGGAACCTCTTCTGCATTTGGTTAGTGCGCCAAAGAGTGCGAGAGGCTCACAAGCGAGTAACAGAAAAAAGAGATCCGAGCAAAGGAGAAGCGGTCCAAGGAAATCACAAAAGCCTGAATCTAAGGCGAAATCATCTACAAAATCTTCTGCAAAAGAGTGTCCAGAATGTGGAAGCACGATGATAGAAAGAGATGGCCCAGTCCTGAACATATGCAAGGTATGCAGACATGAATGGAGGTGACACTCGTGGTTAATATCACCATTTCCGGTCACCCGGGTAGTGGTACAAGCACTCTAGTCGAAGGGATATGCAGAGCCAAAAATTGGACCTCTCTGAACGGGGGTCAAATTTTCCGTACTGAAGCCAAAAATCGCGGAATGTCATTATCAGAATTTGGGGATTTGTGCAAACTAGATAGTTCGGTGGATGAATCATTGGATGAAATATTGAAAAATTCAATGAAAGATCCAGCAGGTCCTGAGGTCATGGAAAGCCGCTTAAGCGGTTGGTGGGCTTACAAAATCGGATTAGACTGCGCAAGAATTTGGCTTAATGTAAATGATGAAGAGAGAGCTAGGCGTGTTGTAGCACGAGAAGAAATTAGTTATCAGCAGGCACTGGAGAATAATCGACTGCGAAGTAAAAAAGATCTAGACAGATACATGACTATGTACGGATTAAATCCTGAAGATTCGGAACCATATACTCACATAATAGAGGCTTCAGAAATTGGTGCAGATCAAGTCCTTCTCAAAGCGCTAGAGATATTGGAGGAGTATAAATGATTATTTTAGACAAAGATGCCAAAACTTCTGACAATCATGGTACATATCCTGAAAAAAGAACTCTAGAACAGTTAATGGAAGGCAGTTTCATTTTGCTAGATAAAGCTCCAGGCCCTTCGTCTCATCAGGTAAGTGCTTGGGCTAGGGACTTGATGAACCTTGAAAAATTGGGTCATGGCGGTACATTAGACCCATTCGCTACAGGCGTCTTACCCCTACTTGCGGGTAAAGCGATGCGGTTAACTGGCAGGATCCTAACGCACGATAAATCCTACATCGCACTTCTGAAATTCGGTAAAGAGGTTGATTTGGAACTCCTTGCTGAGAAAATGGAAATGCTAACCGGTAAGGTTTACAACGTTCCACCTGAGATATCAGCTGTCAAGGTTCAAGTTAGAACAAGAAAGATTTCTAAGTTCGAAATATTAGACCTAGGAAACAAGTCAGTATTAACTCACATAGAATGTGAGGCGGGAACCTATGTCAGAACTATGGCGAGAGATCTGGGCTTACTAATCGGAACTTCAGTAGAGTTGAAGGAATTACGTAGACCAAGTTCTGGAAAATTCAATCTTGAACAATCTGTAACTATGCAACAATTAGCAGATGCATATTGGCTTTGGAAAGAAAAAGGTAACGAATCAGGCATGAGAAGAATCCTTCATCCTATTGAAATGATGCTATCAGAGGTTCCTAAGTTAGTCGTAAAAGATGGAGCGGCAGCTGCTTTGTCACATGGAGCACCTCTAAACAGGCCCGGCGTCGTAAGCATACCAGAAAACCTTGGAGTAGGTTCTGAAGTACTTCTTGTGACGCTTAAAGGCGAAGCTGTCGCACTAGCGAACTTAGTTCAACCTAGCAAAGTAATTCCAGATATGACTCAAGGGGAAGTGGCGAAACCTAACTGCGTTCTGATGAAGGAGGATACTTATCCTCGCAGTTGGAAAAAGTAATTCACGCCTCTACGTATTCCTCATAGACCCATTCATCGGTCTCTATTCTTATTTTCAATTCACTCATGTGTTCCACACTCGACTTCGTCATCTATGATGAAGAGCCCCCACAGCCCATTCGAAGTAACCGTTTCTGAATACTTCAGGTTATGAATGTTAACCCACATTTTGTGGTTATCCGTCAAACGAGGTGTTTTTTGAGAGCTTATTCGAGCTTCTTTATTTTTGCAGGAGCCAGTAGTCCAAACAATGCAATTATAGCGAGTAAAGCCCCACCAGCAATGATGTAAACAGTTCCTTGCCCTATGCTGAATCCTTCTTCGTCTTCACTACTGACTGAATTATCGATAGGCGCACCGACTGCAACTACTTTTGTTGCAACATTATTATTCTCATCAACCTCATCTATACTAGTACCACGATCTACTTCTGCTTCAATTAGCAGTGAGTCGTCTCCACTCGGTGCCTGCATGTCACATACAATAGAGCCCATTTGACCTGGTTGCAACATCTGAATCATACCAGAACCGAATGATTGACCATCAGCCGTGCATCGAACTCCAATCATGGTTGCAGTAACTTGTCCAGAGTTTCTTACAAACACCTTGACTTGGAATATTTCTCCAGCGTTTACATCCTCATCAATTCGTATTTCTTCAACAAATAGTTCTGCTAGAGCTCGAACTTCTAAGTCAATAATTCGCTCAACGCAACTGGTTTCATCGCACGCAGTTACTAAAATCGATGTGAATCCCGGAGTAGGTGCGTTAACGATAATCTCTCTTTCAGACATGTCTACTTCTGCCCACGACCGGTTTGTGGTTACAATCAAATCTTCATTGAACGAATCTACGTCTGTTAGCTCAAATCTGATTCGGTGTTCATAGCCGTGTTCTACTGGAATTACTGCTTGGAACTCCTTTAGCACAGGAGCATCATCTACCTCTTGTATTGTGATAGTTGAAATTTCGCTCCAAAAATTACCAGCGGAATCAGTCACTCTCGTCGTGATTTGAGCAACTCCACTTGCCTCTTCTATGAGTTTAATTCTTATTTGACCTTCAGTGATATCTACCTCAACAATATCAGGATTAGAGTTTTGGAATGTTACAGATAGTTCATCCGATTCGGTTCTGTCATCGCTGCATCGGGTCAAGAGCGGTAGAATAAGTCCACCTCCATCTTCTATCAAATCATGCGAGCCAATTGTAGAACATTGAGGGTCTTCATCGTATTCTATAGAATATGCTCCAATCACCTCGATACTGTTTATTGAGAGGGTTAATGAAGCAGGTGAACCATCGTTACCCCAGTTGTACCAAGATTTGATTTTCACCTCCAGTTCTGTATCGGCACTATCCAAAGTATGTCCGATTGAAATTTGCTTAGCGAATGAACCTAGCTCTGTACCGGGATAGTTTGCAACAGTCACACCGTTTACAACCACAGTCCACCTGGTTGAATTCTCTACCATTGAATCAATATCCCCTGAAATACTGCCAGTTAGTTTTAGATGTGGATCATTGATATCAATCCATGCTCGAGTGAGACAAGTGTCTGTAATTGTGAAGCGGATTTTCAAATCACCGGAAACAGCAGGTATAAGCCCTGGTTGTATTGTGACCCAGGCACCTTGATTATCCATATATTCAATGTTTACACTTCCGTTTTCATTATCATGTTCAACATGAATCCTACCCCAAGTTTGCCCAGATGGTTTTTCTACAGAATCTGTTTCCCATATACCGTAATCTGCTGACAGGCCACATGGTGCATATGAAACGTCACTTAGAGTACCATGGGATTTGTTGAAGTTGATAAGTGGCCAATCAGTGAAATTATTAGAAGAAGTAGCGGTTACTCTTTCAGCACCATACCATTGAGTTCGCATCGTCACTCTAAGACCTACAGCATCAACTTGAATTTGGGAGTCGTCAGAGTTTCCGTTTGAAACATAATCGAGATCAATCTCTAGAGATTCCAATTCCTCAAAAGTCCAGTTGTCATCATCAAAGATTTCTATTGACCATCCGTTGGTCATGTAGTAGAGAGGTGATTGTGTATTACTCCATGTCTTTACTAAGTCATACACGCCGCCGTTGATTACTGAAAATCTTGCTTTATCTTGTGTTAAAGGACCGGGTATGTCAAAGTGTACAACAAGTTCTACACTCTGTATGGTACTTTGTGACATTGATCCTGTGTAGAATCCACCAACAGTTATGTCGGGTCCTGTAGACCAGCTGTATGCTCCATCTGGAGATCCTAGAGACGCGTTTGAGTCTGTACTTGTCTGTGTAGCCCAAACAGTCTGTGTATCTAGATGCTCAGGCAATTCTATTCCTAATGTCATATGTGAATCTGCGACCATTCCCATGACATACTCAGCGTCTTCCTGTTTGTTTTCAGGAGTGAAAGCAAGGTGCCTTTTGAACTCCCAATCTGTTGAATCTTCCATGTTTCCTTGAGGGAACATGTCAAGCGCCTCAGTCGAATGAACGCTTCGTGCTTGTCCTATGATTGCTGGAGTCAGAAAAAGAAACACAATCAGGACAGCAACTCTTCGCATACAATATTCTCAAACCCCATCAGACTTCAAACGAACGGTGAAACAAGTCAAATTTTGCAACGGAATGAGATAAATACGGCTTGTCGGTGGCATATTACAACCGATGGCTGTGATGGTGTAGCGGTTAGCACGGTAGGTTGTGGTCCTGCCAGCCCGGGTTCAATTCCCGGTCACGGCCCCATTTTTTCTAAATGCTCGAGTCTAACCAGACTTTGTAATCATTGTTTGACCTTCTAAA
>NZLM01000036.1 GCA_002694245.1 Methanobacteriota archaeon
TTGGTTTCAGGACCGGTATTACCACGGGCTGACAGCCCCTCGAGGTGGGATATGCCAGGAGGAAGTTTACCCGAATTGATTTCATCACTAGAGACGATTATCGACCTCTCTCCGAAGAACATTGTTCCAGCTAGAGGCCCTACAATCAAAGGTTATGACAGAATAACAGAGGTCCTTAATCAACATCTGTCATTTTTTGAAGAGTGTCTAGATAACGATGGTAACGTTCCAAGAAGTTGGCCTCGACCGGCGAGAACCGCTTATTTCCTCACCTCGGAGCCACCCTGGCCCCTTCATGAAAAAGAAAAATTAGGCGACGAGAAGTGATTTCTGCCCATTCCATGCAACTATTTTCTTCTCCCATCCTTGTTGGATATGTAGATCTTGACCTACTATCTTTAGAGCAGATGCAGGACCATCTAAATCAAACAAATTCAAAACTCTGTTTGGAACATTACTCCCTACCATGAAAACTCCTCCGTTTTCACAGCCAACCAAGATGCTTTCACCACTCATAGATGAAGCGCATAGGGACCTTACTTTAGAGCCACCCACCACATACCTATCTATCACTTTCATACTTGAAAGTGATATGAAATTTATTCCACCATATACGTCGCCAACCACGATTTTATCGACTACTCCTAATGGTCCTACTAGCCCTAGCAGAACGCTAGCTCGTGCTTCTAACCTCACTCTCTTTTGTTTTCCATCTCTAGGCTTCCAAACTATTGCTGCATCATCCATTGCTACAACCACTCCATCTGCGGTTAACATGGAGCGGATTACGGTTCTCATTTGTCTCATGACATACGAATTGATAGCCGGAGGTGTACATTCATTGTGCACACACTAATTGTGAAAGTGAAAGTGAATCAATAATGTGAGTTTGATTCATCTTTGTTATCTTTCTTCCATACCTTGTAGCATGATTTACAAACTCTTACACGGTTTTTCCTGACCGTAAAAGCGCCTTCTCCCCACGTATCAATTACATTCTCTTGACTTAGCGATCTTCCACCTAGGTGCTTATCAGCGAAGTTTTTACAACTGGAAATTCCACACGGTATTTCCCCTGGTTTCTTTTCTTTCTTCGCTCCTGACTTCTTACGCTTACTTGAAGGAATTCTGACCTTGCGTTGTACGCGGTTCGTGTCACGGCTCATGTTAGCACCCTGCAATCATCAATCAAATGAATATATCTTCATTTCAGGAATTGCTGTCTAGCTTCGAAAACAGGTTTTCGATTGCTCGGTTGATTTGTCGCAGAGTAACCTCTGACACGTTTGCAACCTTGCAGATGTCAGCTTGTGTCCTCTTGTGTCCTGCTTTCACGGCCGCCTTGTAAATAATTGCTGCAGCAACACCCATTGGTTTTTTGCCTTGCCAAATGTCGACATGTGGCTTCATAGCCTCCCACAATGCATCGACTTCCAATGAAGTCTTTGGTGGTAGCTTGAGATCGCTAATGAATCTACCAAAGTAATCAGACGGGCTAGAAATTCTGTGCATGTTGAATTTTCTAGAGATATGCCTTATCATGCGAGATAGTTCCTTTTCGTCAACCTGAAATGTTTCACAAATCTCTGCAATTTGGCGAGGCACCCCCTCTTTTCTTGCAACTAGGTAAGTACAAGCGGCAGTTACCCCAGCAATTGAACGACCTGTAACGAATCCTTGATGCGACAAAATTCTGTACAACCGGCAGACCTCCTCTTGCATTGATTTAGGAAGGCCTGATTTATCTCTAACCATTTGATTAGCTTTGACTAGGTTGCGAGCACGACTTGCACGAGTTTTGGAGCGCTCGTCCATTACTCTGCGACGTCTCCAATCACGGCGTGCCTTTGCAGACATTCCGTGGCGGCTTGCTGCTCCAGATGTCAGGTCTGAACTGGCGATACTAGTGTTCAATCCTTTATCGGCAAGAGTATGAGTTGCTGGAGCACCTATTCTAGACCGATCGGTGGTGTTGTCGTGATTGGTCCAATCAATTCCTGGATCGATGACATTTTCTTCAACCACCAATCCACAACCGCCGCAAGAAATCTCTCCTCTGCTNTTGTCCACTGCCCAGTCTAAGACCCCACACTCGACACAAGGCTTGGTATGACCGTCTACAACTCTTCGTTGTGGTCTAGCTGANCCTAGTCCCCTACGAGCAACGTTGTCTCTCTGTGCATTGTTCTTTGTTTGTGCTTTTGTCCATGATTNGTCGTCATACGCCATACTTCTCAACTCCGAGTTGTTTAGTGAGGGCACTAGGATATAAAGATNTTGCAGGGTAACCCATCGTTTNTCCGACTAACTAAACTACATTGTTGTATATTCCTAACCCAACAATAGTTATGTGCACCCGGCCTATTTAAACACATGGTTTTTTTGTTATACTACCCATAGAATTCTGTGCCACANNCNTCNCAATTNGTACANTAGANCAGNTCAGTTTTTGATTTTTCGTCAAATTTTAGATGCGGATAGTTCATGCACTATATGTTACGCCGAATGGTTGAGGAGCATGCCAGCCACAGTAGTACTCGGCGCCCAGTGGGGAGATGAAGGTAAAGGAAAACTAGTCGACAGGTTGGCAGAAAGCGCTACTTGGGTGGCAAGATTCCAAGGCGGTAACAACGCTGGACACACTGTGGTTTTGGGTGATAAGGTTCTCAAATTCCATTTGCTACCCTCAGGAATTACACGCGAAGAGTGCGGATTAGTATTAGGAGATGGGATGGTAATCGACCCTTGGGTTCTTGATAGGGAGTTGAACGATTGGGTCGAAGGCGGAGGTAAAGACCCGTCTGGAAAGAGATTATTCATTTCAAACAGGGCACACATCATACTTCCATACCATACATACATAGATGGCTTGGACAAGAAAATAGGCACTACCGGCCGCGGGATAGGTCCTACTTATGCTGACAAAATAAACAGAATAGGACTACGGTTCGCAGATTTACCTTATTGCGACTTCGATGAGATGGCTGAGAGGCAAAACAAGTCGCTTGAAGATGCAGGTTGCAGACAAAGAGTCACTGCAAATGAATTAGAAGAGCAGATCAATTGGATTCTCAAAAGATTTGGTGATGCTATCACCGACACCGGAATCTTGTTGGATAATGCATTAAAAATGGGAGAACGAATCATACTGGAAGGCGCTCAAGGGTGCCTACTTGACATAGACCAAGGTACATTCCCATTCGTGACGTCTTCTGTAACATCGAGAGGAAACGCAACGCACGGTGCCGGAATTCACCCAGGACACGTAGACAACGTAATCGGTATCACTAAGGCTTACATTACCCGTGTTGGAAACGGACATATGCCTACCGAACTTTACGACGAAGTTGGAGAACATCTAACCAGTGTTGGACATGAGTTTGGAACTACAACTGGTAGAAGGCGCAGGTGTGGCTGGTTTGATGCAGTTGTTATGAGACACTCCACAAGGGTCAATGGATTCACGGAAATCGCTCTAACAAAATTGGACGTTCTTGGGGGATTGGATGAGATAAACATCTGTGTTGGATACAAAATGGGTGAAGTAGAAGTCAATGAAATGCCTGCTAGCGCCATCGCCCTAGAAAATTGCGAGCCCGTGTACGTCACTGTCCCCGGATTCCCATCACATTCCCTCGAAGAGTGGTTAGGAATTGCAAGAATGTGTAACTCAGAAGGAGTTGGCTTCTCAGGATTACCAGCAGCTGCACAGAATTATATCAAAAAATTAGAATCAATTCTTGGAGTAACTATCTCCTCTGTGGGCCTCGGCCCAGACCGTGACGCCACAGTGGACCGCGTGTGAATCCTCAAAAGGGAGAAGCCTACCCGACATAAATCAGGGGCGCTTAGCTCAGCTGGAAGAGCGCTTGGTTTGCAACCAAGCGGCCGTGGGTTCAAATCCCACAGCGTCCACCATTCCCATTTGCTCTCACAGCGTGTTAGTTTTGTTGTGAAACATTAGGCGAAGCAGCGTATTGACCTCTAGGGTATACATTCCCAATAATCGTTGATCAATACATTGCTACAAATATTAACACTCAGACTAAGATTCATGCCAAGTGATCTAAACATTGAACAGTATACCTCACAATTTACTGACCTCGATTCAGAACGACCGCTTCAGTTGTTGGCAGATTGGGTCCAGGAAGCGAAGGATTTGGGAATTGCAGAACCTGACGCCATGAATCTAGCTACGGTCGATGAGAAAGGAAATCCTCACAATCGAATGGTATTAATGCGTCACATAACCGAGCGAGAGATTGGTTTTTTCACGAACCTCAATAGCAGTAAAGCAGCAGACATCTTCGCTACACAGCGAACCTCTTGCACATTATGGTGGCCTCAATTGGAAAGACAAGTACGGATCGAGGGAACGGCGGCAGAAATGCCGAGAAATATAGTTGAAGAGTACTTTCAGAGCCGACCAAGAAATAGTCAAATCGCAGCATGGGCATCAAAACAAAGCACGGAGCTTACCTCGATGGAGAGACTTCATGAGGAGTTTCGACAGTTTGAGCTAAAATTTTCTGATAAGATAGTTCCAACCCCTACATTTTGGGGAGGGTTTACTATTCATGTTGATAAAATCGAATATTGGCATGGTAAACCGTTTAGGCTCCATGAGCGGGTCATCCTGACCAAAGAGGATAACAACTGGTCAACGACTAGAATTTACCCTTGATTAGATTGCTTCCTGTGATGATTGAAACTGATGAATATACTCGACCAACATATTTGATTGGTTGAAGCATTCAAAGTAAAGAGTCTCACAATTACCCGTGCTTTACTAGACCTTCTGCAGATGCATGCATCAACAGTGCGTCAGCATGCCAACCCGAAAAATGTACAGTTGGACTTGGTAACTCTACGCCTTTACTTTTCATATCTGATGCAAATTTCATCAGAGAATCAAAAGCCTTCGTTGACAATGGATCATCTACTGCAGAATTTGGGGCAAGAGACCAAAACAATTCCAACACATGGCCACCAATCATTGTCGGAATACCTACCATCTTTGATTCCATTAGATCGATTTCAGAGTCCTGAAGACACATTAGCATGATTTCTAAACCAGGATACTCATCAATTATTGGTTGGAGTGTGAGCAACGAATCACGCAACTTTTCCTTATGTTCAGATATTTTTTCTGGTTGCAAGCTAGAATAATCATTCCTGATATTTAGCGCTCTCAATACTATCTCCAAGTCCCAGCCATATGTTATTGCTGCCATGTATCGAACATTTCTGCGGAGCCATATAAGGCTGACCAACAGAGCGTCTGTAAAAGTGAATGTAAACGGATAAATCATCATTCAGTATATCTGTTGAATTTTGGCAATGATATAAATGAAAAGTTCAATTTAGCAGTATGGTTATAAGAAAAATGCTAGCAAAAAAATGCATGGCATCATCTAGGCGGTACATCATAACGTCTGCATTGTTTATTCAACTGCTAATGCTTAGCGCAGTTGCTTCCCCGCTAACCGACGGGATAAATCCTCTAGGCGACTATGCAAAAATGAACAATGATTTGATTGATGAGTTAGAGCATTCAGATAATTCGAAAACGATCCCGGTAATCTACCAACTCAACTCACCGGTAATGCCCAGCGACCGTATTCACATGGAAAATCTTGGGTTTAGGATACTTGGCGATGCACCACTAGTGGACGGTGGCCTCGTAGAAGGAACTGTATCAGATGTGAGAAAACTCTCCAATTGGGACAGGGTTGAATATTTAGAATTGGATAAGCCACTTGAATTCTTTTACTTACCTTCCGAATGGGGCGGTGATCCATCAACAGATGCTGGAATCATGATGCATGAGACAACCCACGTCGTTACAGCAACCGACTCTTGGAGCAGAGCAATCATTTCACCAAGTGGTGAAGTCGAGTACGATATCGATCTTTCATTCACAGAGTGGGACGGCGATGGCACTGCGATAGTCGATTTGGATACAGGCGTGGATGCAGGACACCCTGATTATGACTATCTTGAGCCCTGGACAGGAGACAAGGCAATCTACTCTGCTAAATTCGATGGAGTAGGATGGACTGAGACAAGGAACTCAGACACATCTTCAGGCCACGGAACACACGTCGGAGGAACAATTGCAGGCAATGGAGATGCATCTAGTGGAAGGCGTGCTGGGGTTGCCAAAGGTGGTCAATTAGTCGCACTAGGAACTGGAGATGGAGCCTCGATTTTCGCTGCTGAGCAAGGTCTTGAATGGACTTATGCACACTCAATCCCCGGACAAAACGCCCACCACATAAGAGTAGTTTCGAATTCCTGGGGAACCGACGGAGATTACAACCCCAATGGGGTGATTGCTCAACTTACTGACAGATTAACCTTTGAAAATGGAGTTGCAGTAATATTTGCCGCATCCAATTCAGGGGGCTCCGGTTCGGAGTGCTCTGGCGACCTTAGGACCAACGTTTATGCAAACACACCGTCGGCAATCTCTGTTGCTGCTTTGACACATGATGGAACTGCAGTCACATCATTTTCTTCACGCGGATGTATGAACCAACAACACACATGGCCTGATGTTGGAGCACCTGGAAGAGATATCTGGGCTACAGCCCCAAGAGGTACAGCAATCGATGCGTCAACAAGAACACAAGGTGATTTGTATTACATGTCAATATCTGGAACTTCAATGGCAACGCCGCACGTTGGAGGAATTGCAGGTCTTGTAATCAATGCAGCACCATCTCTAGGAGTTGCTGATTACCACCGAGATGACCACGACTTTGGAAGTAGCTTAGTCGGTGGTGAAGGCACTGCAGCATATGGACAGTATGAAAACTGGGACTCAGACAATTTCAGTCGAGTACATGAGTTTGAGTTGATTCTGGAATTAACTGCAAGATATGAAGGGATGGCGAATTCATGTGAGGATGGAAACAGCGAAGATGCATGTAATGACATTCCCGAGCAATGCTACATTAGCGCTACCGGAGAATGCCACGACTGGAGAATCGGACACGGATTAACCGATACCGATGCAGCAGTAGCCCTGGCAAGAACCCTTCAATTGATGAGAGATCAAAACGGAGATGGCTTAGTTGACCATCCAGAATATGACGTATGGGACGCCTACGAAATTTATCAAGAAATGATGGGCATTGAAAGTATCCCGGTAAATACAGACAGGGTTAGACACTCGTGGAAAGGAGATTGGAATCACTTCAATAACGGAGCAACCGGTGCTGTGTATTACACAGAAGATTCTCATTATGTTTGGATACCGAATGGTACAGAAAGACTTGAGGCTACCTTTGCAGCAACAGAATTTGAACTTGAGACGGCACAAGCCGGACAACTACAGCTGTCGATCGACCTAGGAGAAGACGGTAGCAATGACGGGCAAGGCCAGGGTACCAGAGTCGCAGATACATGGTATTACGATCTAGATGTTGACAGTTCAGCCTGGGGTAAGTGGGCTCACTTCGATGTGACCGGTCAAGCAATTACACTGTTCGGAGTCATCGAAGATCCCGAATTTTTCGAAACTAGAATTCCATACACTGTTGATGTTATGCTAACACTAAATTTGAACGAACCAATCGATATAGCGTTCGAGCAGAGACCTGATTTCTATTCTGATCTTGATCCAGCTCCTCCTTCAGAAATGTATGACTCCGAAATGGATGGAAGACTCACATTCACACGCTTAGTCTATGACCAAGCATCTGTTGTTGCTCTAATCAAACCTAAGGCCTCTTCTGGAGACGAGGAAAATCAAGGATTCTTCTCTTCGTTGGGTGATTTGTATTCTGATTATCCATTGGCGATGTTTAGTCTAACATTTTTGGTTATTGCAGCCGTTATTGGAGCAGGAGTCGCTTTAATGCAATCAAACAAGTCTAACGAATTCTCAACAGATGATTCAGAAATTTTGGAAGCTGAGATACATGATGATTCTGATAGTGAAGACTAGGGTTGGATAGGTATTCTATATCAGTTCAAACATCTGTTGTGTTAGATAGTACAATGAATGGTAATGCTGTGGCGAGCATGTGAGCGAATCAAACCTGGTTAATTTCAAGAGTATTGAGATGCTCATTGTTGCCTTGGTTCTATTTTCTACACTCTCTATTGGTTTTCAGGTTACTGAGGAGTCTGTAGAAATCATTCAGATAGACGGTGTGAAGGGTACGCTAGAGCTGAATACACGCTCTGCAATGGATTCTCTGGGTTTGGTTGATTTCTACCCCGGTGCATCGGTTGAAATTGACATTGATGTTTTTCCAGTAATTGCAAATGATTGTGATATTTGTGTTGAAAGTCCCACGGGATTAATACTCACTGGAGACGTAAATGTCTCTAAACTTAGACCAATAGATTCTGGTGGACAGGTAAGAGTTGAAGGTAAGATAAATGTCACTCATTTACAAGAATTTAACCAACAAGAATTCATTGTCAGAGAATGGTTAACCATCGACTGGGATTTGGATGAGTTTTCTACACAGTGGGATATATTCATACAGCACACTCCACCAAAATGGTCTCCTTCTAACAGGTATGATGCATCATTGGTTCAGAGCGGAAGTGAAACCAAAAGCAGAGTTGGACCAGTAATCTTCGTTGAAGAATTGATAGGAGATGCGATGAATATTCGTGGATGCCTACCAAATAGTCTGAATTGCGATGGCATCAATCGAGAGGAAATGAATTTGACAAGCACTATGGCAAAACCAAAGCCAGTGGAGCAGATAGAAATCAATAGCAAATGGATGGAGTATACTCCACTTGAAAATAACCAGTCGAACACGAGTATGCTTACAAGCGTTAGAAACCTGTTTGAATTGGGAAATAGTACCAATTCCCACAACTCACATTGTCTCTCAGAGAGTGGCACTCCACAAGAGATGCAGTCATGGTTGGTTTCTAGCGATTCCTCATCTAGTGTATCTCCCATGGGTCTTTGGCTTTCATCTATCGGTTTGCCTACCACAACAGTATCGTTATCCAACGGAATTTGGACTGAAACTGATTTTGGAGATAGCGGTTGTGGTTCTTTGACAAATGATGGTAAATTACTACTTGGAGTATCAAAATCGTAATATCGTTTACATGATACATATAGCGAAATGGTAAGTACTAGTATATCGTGAAGAAACCATGGCAAGAAAGGCTATCACCGTTATGATTCTTTTTTTATGCATGATTATACAACCTGCTGTAGCAAATATATCCGCTCCAAATGACACGCAGGTAAACGGAAATTCAGTCTCTACCCTAAGCATAGACGGGTTTGTAACAACAAAATTCGCTAGTGTTGGTTCACAAGTAGACATACAAGCTTACACTATGGGTCACAGCGATAATGCAATCGTTAGTGCAGATATAGTTCAATATGATATTAGCCCACTGGACTCGATAATAAACTCAGCATTCCCCGGTGAAGGTAAGTTCCTTGACAGGGTGGTTTTGCAATCAAATGGCTTACACGAAAATGACTCATCAATAATGACATGGCAGGGAAGTTACACAATTCCAGTAACTTCAACTGGTGGTTTGTATGGAGCGAAAATCTTTGTCGAGGACGGCAATAGGTATGCTGTTGATGACCCAACCCAAATCAGAGAAATCTTCAGAGTTGAATTTGAGAAGGTTCTCTCCGCAATAGACACTGCATGGGATTCTGCTAATCCATTAGGAGAAATTGCAAATGAATTCACCGAGTTAGAAACAAAGGGAACATCAAACGGAGGATGGTCAAACTTCGTTGCTGTCGCAACCGATGGAAGTGGCGCAGGTGGTAGTAGGCAATTATGGAATTCAATGTTGGATGCAGGTCATAATCAATACAATATGTCTGCAGGATCAAATTTCCTAGAGGCATTAATGGTAATGCTGGATTCAGATGATGCTGATGCAGGCATACAATTTGTCGTAGGCTTGATGACCTACCTTGACAACCTTCCCCTGCCAAGATCTATGTATGACTTTGACGACTTATCTGAATATATTCAGACATTTGATGTGATTGAAAACCTCACAAGATTTGAGGGGACTGGAGATTTCGAAGCTGCTTACAATGCTCTCATTGGAAGCAATGAATGGGATAATCTTTCAGAGGCATTGGATAATCTTGCAGAGGGAATAAAACCGTTTGAATCAGCACAGACTTTAATGAGAAATATTGCATTACTAGCGGTTTCAGACCATCCTCAAGCCATTGTTGAAGGGCTAACTGCTTGGGTACAGCCCCTGATTGATGGGGATTTTGAAAATATGACTCCTTTCCAACAATTTGTAGTTAGATTCGCTGAAATGGCTGGGGAAATAAACGGAGAAACCGACATACAAGATCTTGATGGCGATGATGTCCCTGATGTCATCCGATGGCAATACGAATACTTGCTAGACACCACTGAAGGGCAAGCGTGGACAGCAAGAATGGAAAGTGACTCACCATGGGTAAACGATGCATTCGATGATTTCAACAACCTTCCAGAGGATATAATTCAACACATATTCGATGCAATCGAACACCCGATTCTTGAACAAACTGGAGAAGTACTAGCCGAATTCGGCTCCTGGATGAACAACGCCTCTAGGTCAGAGATGAATTCGGAATGGCCGATGATGAGTGAAGACGATGATGAGGATGGTGATGATTCAGATGGTGATGAGGGCCCACAGCAGGTAATCTTCGAAGAATTGTATCCAATGCGAACAACCGAATTTGACTCTCACTTACTAGAGGTCGGAATCAAACTAGACTTTGACCGAGCTTATTGTGAGGGAGAGACCAGCGATATTGATGAAGATACAGTAATTAGTATCGCAATGACAAACGACAGAGGATACCAAGTATCAACAGACCTTGTCCTAAAGGAAGAATGGAGTAGCGAATATGTTGGTGTTCTATTGGCACCAGCACTAGAAGACACAACTTGGACCCTTTCACAACCACTTGCCGCTTACGATAGCTGTGATATTGAAAGAGCCTACATAGAAGTCGACAGGTCTCTAAGACCATCTATGCTATCTTCAATGGCGCTAGAAAATAATGATGAGACATTTGTCGTATCTGCTGTTGGTGTTCTTGTTGATCAAAGTGAGACTGGACAAGTTGGAACACCGTTTACCGTTTCATCACAAACCTATGACTCATCTGGAATAATTTCAGATGCTGAAGCAGATATCGCTATATTGAGAATTTCTCCTCAACTGGGCCAATCTGCTGCAGAATCACTTTCACCTGTAGGAGAACATTTCGTTTACGTCCAAGATGGAAGTCTTACTGGAGAGTACACAGGAGATGATCTAGATGGAGATTTAACTATCCAGTTGATGCAATTCGGCAACTATCGTGACAGAGATTATGACAGAAATCATCCACAATCATACTACCTTGAGGATATAGAAGTGTACTCGAATGGAAACTCTTGGGATGTAAGCAACTACCTCCCGTCTGAGCGCGGATTAGCAGATTTGTTAATTTCTGGAACAACAACAGAGGGCATTGAGTTCTCACATTTCAGACAAATTGCATTGCCCGGTGCATTAGGATGTGCTAGTACACAAGGTAACTCGAATGGTAATTATGTTGACATGGGTTATGAATACAGAAATTTC
>NZLM01000037.1 GCA_002694245.1 Methanobacteriota archaeon
GAGTTCTCTAGATTGGACTAAAATCACAAACGCTAGCTATCGTACAAACCCATAATACTCGAATGAATTTATTTTTGATCATAGTGATTTAGAGCAGGACCTTTGCATCTATAAGTTATGAATGCCTAGGATTATTATGGCAGATGTAGATTCAGTGATTCAAGATTCTGTAGTCACTGGGGATGTGCATGTTGGTGATGTTCATCACAATACCCAAAATACACATGTTGATCAATCAACAAATGTGGAGTTACCTAGTTTAGATGAAGTTGGTAAAAAAGTCGCCAGCGCTGCATCAATAGTTGGAAAATCCAGTAAGGAAGCCGCAGGAGGCATCGCAATATTTCTGAAAGGAATAATCAATCGGTTTCTGTTATTTGCAACTGTAACCGTTTTGGTATGTGGGTTCTTAATCTACAATGGAAACGTTGATGTCAACGAATTAATCAGAGATTTGAACTGAAACGCAAGCAGCGGCTTGATCTAAACATGCAGATATTTGCATCTCAAAAACAGGTTAGAATTGTATTTAATCCGCCATTATGGCAGATGTAACAATGCTCAATGCGTTGACCCGATTGATAACTAGAATGATTCTTTCTCTTCCCGACAGCTGGCTTATCAAAATGTCAGGTCGGCCCCAAATGACTGCCTCTGGCGGCAGGGTATTCGACCCTGCTGGCCAATTCGTTGCTGTTACTGCCATCAAGCAGGGTATCTTTGCTCTTGACGATACCAAAACTATCCCAGAATTAAGAGAGATTTGGCGAAAGCAGATGAAGCCCTTTGAGAAACCAGCGCTTCGGGGCGTTAGCCGACAAGATCGTACCGTTGAAGTCGATGGTGGTTCCATTACCGTTGCTGAGTTTACTCACAAGGACTTCCAGCCCGGTGGGCCTGCAGTTGTTTTTTTGCATGGCGGCGGTTATTCTGCCTTGGGNATTTGGGCTTGCNGAAATTTGTGTGAGTATTTTGCTNGAGAACTCAATGCAAAGGTGTANGCAGTCGGCTACCGTCTCGCACCTGAACACCCGTACCCCACTCAAATCAACGACGCTGACGCTGCNCTTGAATGGGTGCGGGCCAATGCTACGGAGTTTGAGATTGACCCAGAACGGATCTCGGTGGCCGGAGANAGTGCTGGAGGAAATTTGACAGCTGTACTNTGCCTAAAGCGACGNGATGATGNNAAATGGCTGCCTAAGGCTCAGATGCTTGTATACCCAATCATCGACTATACCTTGTCTCACCCATCAATTGAGGAACTTGGCCAAGGACACATACTCACNACAACGCAGTTAGAATGGTTGAGGTCNAATTACCTCCAAGGTCGNCCTCTCGAAAANGACCCTTACGTAACGCCTTTGTTCGCATCAGACCTAAGTGGTCTGCCACCTGCAGTGGTCATNACAGCCGGCTTTGATTTACTGCGTGATGAGGGCAAGGCGTACGCAGACAAACTATCTGGNGCTGGTGTTGAGATNCANTACAAAGAATTCATGACCGAGGGCCACGGTTTCATGTATGCNGACACAACAAAGTCAATCAAAGCGGCGAATGCAGANATTTCAGCAATGTTCANGCAACTTATCTGAAATCAGTTTGAGCCATATCGCANANTAAGCAGGAATTACTGTTTNNTGCTTCAAACGCTGCTTGTTCATATNTCGAGTAATACACCCTCGTCAAGAAGGAAGTGAACAATGGATATGCAAGTGTGTCCTTGCAACCANNTACTTCCTAAGCTTCTTGCAGTTCCNCTGTCACANTCCAGTGTTTTATCNTCGCCTAAAATGAATCCAATATCNTCGATTGAGAAATCGTTAGGGATTTTGCCCGAATACAAACTNGGGGAGTTNGCTTCNAAGCGAATAGTTGGACATTGCCAATCGTCTAGTGTCATGTCCAAATCGCCACCTCCATCGTAAATTCCAGGACTTCTTTCTCTCCAGTGACCTCTGGGAGGTATTGGCTCTTTGAGAACTGCAGCAATTTTACCTGCAACTGCTCTTTCTTCNGCGTGNATNCCCTTTAGNTCATTTGANACGAATTTTATCCTTCTCGANGGGCCTGGGCCGCCAAGCAGAATCATGGTAAATTCGACATCATTTCTTATTCCGTGACTCGTTAAGATTGAAGACATCAATGCTCTAACTAGCACATCCATTCTGCCTGCTCCTCCGGCAAGATCATTCAATGGAAGTTTTCCTTTGGCCATTGCTCTAGTTCCAACTATGACGAATCTGCGCAAGCGATCACCTGTTGTTTTCAATCACAGACCGAATTGCGTCACACATATCGGATTCAGTTTCCAAAACAAAATGAGCACCATGTCGGTCAACTAGCCAGCCTCTGGGTTTNCCATCCTTACCGTAATCCTCTATTCGGTTAGCAATGGTGGCAGTCATTCCAGATTTCTGGATTTGAGCGTGCGCCCTGTGAACTAGGTCTTTTTGTTTGATACCACTCTCAAGCTTGAATCCTATTCGAGTAGATCCTGCGCATTTTTCCTTGAGTTCTTGAATGTGTTTTGCACCTTCTGCTAGTTGTATGTCTAGTGCACCTTGCAAAGATGCAATTTTGCCTTCAACCGGATCTGGAATGACATAATCCAAAACTGCTGCTGAGTGAATCCAAACATCGATTTTGTCTTTGGATATTGTTTTCAACTCTTTTAGCATAGAATTGGGTTCAGGACACTTNATNTCAAGAGGTAGCCANGAGGGCTTCTCTACACTCGTAACACCAGTAACACATGTAATGTCCATTCCATGCCTGAANAAATCATCAGCGATCAGATAACCGGTTTTCCCACTCGAAGTATTTTGGACATATCTGATGTCATCAATTGGACTTCTTGTTGCTCCTAATGTTATTACTACAGATGTACTATTGCGATTTATGTAATTTGCAAATACAGCCACAATTTCTTCATGATTCGGGTTTTTCCTCTTTCCTTCTTCTTCCGCACCCCAGAAAACTTTCGCTCCTAGCTTAACGTTTTCATTAACTAAATCTTCAGTTACAGGGTCGTTGGCTAAGTCATTGTGCATCGAAGGTACCATCATTATNGGTGCATTTCTTCCTCTTGCAGCAGATAGTGCCATCAGCAAAGGACCGTTCATAATTCCGTGAATAAAAGATGCCATTATGTTGCGAGTAGCTGGAGTAACTAGGACTGCATCAAAATTAGATAATCCCGTCAAATCACCATCCCAATCTGTAATAACGTCCCCTTGCGATGCCCATCTTACCGCCATTGGAGTAATTATTTCTTGAGCAGACGGTGTCATAATTACTGACACTTTTGCGCCATGCCGCCTTAACTCCCTAGCAAGNCGTACTGTGTCAACTGCAGCAATGCCACCGGTTACACCTAGGAGTATGTGTTTGCCTCGAAGAGAGTTGCCTCTCACCTCGACATCGGTGTCACGCATGNTTGNCCCAAAAGTNACTGCTTCATGACGCCTTCGCCGGTTATTTCAACAGTAAATNCCTCATCGGGNNAAACATGGCGGATGCAGATGAAATGATTCTAGCGGGGTCGAGACCGACTCACAAGAATCCAATCGATGCCCTGCATAGCAGGACATCCTTTGTTCTAGCAATCGATTGTGCGATAATTGTTTTTTTCCTGTACCAAATTTTTGGGCAATTTGCATTAATACCAGGATTGTTTTTCCTAGCAGTCTGGAGTGGATACAGAAACAAATCTGACTGGGCATACTGGTTTGTGCCCATGATTATAGGCCTATTGACCGTCTTCTTTTGTTTGGTTTTGGCAATTAATGTCATGGCACTCTTGTCAGGATCTGTACAGGCACTGATTCTTGTTTTGTTACTAGCATACGCAATATATTCATCTGTAAGATTCATTCGAATTCATTTTCATCCAGTCTACAGAATGGGGTACAGCGGGCACTCAGTGTATGAAGAATCTGCGCAATTAGCACAAGGAGAAATGCTAGCTGCTTGCCCAAGTTGTCTTGCTGTTTTGGCAGTAAATCCTATACTGCTTTCACCTGAAGACAAATGTCCGCATTGTGGTTCTTCATTAGTACTAAGCGAAGAAGAATAGAATGACTTTAGCGACTTGCAAGCGTTAAGTTCTTCCACATATCTTCTGGAACTTCCATAGCGAGTCTTAGGCCACCCATTGCGCCCAATCTTACCGGGTCATCGACAACGTGTACATTGACGTCACCCATATCAGAGAGTCTACGCTCGATTAGTGCACCAAGGCCCTTGATTCCTGATCCTCCACCAGCTAGTACCATGTTCCTGCGGAACTCATCATGGAACTCGGGGTTTGAACCTGCTATTAGCTGCTTGACATTGTCAACTATTGGGTCGACTATTGATTCGCATGCAGCCATTATACAATCTGTGATGTCTAGAGTCATTGCTTTCCCTTCAATTGAGAAATCGACCATAATTGGCTCATCCGGTGTTGAGGTTGAAACAAATGAATACTGTTCTTTCCACCTTCTTGCCATATCTTTGGTGATTTGAGCACCATTGTACTTCTTTTGTACTTCTAAAATGATTTGATTATCGACATAGTCTCCAGCATAGCCTGTGTGCATCTGGTCACCAGGTCCAGGAATTGTTCCGTAAACTCTGCACAGGTCAGTTGTACCCGCACCGATGTCAATCACAAGAGTGTGCTCAATCATGTCAAGGGCGTAAGCTACTGCGAAAGGTTCTGATATGATCATGGCTGCATTAACCGATCCTGCAGCTGCATCAAAGATTGATGTCTTGTCCACGTGACTTGCTTCTGCTGGAGCACCAATTACTGCAACAACTCTGTCATAGTCTTCAGGATCTGACAATCCAATCAGATGGGTAATGAAGTGTGCAATGAATTGCCTGTCTTCAGGTGTATCTTTAATGACACCCAGTTCAAGTGGTCTGTATAGGTCTAGAGCTAATCGATTTTTCAGTGCCTCATTTCCAAACAAGACATCTCTTTTTAGGAAATTTCTAGCGATTGGGTCTTTTGGTGTACCGATGACTGTCAACTCCTCTTCTTCGTGACTGTCGCTGGATACCATTACTGAACGGAAGGTTCCGAGATCTATTCCAATGTAAAGTACTTCTTCGGCCATGATAACTCGCCTAACCTTCCGAGTTGTTCACACCTTATGAACAATGCCTCTGAGTATTGACATTTAGATATACAAATTGATTTCTATAGAATATTGTACTATACCCAATTTTCACATGAATGACAATACCATGCAGCATAGTCGGCATAGAGTTCTGCCATCGCTCCACAGTTGGTGCATTCTTTCAATGCATGATCGCCAAAAATCTGTTGAACAATCTGAACATGGAGTTGGTCATCAATTCCTAATTGCTGTCTCATTGCCCAGAGCATTTGGTCTTCTGAGGGAGAAATGATTCCATCAGCAAGACAGATTTGAACAACCGTACGATAATCTTCAACCATTCTTACATCCCTTGGATCCATCGATACACCTGACTTTTCAGCGACAATATCCGTTCCACCAGGGTCATCCACGAAGATGACTAATGAATCAGCATCAAGCTCTTCATTTCTCAACTCCAAGAGAATAGTGGACCCTTCTTGGTTTGCATATACAAGTCGGGAGAAACGGTTGATTACATTGGTAATTGATCTCGCAGTATCCTCTCCAGTTCTTCCTCTTCTCCACCCAGTTTCGCTTGCCTCATCGTAAGCATAGAATTCTGTACCCATTCCTGGATATTCCAATCTGATTTCTTCACCACCGTCGAAACCATTAGCAACTATAGTTATGCTTCCGACTGTTGTATCGATTAAATTATCATCATCATCAAAAGAGATCATTAGTGGCTTTCTTTCTTCAGCCGCCGCATTAAAATGACCGCTCATACCGCTCATCCATTTGTCTTCTAATCGTTTAAGGGATGCTTCTTGTTCGCCAGATAACCCCTTTTCGATTCCTAAAACGTTACTTAGGCTCCCAGCTTGCATTTCATTTTTGAATTCCTCAATTAATTCTGCATCTCTTCTGTAATTTTGCGGCGGTCCTCGCTTCACAGCTACATGATCAGGATCTTTCCATTCATATCCACATCGCACGCACGCGAGGTAGCCAGCGAGTGAAGATTGGGTCTTTTCCCCACCACATCGAGGGCAATCTCCTTCATCGGAGATGCTTAGATTTTCAGCGGCTTCTCGCCTGCCTTTACGGAACCCCCACTCTGCCATGTGTAGTGAAGATAGGTCAAGGCTTTAGAAGGCTCGCATCACCATTATGCAATTAGCGCCTTCAGTCCGTATCTGATAAGTCCTTCTTGAGCATATAATCTTCGGACAGCAAACGTAACAGTCTGTCCAATTCTTGGTTGTGACTCTTCATCATCTGCCAGCAAGAAAACACCCTTTGGGCCACTGCTTAATTGCACAAATACTGTACTTATACCATCTAAAATCGGTGCTCTTAGACTGAATTCTGATGGCGCTCCTCCAGCGGATAACTTTGTCCATGTCTCTATTGTTCCTTCTTTTGCAAGCGGACCTCCAATCTCTGGAACAACATCTCCAACCATTTCTCTAGGTGGCCAAATTTTTGTTTCGCCGTATGTTTGACTTGTCAAGTTCAATCTAGAGCTTGCAGCAGTTCTGTATGCTTGTTCTGATACAAAAGCACCTTGGCTAACAGCAAGCATTTCATCCATCCAAGCATTTTCAATTTGTTCGATAAAATTAGGATCGATAGGATAACCTTGATCAAAATCAATATCGAAATCGAGTTTTGAAATCTGTACAGCCGCTTGATTTTCAATGCATTTAATATGCCATTCTGAATCTTCATCAATTGAGTAAGCACATGCTTGTATAGTCATATGATCTAAGTTTTGGTCGACTTTGAAACTTTGAATTTTGATGCTCTTGGTAAGGTATTCCAATCCACTGATGGCTAGGGTTGTATAATCACTGTCAGGTCCAAAAACATGAATTCCCAATAATTTATGCCGGCTTTTTATGAGCAAACCATGGTCTGACTGAACCAATAAGTTGCCTTGCCAGGTAATAACTTCTGGATTACTCAAGCAATTTCCCTCCCGAATATATGGACTGCACAAGTAGCTCCTGAACCTCCAACATTGTGAGTTAAGGCATAATCAGCATCATTGACCTGCCGTGATTTTTCAACTTCACCTCTTAACTGTTTGAATACTTCTACAACTTGACCAGTTCCTGTTGCACCCAATGGATGACCTTTTGATTTCAATCCTCCACTCGGATTAATTGTCACATCGCCTTGGTTTAGTACTCCTCTTCCTTCTCTAGCGAATAATCCACCTTCTCCCTTATTTGCAAATCCTAAATCCTCGGTTGCCAATAGTTCAGCAATTGTGAAGCAATCATGCACCTCAGCAAAGTCAACATCGCTGGGTTTTATTCCGGCTTGACTGTAAGCACTAGATGCTGCTCTTTGCGTTGCGACTAATTCTGTAATACTCGGTCTGTCGTGAAGAGCGAGGTGATCACTTCCTGCTCCTGACCCTAAGACCCAAACAGGATCTTCAGATAGCGACTTTGCAACATGATCTGCAGCTAGTATTACGGTTGATGCGCCATCTGATGTTGGACAGCAGTCGTAGAGTGTAAGCGGGTCAGCAACCATGAAACCATTTTTGGCTTTTTCAAACGCNACATCTTTTCTTAGGTGNGCATANTCATTATGTAANCCATGTTGNTGGTTTTTTACCGCAATATTGACCAAATCGTCATGATTGCTTCCATACTCATGAAAATGTCTTCTNGCCATTANNGCATAGGTGCCTGGGAATGTAAGNCCTGCTAACCTTTCCCATTCAGTATCTCCGCTTACTCCGAGCCAGAATCTTTTCCTTTCTGGTGAGAGATCGTTCATTTTTTCAATTCCTCCAGCAACGACGATATCTGCTTGCCCGCTTTTAATTGCCATCCAAGCGTCTCTGAAAGCAAATCCTGAAGATGCACATGCATTCTCAACTCTTCTAACAGGAATNTTATCCATGCCTGTNTGTTCAGTTAGTAGAGCAGCGGTATTTCCGAGTTGACCACCACCAAAAGCAATTGAGCCGATGAAGGCCTCATCTACCATAGATGGCTCAAAATCACCATCNACTGATTCATATGCATTTCTTGCTGATTCTGCCCACATCCCTTTTANCCCAAGGGAATGGTTGCCATATTTTGTCTGGCCAGCACCAATTACAGCAACNTCGACCATGGCAACCCGTATGGGATGGAGTTCAACTATGTTGGGTAACAAAANCAANAAGTTAGCCGATTGTNAAACATGCTTGCTTCGTATCAACAATTAATCACNAACATAGGCCTTCAAGTTTCAGAATTCGTACACAAGGTTCAACAACAACACCCTTGTCGGCGGATTGATAANTATGCTGCGACAATGCAGGACCCATGGTCACTTTAGTGGAACGAACTGCCCTACATGCAATGCTGAGGGTAAATTCATCATGTCAGACAGAGAAGCAAACAGCTTAGGNAGAATCCTCGCTCTTGTCNTNCGCCATGCTCCAGAGAAGTTTGGGGTTGAAATGGACCTAAATGGATGGGTAAACTCNAGAGAGNTGTCNGAGGCAATACAAGGTCAAAGGCGACACTTTCACTGGCTAAGNGCATGGCATTTTGAAGCGATTGCAAATGCCGATACCAAAGGTCGNTATCAAGTAGAGGGAGAAATGATTAGAGCAACATATGGTCATTCTATAGAACTTGAACTTGACTTGCCAACCGATGACATTCCAGAGTCATTGTACTGGCCATGTGACCCAGAAGCAGTTNCAACGCACATGGAACTCGGAATTACATCTGGAGACAGAAAACANGTTCANCTATCAAGNACTATATCAAACGCAATGGAAGCTGGTCATGTGAGAATCGATAGGCCAGCAATTTTAGAAATCGACACCACAAGAGCGATNGCTGAGGGTTACACAATCTGGAGGGCAGGTAAAACTGTNTTCCTTTGCGAAGAAATGCCTTCAGAATTTTTGTATCATGTAGAGGAAGACGACCCTTCCATACAAGATATGATTGCTATNTGGGAAGAAGAGTAATTAATTCACATAATTGCCGCAATTCGGACAAAAATCTAGGTCGGCATCCATCGATGATCCACAGTGTGGACACATTCCCGCTGTTGCTGCTATTACCTGTTTTGCAACCTCTGCNGAACCAGGATCTTGCATTGATAATGCTTTGACTATACTCATCGGATTTTGTCCTAATTTCGCTANTTCCTTGAATTTGTCAGAGAACTCGATTGCTAGCATTAAGGCAGACTCAATTTGCCATTGCAATTTTTCTCTCTCTACTTTNTCTACTATGTCCTCACATGCATCAAGCTCTGCCTGCATGTGCCGGATGAACTCGTCGATAGTAGGTGAGTCTGACATGNTACNNCGCTGTTTACACTCCCATGTAAATCCAATGCACAGATATGCAACAATCTCCTAGGGTTNTCATGGGCGGAACCGTTGTCATCAAATGGGGCGGCGGTCTTATCACCCAAAAGGACAAACTTTGCACAGTAAAGCAAGATGTGATTGATTCTTTATCTGAAATTTGCCAAAAATCCGGGAAAAATCTGGTAATAATCCACGGAGCGGGTTCATTTGGTCACATGAAGGCCAAAAAATTCCGTCTAGCAGAGGGACGTATACNGGGCCTTGACCAAAGTTTAGCGATCGAGGAAGTAAGAAATGATATGATAATATTGAATTCTATTGTTACAGAATCATTAAGAAATTCAGGTCTTTCAGTAGAAGCTTACCCTCCCCANAAATGGGCAGTTGGAACAGGTCATAATTTTCAAGGCGAATTACCTATCCATAGCGGTGTTACTGTTGTNTATGGAGACGTTGTNCCGGACATGAATAATGAATTTGGNATATTATCTGGAGATGATTTGATGTANAGGTATGCAACTGAGTTGCCTGATGTTGAAAGGGCAATATTTGCCATTGGTGGTGTTGATGGTATACTACGTGTACCTCCATCAGAAGCAAAACCTGAGGATTTGATTGAAAATTGGAGTANTGACACAGAATTTGAAGGTGAACATGCNAGTGATATAGACGTCACTGGAGGCATAGGTCTAAAGGCACAACGTGGTTCAATGATCGCTGAAAAAGGAGTACCGGTTTTATTCGTTAACGGGGAAAATTATCAACGAGTTTTAGGCGCTATTATGGGCGAAGAGGTAAGAGGAACTCGTATACATCCGGGGAACTGTTGATGTAGTGGACGCGGAACCGAGGGTTAGGTGAGAATTTGTCGGGTTATGGCATCCATGATGTTCCCACTGTGGGTTTGGAGGAAAACGCCTCAGAAATCCTAGAAAATTCAGATGTAACCCAAAGTAAACTTATGGCTGAGGCCGTTATTCAAGTTGATGAAAACGATAATGTCATCGGACCTATTTCAAAATTTGAAAGTCATAATGGAGTTGGCGCATATCATAGAGCATTTAGCGTATTACTATTCGACTCATCAGGTAGACTTCTTCTTCAACGTAGAGCAGGCCATAAGATAACATTCCCAAATGTTTGGGCTAACTCATGTTGCTCGCATCCATTGCATAGCGAGGAGGAACTCGAGACTAAAAACCACTTAGGAGTTAAGAGAGCAGCTATTCGTAAGTTAGAACAAGAATTAGGTATCGATCCTTCGCAAGTTCCTATCGATAAATTCGATTATGTAACTCGTATGAGATACCAAGCACGACAAGATGAGGAATGGATTGAGAGAGAAATTGATCATTGCTTGGTAATACATGCTGATGTTGATGTCAAAGCAAATCCCAATGAAGTAAGTGAAATCAAGTGGGTTACACCTAGTGAGTTGGAAGAAATGCTGATATCAGATGATACATCAAATATCATTGCACCATGGTTTAGATGCATTGCTGCTAGATTAATGACAGATGATTGGTGGCGACCTGGATGTACCAAAGAAGATGGCTACATACACGATATGGGCGATGTTTCTCATATGTTGCCAAATGCAGTTGGTGCAGATCTATCTACAAGCATCGAAGAGGTAAGAGAATTAGTTGAATCCAGAATAGAAAGAGCCCTAACTCACACACCTTTGAGCAGACTATCAGGGGCGATGATGCACTTGGTTGAAGGAGGTGGAAAGAGACTCAGGGCCACTCTGCCTTGGTTGGTTGCAAAAGCGGTAGGAGACACACACTCTGGATTGCTCGATGTTGGCGCAGCAATTGAGATTATCCATAATTTTACACTTGTTCATGACGATATTATGGATGATGATGATGTTAGGCGGGGACGTCCAGCAGTACACATCGCATATGACCTTCCAACAGCAATAAATGCTGGAGACGCTATGCTTGCGATAGCTTTTGAGGCAATGGCGGTTGCTGAAGGAATTGAACCAGAGTTGTTACCATTCCTAGTCAAGAGGATCGGTAGAATGGTNCGCAAGTGCAGTGAAGGTCAGCAACTCGATATCGAATTTGANAATAGAGATGTTGTAACTGAAGAAGAGTACATCGAAATGATACACGGTAAAACCGCTGCAATGTTCCTCACATGCGCTGAGGTAGGTTCTCATCTAGCAGGAGCAGATGATGAAACGATACAATGTATGCATGACTGGGGACTCGCCCTAGGTCTTTGTTTTCAATTAATGGACGACCTTATTGATGTCCTTTCAGATTCAGACACACTCGGAAAACCATCTGGTAGTGATGTAGCCCAAGGTAAGAGGACTCTNATGGTCATACATGCTCTAAAGCAAGGTCCATCTAAATCCAAAGATGATTTGTTAGAAGTCCTTGGTAAAGGCGATAATGTGACAAAAGAGCAAGTTATCANAGCCCACCAAGCATTGCACGACTTNGGATCTATTGATTATGCAAGAAGGAAAGCCGAGTCGTATCACAGAAAAGCACATGATTGCCTTGATACATTAGGGGATAATCCTTCTGTTAGAGCACTCAAAGAATTGACAGACTATCAACTCAATCGGATATTCTGATTTTCCCGGGTTGCAGTACTTTNCAGTACCATCTTGTATCCTTTGGATATTTCTTATGTGACATTCTGTCAAAATNACCATCGGTAAATGANTCTGCAATCTTGTAACACGGAGATGCTGCGGAAACGACCTNAAGAATTACGTCCCCTAANTCAATGACTTTACCAATATCCAAGTCAAACCCTTCCAGTAGTAAATTCTCACCCGTAGACCCNGGGTATATTGGATGTCCTTCATTTCTTAACTTAGTTAGTAAGTTATTGTCCAAAACGCAAACTGCTTTATTCACTCCGCCGTGATGCTTGCGNTTGTTTTGCTTATCAGATATCANACCNAATTCATCCACATCAGCAGANGATACAGGGTNCTTNGGAACTCCTCCGTTCGAGGTGTATATTCCCAAAACNTTTGNCATNGTTAACACTTGNGAATAGATATTACTCAATCAGCGTAATATGATTCAGGGTTTGGTTCTGGTTTCAGACCTTTGCGCGTNCTTATTTCACCGACAACCTTGTCAAANAATTGTGGTGGAAGAATTTCGAATCCTGTGTTTTCNGAATTCCATACTGCACGACCTTGAGAAGCAGCTCTAATNTCGTTTGAGAATCCAAATGTCTCTGCTACTGGAAGAGTGCCGATAACAGTTGTAGCCTCACCTTCAGACGGCATGTCTTCGATNATTCCTCTGCGATTTGTAATTTCACGGGTAACTTGCCCTAACCAGTCATTTGGAACGCTAACATGNGATCTTTGCATAGGCTCCATGAGTACTGTTCTAGCTCTCATCATTGCACCCTTAATTCCATTTCTAACTGCAGGGATTGTCTGAGCAGGTCCACGGTGAATAGCGTCTTCGTGCAACTTTGCATCAACTAATCTAACCATCATTCCCATAACAGGCTCATCTGCGACAGGCCCTTTTTTGCAGACTTCGTTAAAAGCCTCAATAATCAATTCTCGAGTTTCGTGCAAACCTTGGATACCCTTTGTGTCATTGACAAGGACNTTTGTNCCATTTATTGCGTAAATCTTGCGCATCANNTCTTTGTCCATTCCAAATTCNCCGAATTTGTTTCCAATTTCCTTTGCATCTCCNGAGCGAATAGTTCCACTTCCGAANTGNCCCTCACGAAGNGCNGATACAACTTCTGATGTTAGTGGTTCACATTCAATCATGAATCTGTTGTGACGGTTAGGTGATTTACCTTCAAAGGATCGTCCTTTGTTATCTCCTTCAACAGATTCTCTGTAAACAACAATTGGTGGGCTAACCTTCACCTTGATATTTTGCTCNTCTTCTAGTCTGTAAACTGTGATCTCTAAGTGAAGTTCTCCCATTCCTGCTAATAANGCNTCACCAGTTTCTTGGTTGGTCATAACTTGCAGCGAAGCATCTGATTTTGCTAATGAGCGTAGTGCATCGATGAACTTTGGCAAATCCTTCATGCTCTTAGGNTCAACAGCNACTGTNACAACAGGGTCTGAGTAGTGTCTAATTGCTTCGAATGGAGTGAAGTCCTTGTCTCTAGATAGTGTTACACCAGCGGCAGCAGATCTAATACCCGTAATTGCTGCAATATTTCCTGCAACTACCTTTGGTACGGTAATTCTGTCACCGCCAACCATCATGCTGACCTGTTGGACACGCTCAGCNTTGGCTGCTCCNATAGCGAATACTGATTCACCNTGGTTGATTGAACCCGAGTACAATCTTCCAACCGCNACCTCTCCTGCGTGNGGATCCATCCAGATTTTTGTAATCATCATTGCAAGTTCTGCATCTGGGTCGCAACTGACCATTGCTTTNCCGATTGGAGTNTCTAAGTCTCCAGTCCATATGTTAGGAATGCGGTATGGTTGTGCTTCAACAGGACCTGGCAGTTTCGTTACAGCCATGTCAAGTANTACTTCGTGAACNGGAGCTTTCTTTGCCAACTCTCTTTGCTGTTCATTGTGACAATACTCAAAAATGTCCTTGAATGAAATACCAGATTTTGCCATGTATGGTACAGTGATACCCCANTTGTGGTATGCAGANCCGAATGCTACTGTTCCATCACCAACGCTAACTTGCCATTCTTTCTTTTTCTCTTCGGGAGCGAACTGGCGAATCAGTTTGTTCACCTTGGTGATTGTNTCTTTGAACCTCTCCATCATATCTTCTGGAGTTACTTGAAGTTCATTGATGAGTCTGTCAACCTTNTTGATGAATAGAACNGGCTTTACTTTCTCTTTTAGAGCCTGTCTTACAACAGTTTCAGTCTGTGGCATTGGTCCTTCAACAGCACATGCTAGAATGAAACATCCATCGACNGCACGCATTGCACGAGTTACGTCACCACCGAAATCTACGTGGCCGGGAGTGTCGATCAAGTTGATCAGGTAATCTGTTCCTTCAACCCCGTGCACCATGGATGCNGATGCAGCGTTAATTGTAATTCCNCGAGCGCTTTCTTGTTCNTCAAAATCCAGAACACGGCTTTTACCAGCAAGGTCCTCGCTCATCATACCCGCACCAGCGATTAGGTTGTCGGATAGTGTAGTTTTTCCGTGGTCAATGTGAGCTGCGATACACAAATTTCGAATCTGTGGAAGAATGTGCATAACTTCTGTTGCTTTCTTGATATTGTCTTCTTTACGGCCCATGACCAATCACCTGACTCTCGTCTGAGTTGGCCACTTTGAAGGGGTTTATCAAATCGACTACATATCTACACAGAAAATCGTTTGCTGTATGCTGATTAAGCCGAGGAAAATGAGGCCTTGTAATTCTCGTTCATATCTGTAAATAAATCGCTTAATTCTTGTCGAATTTGTTTTGCCGACATTTTCATATCTGAAATTTTATTTTTTATCGCTTCCCTTGATGCTGCTGCACTCTTTTTCATTTCCTTTTTTGCCCGCTGAATCTCATACAAGCAAGACCTCAACTTGTCTCTACAATTTTGCAATTTTGTCTCGTATGGGGCCAACTCGATGTTCTTATGTTGCAACTTTGTGGCAAATTTCTTGAATCGCATGTTTAACTTGGCAACCTCGATTGAATGTTTAGGAGTTGATTTAAGATTAGAATTAAGTCCTAGAATTTTGAATGAGTTAATCCACCACTTACTAGGATCCACATGATACCATTTGTGACCATTCCTGTAATCTGCCTGGAACGTGTGGTGGAAGTTGTGGTAGCCCTCTCCAAATGTAAGGAATGCTAGCCAAAACGAATCCTTGCTAGAGTTTTCTTCAGAGTAAGGTTGTGTACCCCAGATGTGCGCTGCACTATTGATTAAGAATGTCCCGTGGTGAACGAATACCACTCTGACCAGACCGCCCCAAACAAAGCAACCAAAAGCTCCTGCTAAACCAGCAAATGATAGTCCAATAAGCGTGGGCAGGATAATCCCACTGATGGCACCTATCAGGAATATGTTTCGATGTTGCCACATCAGAATCTTACTCTCTTGTAAATCCTTTACATTTGAAAAATCGTTAGAATGCTCTTCTTCATTGACCAGTATCCACCCAATGTGTGAATACCAAAAGCCCTTGGATGCAGAGTAAGGATCTCCTTCTGAATCAGTCATCTTGTGGTGGCGTCGGTGATCAGAGGACCATTCAATAACTGAATTTTGGAATGCCCCAGCGCCGAATATCGAATAGAATAGAACAAGTGGCCATCTTGCTTTGTGGGACCTGTGAGAGAACAATCGATGGTAACCCACGGTTATTGATAGGCCGCAGGCGAAATAAAGCGAAATGAACACAAGTAATTCCAAAATTCCCGGTGGGCCAAAAATATTCCAGTGTGCGATAATACCACTTACAGCAAGAATTGGAGTGCCAATGAGAAATGCGGAGTTAAGCCAGTTGATTCGAGACGGCGCTGTATACTCTGTCATACCCGGGTCGCAATGCATTACGCACTTATCTGTTGGGGTTAGGTGGTTAAACGATTTTTGATTTCGCTTGAAATCATCTTGCGCTAGCCGCAATGCGCTGAACTTCTTCCTTCTTTGCAACTGCAAAAGAGGTCACATCGCCAGTGCTCGCTTTTGTCAACTCATTGATGATACACTGAGTTAGAGTTCTTTTTGACTTGGAAGTTCCTTGTTGTGCTCCTTTAGCTAGGTTGCCTAGGGCAACATCAAGTCTTCTAGAAGGAGAACTGTCCACTGCTTTTGGTTGTGAAACTGCTCCGAATTTGATTCTAGTAATTTCTTCCATTGGTGCAGCATGACAAATTGCATCTACGAAAGCCTGCAATGGATTTTCTCCGCTTCTTTCCGCCATTGAGTCAAGTGCAGATTCAAACGCCTTTAGAGCTCCTTGCTTCTTTCCAGTGTATTTGCCAGTTCTCATTAATTTGTTCGTAAATCGTTCTACAACTGACAAACGAGCCTTACCGAACCAAGCATTAGCGTGTCGTCCTCCAGTATGAGGAACTCCCACTGTTGATAGGTTGATGTATGGAGCTAACCCGGGATCTCTACAAACTACTTCTGTAGCATCGTACTTACCGAAAACTAGTGTACCAATTCCTGCAATTGGTTTAGCCTCTTCCTTGACTTCTTCTTGTGTTTCGACTTCTTCACTCACCCAAATCACTCCGAATCATCTAACAGGCTTCTCCTTGCGTCCACGGACCATTTCATCAAGAGAAACCCCGTTTACTTGGATTACTTTGTAACGTACTCCGGGAATGTCTCCGTATGATCTTCCCATGCGACCGCCGATACCTTCTACCATAACTTCGTCATGTTCGTCAATGAAGTTAATTGCACCATCTCCTGGTGCGAAAGCAGTGAGTTTGTTTCCGTTTTTGATCAGTGAAATCTTAACTGCCTTTCTAATTCCAGAGTTTGGTTGCTTTGCTTCAATTCCAACCTTTTCAACGACAATACCCTTTGCCTGAGTCGAGCCTCCCAGAGGATCGTGCTTCGCTCTAGATTTGAGCATTCGCTTCTTGTATCTCCTGTCTGACCATCTGAATTTTTGGCGGTCTTTTGCCATCTTGGTACCTGCGAATAATCCACGACCCATGTCAACTAACTCCAGAGAAGCATCTTGCCGACCTACCCCCCCTATTTCATGGTGCCGATTGAATCAATGCACCGAAATGGGTTGCTCATAGCCTGTTATCCGTGCCAACGTTCATGGTTATTGCCCTCTAGGATGCTAATCATGGCATTCCGTGATTTGCTGGGCGCTGCAACTTTTGTTGATGAAGAAACCAGCGTACTGCATGGCGTTTTTGACAAATCAAAATCGACTGGCCATGACTTACTTGTATTCAATAAACTGATAGAGGCCCCGGGACACAGAATTGCTGTAAACTTGTTGACCAGACCCAGATTATGTGCTGCTCTTTCTATTGAGCCGGGGGACTTCATTGACCTTCTTGGATGGGCAATGAAAAACCCAGGAGAGCCTAAGGTAGTCACAACTGGACCAGTTCTTGAAAACACCCAATCAGAACCGGATTTGTATAAGCTTCCAATTCCACACCATTGGCGAGAAGATCGTGGAAGATACATGTCATCAAGTGTGATAATAGCAGAGTACGACGGGATTAGAAACATGTCATTCCATCGTCAACTCTTGAGGGACAAGAATCACCTTGTTGCAAGAATTGTGCCTAGGCATTTACATTCTATAACCAAAAGCGCTAGGGCTGAAAGTAAAGAAGTGAATGTTGCTATAATCAATGCTCCGGACCCTGTTGTTCTACTTGCGGCTGCAATGTCATTCAACACCAATATTGACGAGTTAACAATTGCTTCTGCTCTGCATGAAAAAGTGCACGGTTCTCCACTTGAGTTGGTAGAGCTGCCCAATGGTATTCAAGTTCCAGCACAGGCAGAATATGCTATGTGGGGTAGAATAACAACTGAAAATGACGATGAGGGACCATATGTAGACATCACAGGAACAGTTGATGATATTCGTAAAGAACCTGTCATTGAGATCGATGGGATAACTCACAGAACTAACCCTGTATTCCATGCCCTAATTCCTGCTGAGGCTGAACACAAGACCCTAATGGGACTACCACGAGCACCTACAATCAAATCCGCAGTGAGTAAAGTTTGCGAATGTCTTGATGTTCACATGACAGAGGGAGGTGGAGGTTGGCTCTCTGCAGTTGTTAAAATCAGAGTAAAGAACGAAGGAGACGGTATGAAAGCAATTCACGCAGCATTAGATGGCCATAAATCTATGAAGATGGTCACAATTGTCGATGAAGACATTGACATCACTGACCCGGTTCGGGTAGAATGGGCCATGATGACTAGGTGGCAACCAGATACAGATTCTGTTATACTTTCGAATCAAAAAGGTTCGAGCCTTGACCCTTCTAGATTGGATGATGGCAACACTGCAAAGATAGGAATTGATGCCACAATTCCTTGGGGATATGATAGGTCAGGTTTCATGTCAGTTCAATGAGATGATGTCAATGGATAGTTCCACCGTGTTGCAACACCCCCGTCGCAACTTAGGTAATAGGTACAGGTCACAGGCTGCGAGGTTCGTAAAATTAGCAAATAAAGACCCATCTAGACAAGAAGAAAATTTAGCTTGGGCAGAGCAGAATGCACAACAGGCAGTTCTGTATGATTTTACAGACGAGCGTAACTGGCGTTGCTTGGCTGAAATCAAATCACTGCGTAAGGATGGTGATGGCCTCAGATTGGTTCTTGAGGATTTATTCACCGTTTTGGGAAGAGACCCGGACCGACTGAATCAATTGATTGGTGTTGACCATCTAAAGGTAGGTTTAGAATTGTTAGAAGCAGCATTCTTGACAGATTCTTTGAATCCCGATAGCTGGTTCTCAAAAATGGATGAAAACAGCATTCAATCCTTTGCCAAAAGGTGTACGAGTCTAGACTTCACAGATCAAAGAGCGAATATCATCTACGGTAGAAGGCTGGAAAGAATAAGGCAGTCAGGTCAAGAGGAATTGTTCATTGAACTTGTTCATCATCTATTGGCGCATCGTCCTGCAAATCATGAACTCTGGATGGAGTTAGGTAGGCTTCACGAGAGACGAAATGAAATTGATCAGGCATGGCTTTGTTACGATCATGTCCAACAAATTACTCCATCAAATGAAGTTAGAGATTTATTTTTGAGTCGATTGCATGCTAAGATGGATGGTAAATCCGAGGTCCCATGGAGTGGACCGAGTCTAGAAACCAGGTCCGATTTCCTAAAGCGTATGCAAAGCTTGTCACATGTATCTAGGTTAGAAGAAAAGGAGACGGAAGATGAAGTGATAACTGATACATACGAAGTTACACAAAGAAGGAAATTAGAGAATCTAATAGAATCTGGAGAATCTGCAGAGGCGTTCTTCATGGCTCGTTCACTTGTAACATCGGGAGAAAGTTGGGCGGAAGAATTGATGATTAAAGCTCAAAAATCGCTCTAACTGCCTTGAAGTGTCATAATTTCTGTGACTCTAGCAGTCCATTTATCTGCAAGGTCTCCTTGAGAGATTGAAGCACACAAAGCAGCTAACAATGCATCTTCTACTTCGTGTGGCGAAGATAGTAGTTCGTCAAACATCTCACCTCTATCAAGTCTTTTAGCTAGCATAACTAATGTTCTTAGATCAGGTCGCTCGAAACCAGAATAACCACTAGCAGCGTTGTCAATACACCACTCAAGAACACCGTATACATCATCCGGATTAACCATCAACAGCGGGGCTTCCTCGCCTGCAGAAAGTGGTTTAGCATCTAGGATTTGGTCGGCGAATTTTTCTGCGTCTTCTGTAATATGTGCTGATGCAATTTCTACAAATATAGCTCCTGCTTCTACAGCAAGTTCAGTCTGTCCTGAAATTATTGCATGGGCATGTGAATTGAATGCGCATCTAGCTGCGTCAAACAACTGTCCAAATGCCAAATGAATTCTAGCAGCCTGTACCCTAGAAATTGCAATTGTTTCATTAGCATGCCCTGCAGTGCGGGATATCTCACCATGAACATGTAAAGCCATCATCGGTTCATTTATTGAGAGATGAAATGCGGCTTTGTTGAGAAGTGAGATGTCATGGTCCCTGCTTGCTTTTGCTACAGATTTCAATCTCGTTTCAGCCCAAGTTAAATCATCTCTAGCCTTTTCAATTTCACCTCGCTCAAAGAAAACCAGACCCCGTTCCATTCTCAGTCGACCTTCCAATGACAGATCTCTTGTATCTGGTGAGCGGGAAATTTCTAGTGCCTCTTCAATCGAATCTATAGAAACACTTCCTGCAAGTCTTTGTTTGACCAATTCAAGGACTTTCTTCTCTGCAAGGGACAACTTTTCGTATAGGAAATCAACAATATCACTATCAAGAACCAAACCTAATTCAGCAACACCAAGCCAACTCTTCCACCCCATTTTATCAAGTAGGGGTTGGAGATTTCTTTCGCCATTTTCGTAGGCTTCGATTATTTCTTCAGGATTCATTTTTCATTCTCCCTTGGTTTGCTACAATGTTGATGAAAGCTGTTTCAGCCGAGATCCTGTCAGACTTACCAGTCCAACCTGCTGCTCCGTCATGCCCTCCACCTTCTCCACCAAGTTTTTCTGCAATGGTTTGCATTATTTTCCCTAAGTTTATTCCAGCCTTTGTAATAGAACGTGGGGCTCTTGCAGTAAGACGAGTCTCTCCGTCTCTATTTCTAGAGACCAGTGCTATTTCGGCCCCGGTTTGGAGTATTAGGCTGGCAACCTTACCTTCATGAATTCCTGCATGTGTGTGGACTAAATTCCAAGGACCAGAATCTGTTGATTGACATCTTGATAAAGCCTTCAAAATAGCACCACGATCGCTGGGTGAAATAGTTTCACTTTGTACGTCTTCAACAAATTCTTGATACTCAAATCCTGCACCATCTAGTATGTTCACTGCCGAGTTAAGCGCATCCATATCTGCATGCTTAAATCTGCCAGTATCAGTGATTAGTCCTGCGAGTAAAAGTTTCCTTACTTCATCGGTTAATACTGCTGGATTTGAATTTTGAAGATATTGAAAGACCATCTGAGTAGTAGACCTTGCATTTGTTCTTATTTCGAGGTCATTCTCACCAAATTTCCAATCAGATGTTGCATGGTGGTCAATTACACACTTTGGTACACCTTCAGGTAACTCAATTCCTGTCTGTTTTTCAGAGGCAGCGTCTACAATAATTATTCCACCAATCTTTTCTGGCCATACAGGCTTAGTTGATAATTTTCTGAAGGGTGCGCCCAATTCTTCACACAGCCGTTTTGCAAGACGCCCCATGTGTAGCCCGCACGCTAACATGTTTGGATTAGATGTAGCAAGGGCGACAGCTGAACCAATCGTATCCATGTCGCCGTTTCGGCCTGCTAGGACAGGTATCGCACCCTTGGCACTGGCATTTTTAATCCAAGCAGATAATTTTTCCAAATTTATCCCTCTAGAGATTGTTTTAGTTTTTCGTATGTTGAAACTAACTCAGCCTCTCTCTCAGACATTCCTGCAACCGCTTTCTTCATCTGCTCCAGAGTTATTTCCAAATCAGATAGCAACTTTTCTCTGTCTTCGACTTCTACTAGAATTGAGCCCATCTGTCTGTGTAATGCCATGTCTGATGGCTGATTTTTGACGGCAATAATTGTTCCTTCAATTTCCCTGACTTGTGCATTAAGTGAAGCGACTTGTTGCCTCGCAGCTTGTACTTCTGCTACCACAATTTGTAGTTGTTGAGCTGTATCCATTTTATCAACATCCTTATGATTCGATTACATCAATGATCTTATTTGAAACAATTAGAGAGCGCATTCTAGTATTCCACATTGCTCTTGCATCTTTCGCCCTTGGTTCAGTAAGGGTAAATGTAAGTGAATGCCCATGTAATTCAACGTCCTCTTCGCTAGCAAGACTTGAGGCAAGAGATTTTGCTCTAGGGCTATCCACCTTTAGGCGGACTGACCACAAGAAGAATCACTCCTCTTCGTCAATTTCACCAGCATTTAGAGCACGCTCGTACTCAATTGCTGCTTGTTGAGCGATGTATGCCATGTCGGCAGTAGTTGCGCCGTCTGCATTTCTGCGGATGATTCTGCTGTTTGCATCGGAGGCTCTTGTGAAAGGCTCCCAAGCGCCACCTGCGAACGTGTGTCCACATTTTCCACAGGACCAAATACCTACAGACTGGCGAGTAACCTGTTTGTAGTGGCAAACAGGGCATGTGTATTTTGATGATTTCTTTTTCATGGCCATGCCAGCGTTTCTTCTTACGCTAACACCATACCTTGGACCAAAGCGACCGGTCGCTCCAGCCTTTTGTGTTCGTTTTGCCATGTTTATTCCACCTTGGAGTTGACCAAATCAGCAAGTTCTGCACACCTTCGCTGTGCGACTTGCAGTATCTCGTCGAATTCGGCCGGAGTGAAAGTTCCCTTTAACCCCTTCTGAAGTGAGTGGAGGTGACCTTCGTCTCCTAATGTTATGTGAATTCTCTCATCTCCTCCTAGTTCTTCTTCTTCTGAAGCATCAAGAACATATCTACCACCAACTCTTGTGAAAGAGCACATTGTAGGGGTCATAGATACTGCTAACGGGTAATCTTCGCCTATGTCAAACCTTTCAGCAGGAACTATTGCAGTCCTCAGTGCAGCGATTGCTCCTAATGCGCAGGCATCGAAGATGTTACCCTTGTCAGATAATACATGTATGTCAATCATAATTCCCAGAACTTTTTCCCCAGGAATTATGCACAATGAGTCCATGTCAATACAACCAGATTCACGGATTCCACGATCCACCACTCTACCAAGCTCAATAGATTCTGGTGACGGTGGCCCTGGCTCATATTTTCTACCTGCTACTGGTCTAAGTTCCGCTCCACACATTAGAGAGCCTTGGGTTGGTCGATCAGGCCATGGTGTTCTAATTTCAAATTTGACTCCTGCATAAATTACAGTCTCTCCCCAAGTGACCTTTGCACTACCCTCAGCGTTGTACAGGCAATCAGTTTCAAGTGTAATATCTCTTGATTCCCACTGCCCTCTGCCATCGATTCTCTCATCATTTTCAGCGAGTGCAGCCAATTCTTGTCTCAATAGACTTGGAACAAGTTCAACCATCAAGCATTCCCCCCATTCTTTTCCTCATATCTTCTTCTTAGGGCATCGATTTGAATTTCATGAATCTCTTTAGCTGCTTTCATATTATACTCTACGCAGGTGTTGTACTCTTCTACAGATAAGTCGCCATCCATTTGTAAAAACGCAATTTCTCCTGTAGTTGGTAGTATACCCATCGGAAGGTCAGCTTGACCATAGTTATCTTCTGCTTTGTCGAGATCGAGAACGACTGTGTCCTCGATTTTTCCACTAGCAACTCCAACTATTAGGTCTCTCATTGGAATACCCGCATCAGCTAGCGCAACTGCGGCGGCTGTGATTCCAACACATCTTGTTCCTGCTTCAGCAGCTAGTATCTCTATTTCAACACGAATCTTTGAACGAGGATATCTCTCTACTAGTACAACACTTTCTAGTGACTCTGCAGTTACCTTACTGATTTCTCTAGATCTTCTGTTGAAACCAGGTCTAATTCTGTCACTTGTTGAGAAAGGTGCCATATTATACCTAACGTCAATTACTGCACGGTCCTGCCTCTGAATCTTTCTTGGATGAGCTTCCATTGGTCCATAAACAGCACATACAGCGACATTCAATCCATGCTGCACCCATGCTGATCCATCTGCAGCAGGTAATATCCCTGCTTCAATTTTCACTTCTCTCATTTCATCGACTCTTCGACCGTCTAATCTCAGACCATCTTCTCGTAATAGCTGTACATCTCCATATCCGCCCATCAGGCATTCCTCCTTTCATTTAGTAAATCATCAAGGGATTCATCGAAATTAGACATGTGTCCATGGTTTTTGACCAAGTCGATTACTCCTCTCATGAATGCAATTCCATCTGAATCTCCGTCTACCCAGACTCTGCCGTTTTCTGCTACAATAATTCTACAGTCGCTAACTTCTTTCAACTGCTTAAGGGTTGAATCATTGTCTCCTCTAAGTCTTGATATATGATTCATTGATATCTCAGACATTATGCCTTCCTTTAGGCGTCTTAGACCGACACCCTTCATTGTGAGAACAATATTGTGTGCTTCATCAACCTCTTGGACACGAGCTAGCATTACATCTCCAACATCCATGTGTTCTCTGGCTGCTCCAAAGACAACCTTCCAAGGTGCAAGTGACATTGGTAAAAGCCCGTTAAACGGGCCATTGACGTCAGCAAACCACAAATTGTTTCGAACACTTTCTACAACTCCGATAACAAGATCTCCAGATCTTGGCATGTATGCTGAGTGTATTGGGTCAACGGAGGTTACCCCGTTGTTGGTTTTTACCCAACCAACTTTTGTTGCTATGATGTTGTCCCCATCTATGAGGGTCCCTGTTCCTGCTCGTGCACCAGAAGAAGCCCCGATGGCCTCTCCAGGAGTCACGAGGCGCAGCTCGGCGCCTTTTTCTACTCCTGACATTTCTTTGTCTCCAAGACGGGCGACCGGCCAACCCATGATAAAATAGCCGATTTTACCATGGGCTAAAGTTCCTTAACTTCGGCTTCGCTGTCAACCGATTTTACCTTGCCAATTAAATTTGGAGCCATGCCGGGAGGGCATTCTATTATGCATGCCCAGTCGCCGTTTGAGAGCCATTCTTCTTTGTCCAAATATGGTCGAAGAAATTTACCAGTTTGCCCATATGCTGAGCCGGGAATTCTAAATGCGATTCTAACAGGCTCGAATGATAGTGGAATTAATGGCTTCAATAGATTAATTGCGTCTTTGACTTGAAGTTCAATTCTTTTGAAAGGGTCAGGATTGAATCGACTCTCTTCCAAGGCGAGTTCGATTCTTGTCTTTGGGTGTGGAGTCTTTGCTTTTGGATCAATTGCTGTCGAATGAATATGTTGAATGATAAGTTGCCTTTTTTGTTCTACCATTTCTTTTCTTTGACTGGTTGTAAGTTGTATGCTTCCTTTTTCCAAAATCATTGATGTTATCTGCTTGATATCATCTGTCCCAAAAGTACTCTCAATCGCATCACTAGTAGGCCTATCTCCGCCTCTAGCGTCGTGCCATACCTCATCAGTTGCCAATAAATCATCAATGTCTACACTTTCTGTGTTATTTTGAAAATCCTCAACTAACTCTGGATCAACTAAAACTTCGTAGCGCTTGCCACCGTACTCCCATCTTGCCAAGACTGCATCGTCTAGGCTAACCATAGGCGAGTTCACTCCTCTAGTGGTTTGAGACGGTCAATCTGCTTGTTGACTTCATCTCTGTCTAGTATTCTATATCCATCAGCATCCACTACGGACACTTCCACAGCTTCTCTATTTAATTCCTGATCGTTAGCGTTTCTCAGTGCTTCAAGTCCGAGTTTCATCGCTGCGTTGAGAGTCAAGTTTTCTTTCCAGTTTTTCTCAAAGTATTCAATCACAGTATTTCTTCCGCTGCCTATTGCGCCTGCGTGATATGACTGGTAAGCACCTGATGGGTCAGTTTCAAACAAATGTATGCCATTTTCGTCGACCCCGCCAATGAGCAGAGCAGTTCCGAACGGTCTTGATCCTCCGTATTGAGTAAATGATTGCTTGAAATCGCATATTTTCTTAGTTAGTATGTCAACAGGTACCGTTGCTGCATATGTAATTCGATTGATTTGGGCTTCGACTCTAGCTCTAGCAACAAGTTGTCTAGCATCTGCAACAAGTCCGCTGGTTGCTATTCCAACATGGTCATCAATTTTGAACATCTTTTCAATGGATTCAGGAATGATCAATCTACTGGCTATTCTCTTGTCACAGACCAAAACGACTCCATCCCTGAACTTGAGCCCAGCAGTTGTAGTCCCTCTTTTAACGCTCTCTCTAGCATATTCTACTTGGAACAATCTTCCATCTGGGCTGAATGTGGTAATTCCGTGGTCATATCCTCTTCCGCTCGGTTGCATGGCGCTCCCTCTGAACCGCTGTCTAGGTCGGGGTCTTATCAACCTTGGCGGCTTGGGAGTGTTATGAAGGTCGCAGTTTTATCCAGTGGGGGCAAGGATAGTAGCGCTGCAATCTGGTGGGCACAATGCCAAGGTTGGGATGTTACTCACTTGGTTACGATGCTTGTACAGGGAGGAGATTCTTGGATGTTTCAGGTTCCTGGTACGCATATGGTCAAAGCCCAAGCGGAAGCATGTGATGTTGATTGGTTACCAATTGAAACATTGGGGAGTCCTGAAGAAGAGATAAGCGACTTAGAGCGGGGAATCGAAAATTTGGATATTGACGGCATTGTTTCTGGAGCATTGCGCTCCGATTACCAAAAAACTAGACTAGAGCGAATGTCTCAGCGATTAGGAATCAAATCATTCACGCCCCTCTGGCATCAATCATCTAAATCTCATATGAAAGGTCTGGTCGAGAATGGATTTGAAATTATGATTTCTGGTGTATCATCAGAAGGTCTAGATAAGTCTTGGTTGGGGAAGGTTTTGTGTGAAAAATCATTGATTGAATTAGAAAATCTATCACTGAAATATCGTTTCAATTTCGACGGTGAGGGTGGCGAATATGAAACACTGATTGTAAACGGACCTCACATGAGATATGGTTTAGATTTGAACTTCAATATTCACTGGGATGGCGTCCGAGGCCATCTCGATTTCATCTAGAATTATCTTGTATTACACACGGAATGTTCATTTCCTTGGCTCTAAGCCAGAGAAATATGGCATTTTGTCCGCTTGATTATCGATATGGAAACCAAGAATTCAAAGAGATATGGTCTGAGCTCGGAAGGCACCAACGACAACTCGAAGTGGAAAGGGCGCTAGTATGGGCTCACAAAGAAATGGGGAAGGTTTCGGCTGAAGACTACAACAAGGTTGCAGAAATTGCAGTCCCAACCATTGTCACAAAGGAGCGAGTTTCGGAGATTGAGGCAGAAACTAGGCATGACATCATGGCGCTAACTAAAGCCATGGCTGAAGCGGCAGGGGAGGCCGGCTGGTGCATTCACTTAGGGGCGACATCTAATGACATAGTAGACACTGCAGTCGGTTTGCAATTACGTGATTCTGTTATACTCCTAAGAAAGGAATTGTGCAATCTCATTGAAGTTACTGCCAATCTTGCTGAGCGTGAAAGAGACACAGTTATGCTAGGGCGTACTCATGGTCAAGCTGCTGTACCAATCACATTTGGTTTGAAGGTGGCTGTTTGGTTAGACGAAATGCGCAGGCAACTGATTAGATTAGATGAAGCTACACCAAGAATAGCAGTGGGCAAATTCTTGGGTGCTGTTGGTACTGGTGCTGCACAAGGTGATGGAGCTAGAGAATTACAAAGATTAATTTTGACACATCTTGGTTTAGAAGTACCACTTGCAACAACACAAGTTGTTGGAAGAGACCGGTACATAGAATATGTCGGATGGTTAGCAAATGTAGCTTGTACATGTGAAAAAATCTTACAAGAAATTAGAAATCTACAGCGATCTGAAATCGCAGAAGCTGGTGAAGGCTTTGATGTCAAAAAACAAGTAGGTTCCTCAACAATGGCACACAAGAAAAATCCTATCAAATCAGAAAATGCGTCTGGACTAGCAAGAATTGTTCGTTCATTCATAATTCCAACATATGAAAATGCTCTATTGTGGCATGAGAGGGACTTGGCAAATTCTAGTAGTGAAAGATTTACNCTATCNCATGCATCAGCACTTTGTGAGGATGTCTTGTCTAAAACAGCGAATGTGTTGACTAACCTGTGGGTTGATGCTGAGAGGATGCTGCAAAACATAGCGAATCAAAAAGGCCTAGTCATGGCTGAAAAAGTGATGATTGAACTTGTTGGACATGGGATTGGCAGGGATGAAGCTCATGAAATNCTACGTTCNGCTTCATTCGAAGCNATTGCNAATGGAGAAGAATTGATCGACGTTTGTGCTCGAACTCCTGCAGTATCAGCCGCTTTTTCGGTTGAAGAACTCGAAGCTATGTTTGACCCCGCCAATCACATCGGTGTATCGGGTGAAATTGTTGATGAAGCAGTGATTTTAGCAAGAGCAGCTATACAATGATGTCTTCTTTTGGCTGNTTCATGATGAATCTCACAAGAATCATTGCGGTTACAGCAGATACNGAGAAGGTTATACCCACCATACTTGACATGTTATACCACAGAATTACTACCCCTCCTAANGANAAATATGCAACTATTTGACAAAGTGCNGAGGCAAGATTAAGCCTGTCTGACATCTCTTTGCTGAGTTTACCATTATTCTCTAGTTGGAATGTATAAATTAGAAAATAAATTCCTTGAAATGGAATTGTAGCGGCAATCAATGTCAGNGCAACCTCTCGAATGAATGTAGGATTTTTTTCCTGCTCTATACCCTGGAAGAGCATTACTGCAGTNCTTGTACCAAGTAATGCAGCCATTATAGTCCATCTCTTATCTTGAGATGATGTGCGACTTTCTACATTAACNGAACCATCGCTCATGATAGTGTGTGAGAAAACTAAGGGTTTGTACCTTACCCTAGTTCAAGGCANTCAGACACAATTTATCAATAGCATTAGATGTATCTAAACGCTAAAAGTATACCACCAGTAATGGTTGCAACGACCATNAGCATCAAGATCATTGAATGAGGGCCAAATTCATTTGTGTCCTCAAGTGGTGTCTTTAGCCAACCATCNCTGGNTAGTGCGTTCATCAGAGTACCTGCTTCTTCGAATTTAGGANGAGGTCTCCTAGGTATCCTTTCGCTCTTTCCAGACTTACCGGCCATGTGCCTACGAGTAGTAATTGGGTCATATCTGTTTTTATTGGTAGAAATGATGGAAAGCAATATTTCGTAATCCTTTGTAGGTNNNAATATGGCAGAGCCTACTGTTTCAGATATGGTCATCACAGACGAACATTTTGTCGTGCCNANTAAGACAAAAATTAGCNATATTTGCGCAAGGCTTGCCAAGAACCCTAACCATGCTGTTCTTGTGAAAAAAGGCGAATTCATTGTNGGTGTTCTTACNTCAAAAGATATTTTTTCCNACATGGCTGANGGAGGGAACCCTCTGAAAACCAAGGTAGACAAAATCATGCGAACAGAGATTATGAGTATTCAAGGTGATATGCCATTATCAAAGGCCCTTGANGAAATGAGTTCATCGAGACCAGATGCNATTATTGTTACAGACTCCGANGGCATTTTCATTGGATACTTTTCACCATCTGATTACAGAGATGCTACTAGAAAACTCGAATCACATCTTTTGATTGTTTCAAGGCTGAAAAAATCAAGNAAAGTAATTTCTGAAAAGCAAGAAAAAGAAGAGAGTCAAGATGATTTGCTAGGTCTCTTGCTTGGTGACAATGAAGATGATGAATACGACGANGTCGAGGTTCCATCAATGATATCACTGGAATGAGTTGATACAATGGATATTTGGAAATATGATTTTTCAGATTCTTCAATCCTCTTGGCTGTTGAAGGATCATGCGGGGGGACATCTCTTGGAATACAAATGGCAAGACAAGCCATAATCGAAGGCAATAGAGTATTNTGGGCTGCACCTGAACTACCTGATAGTACTCGCTTTTCCCAGATATTCTCTGACGTCGACTTGTCAGCATCCTCAAGATTTCACGCAATGAACTTGGTTGGTAACTTTGACCAAGCCATTGATACGATTATTCACACAGCAAACACATTACCANGTGTTTCACTTGTGATTCTTGATGATTTTAGTCCTAATTCTGGAAGGGTCCCCAAGGATGTGACTTCTGGNGTGAATAAACTGATAAAATCGTCANATTGGACAACTCTTTTGATCACAAAAGGAGGAGTCTCAATGGGTGAAGAATCTCTTACCGCCAGGGGCAAGAGTGAGATAAAANCCGATGAAGTTTGGTTATTGACTAGACCTGATTCCGGGTCGAAAAGAACTTTGTCAGTTTCGAATCAAAAGGTGAACTTAGTTCTCAAAGAAGAGGGCTTCTTTCAGTAATTACTCCTCNTCACCAAGTAGCTTAGCCATTTCATCTAGAGCATCTTCATCAGGTTCATCGAATTGTTCTGGATTTTTCGCTCCACCTTCAATAATATCACTACCCGCAATAGCAGGTTCAGAATCGGATTTTGCTTTAGCGAGGTTTGCTCTTCCACGGTTTGTTAGGTACCAGATCATNATCAATAACGACAATCCAAATGCTATGGAAACGACTGTCTCGGTTGAAACCATAAAACANCCCTGTAGGAGACCTCNTTTCAAATTTATTGAGGAATATTACCATTTAGCNAGATGTCTGCGTTTATCCACTGGCGGCAAAACCCACCCTTCNCTTAGGGGATTTCTTGGTGTTTTTATCCAACCATTGTCTGATTTTTTCTTACAATTTGGACATTTTACGCCCTGATTAGTANCCATTGATTTCATCCTTGTTCCACATTCACACAATGGCCTCATTTTTTGGGTGCTGGAAAGGATTCTTATTGCCTCTACATGAATTTGGNTTTTGTACTCGAGTCCTTTTACCTCAAATTCATCATGAGTTTGNAACCATTGAGCGACTTGGTTAACATCTCCTGAATCTGAAAACATCAGAAATTTATTGTTAATNATGACATGTCCACCCTTCATTCTTTTTATTTCACGAACAGANTCGGTAACGGTTCCGTCCAAGTGGTCTCCNCTACCCTGATTTGTTTTGTATACACGACTACCAATTGTCGGAGAGCAGTCCATCAGTAAAATTTCAGTAGCTTCTTTGGTAACTTCCCTGCTGTTTCCTCTTACGCCAAACATCACTGGGCATGGGCCACGAGGGGAAATTAATCCACGTTTGCTTCTAGGGTCTCGGCATAGGAATGTCCCTTCCATAGAATCAACAATCCTCAATGATTCTACGCTGACGTTCCTTTCATTTTCTCTCCACGCAATGCCCTCCCATGTGGCATTACTTTCTCTCCAGGCACATGATGCTGCAGCACCAATTCTGCCCATGCCACCCCATTGTTTACCGCCTTCGTAAAAGTCAACTTCTCCTCTTACAGCACTCCAATAGTATTCCTCGTCAGGTTGCTTATCAAACAAAACCATTCCAGGATCTGAGGGATATTGTGTTCGTTTTGAGTGATTTGATTTTGCAACCTTTCCCTTCAGAGGTAGAATGTGCTCNTTCCAATATAGGTCTAACCAATCTTCGATACTTTCNTCGCAATATAATTCAACAGAAAGAGAAGCATTGCCTCGTGTTCTCCGACTAGCAAACGGCCATAATCTCGTCAATCTAGGCTCACCATGTTCACAGGGCAGATCCTTCAATAATTGGTGGAAAACTAGCGTAGTACATCCTCCATCTAAGGAATCAGTATCATCTAATCCTAACCACATAAATTACACCGGATTAAAGTCATCTCCAGGTTCTCCGTTGATAATTCTATCAATAACTTCAGGAAGTCCAATTTCATCATTTACCTTGAACAGTCTTGCACCAACAGCCCAACCAGCACCTAAATCAGAATCCCTATCTCCTACCATGACATCCAATTTGTGAATAGGCTGAGGCTTTTTCTTCCACCAGTTCACTCCACTGTGGGACTCCCCCCTAATCAAGTCAGATGCCATGTTNNGCATGCCTGGTTGGGGTTTTCTACATTTACACCTGTCACGGTTTCTGTGTGGACAGGTCATCAGTNCGTCAAGAGTTCCAATCTCTTGCTGTAGTTTGCGATGTATNTCATGAATTCTATCTTCACCCCACAATCCACGCATTATTGCAGATTGATTTGTTGTGATTGCGATTTTATACCCACTGTTCCTAAGCTTTTGAACAGCCTCTTTGACATCTGGCATAATTACAAGNTCATCTGGNGTGTTAATGTAATTTGGACTTCCGTAGTTAAGAACTCCATCTCTATCNAGATAAGCGATTGCACCGTTCCACTCAAATCCATCTGGAGCCTCGTTGTGTTCATGAATTGGCCCCTCCATATTGTGTGCTGATNGAACCACATCTATGTGCATTAAGGCGAAGTGATTACAGTTGGAATGNGTTAGCGTGTTATATGGCAGGCGACTATCTAGTTGACAAATCNATATCNACCTTNATGGGTGGATTTGGGATGTTGTTACTGTTTTTTGCCTGGAAATTTCGTTCAAGCAAAATAGAATCTNTGGCNCCNATTGGCTGGGTTTTTACCGGATTTTATTTCTTTAATGACATAACTTTCTACATTGAACATGAAGATCCGATTTTGATNGCAATGAGTGCATTGGCATTGCCTGGTGCAATAGGCNTNGCAATTTGGGAAAGAAGGGTTACTGAGGATGTGTATGCTACGGCGTTAAAGTGGTTTAGAGGAACTGTTGCAGTTGCAGGATTACCATATCTTATGATTGCTCATGTTCCAATTCTAAATGTACTAGCCATTTGGTTTGTAGCATGGCAATCTGCAGCTTTGCTTTCATTTGCCGGTGGAGCAAAAGTAACACTTGGAGAAACCTATGCACGGCCAGCAAATAGCGAGCCCATCAATTGGAATGATTGGGATGGAAACAAATGGTTTCTGACCGATGAGATGTCGGAGTTTTCATTTCATACCGAACTTCTAGTAAACGGAGAACCAATCTACATTAATTTCGTACTTGCTTGTACTGCGATTCAATCAATGATAATATTTGTTGGTGCAATATCTGTTTTAGAAGTAGATTGGAGAAGAAGAATTAGGGCCTTATTCATTGCTTTATCATTGATTCACATCCTAAATTTATTCAGAAATGCAGGTTTGATATGGCTCCAGATGGGTTATCCAGGTTGGAAATGGTTGGGACTTTCAATCTTTGATTTCGGACATGCATATGCCTCCCGATTTGTCTCACTAGGCGCAATGTTTGTGCTGGCACTAGTTCTGTTCGAAATGTTACCACAAATGCATCGACATGTTCTGCATTTACTGAAACCATTGGGTTTAGCTCCAGGGTCCAAGAAAAATGCTCAATCGTAGAGATCCGATACACGCATGTCATCAGGTACATCACTTACTGGACCTAAATCTAGAGCCGGAGGTATTGTGTCTCGGTCTAAACTGTTGATAGGAGGTTGCATCTTAGCTAACATCGCTTCTGACATCTCATCACGCTGATTTTGTTGCCATGCGTATTCAGGTTCTCTGCGACTTCTAACGAACATTAAGCCAAGAACTGTCATCAAAATAAGTACAATAACACTAGCTGAAATCCAAATCACATCGTTATCTAGAGATGCTACTATGTCTGAATTGTCTCCTACCCCATCACCATCAGTGTCTGTGTCTTCTTTGGGGTCGTCAGGAAATGCGTCTTCTGAGTCTGGTGTACCGTCACCATCTCTGTCATATGGGTTGTATGTAGTTATACATTCATCAATGATCTTGTCCATTTCATCTTCGTCAATAATCAAATCGTTGTTTAGATCTCCATCAGTAAAATCAAATTGGTTTTTCCACTCAATACTCATCAAATTCTCTATTGTATACTCGCCATTTTCGGATTCAACTTGATTTAAACCAAATTCTAATTCNTTATCACAAGAGCAAAATTCCTCAGTCAANTCTCCTCTATCAACAAGATTATCTCTATTGGAATCGAATTCAACTAGTTCTTCTTCTGGATCAATTTTTATCTCTTCCATGGAGATGTCACCACTTTCGTCAGCATCATATTCTTCAAACAGCCAATCTATGTAATCTGTGCAAGAGAAATAGTCCTCATCCACGGGGTCTGGCTGAATTCCAGGATTTTCACCAGGTATCCGCATAGATTCCCATTTTGCTATGATTGAGATTTCTTCTATGTCAGAATTGGCGTATATTGTTACATCAATTATACCGGTAGCAAAGAAAATGTCGATTTGTTCTTCAGCCTCCCCGTCATCANCCTCGAATAAATTATCACTAAANTGCCTACCACNTGTNCTGCCGTCAAACTCTTCAAATTCAAATTCATCGACCTCTGCAAATAGTGTTAGATCACCATCACCACCCCAAGTTGTAATTGTGATGTCCGTGGCAATTTCTTCTCCTAAGTCGATGAAGAAATACAGTTCTTCTCCTTCAGGAGCGCTCATTCCTGAAATCTCTTCTTTGTTAAACAACTCAATNGGTTCTCCATCATATGACCAAACATACCTATCCTCAAATGATGCAGTGATGTCGATTCTGCTGTAAAATTCCTCGCTTCCAAGCAATATGTACCATTTGCCAGGTGTAGGATCATTAAACCCGATTTTATCACCAGCACCTGGAGTTGTTGAATGCTGGTCGTAAGTGGTCCAAGTAGGGTACTCTTCCANTCTCAGCATCAATTTAGCCTCTCCATCACCATTGTTTAGATCGATTTCAAGTCTTTCAGTNCCNACTGGAACATCAATAAAGAAATATTGATCGAGGCCATTNAAACCACTCAACGGTCCATATGGGATGCCATCAGTCAGTTCTACNGCTTCCTCAGGTTCCACATTCTGCGGGCTNTATGTGAAATCCGCTTGGATTGTTACTTGTCGACACCCAGACCATGAGGTCATCATNACNTAATATATCCCTGGTTGTGCATCGAATAATTGCACTGTCTCGTCATTACCTGGACTGTAAGAACTGTCCGACACCAGTTGATTTCCAAACGAGTTTTCTCCACCCTCNTTCCAATCGAATTCATCTTCGAACCATCCAAAATCACCAACATAAGGCAAATTTTCGTATGCTATGTGTANNTCNCAATTNCCTTGACCNCCATATGTTGAAACACGTAACTCAGCAAGTTCAGATTCCANATCGACATAGAAATACAANTCATCTCCACTATTCCTTGGTATTGACTGGCCTGTNACGGCTATNCCGTCATTTAATTCTGTCATTTCATCTANTTCTGGTGGCTCTGGAGCGAGTTCCCAGTATGCTCCAACTTCTAGCTCGTTGAAGTCGTAATTTGCTTTGATTGTCAACCAATATGTTCCTGCCTGTGGGAATTCAAAGTATTCGTAAACATAGAAGCCGTATGGTGATGGTTCGACCTCATAATCGTGGTCCCATGCAGANGGAATCCGGTCTAGGGCAATGTAGATTTCATACTCAATTTCATCATAGTCGATTTCCTCTTCGNCTTCGTAGTACCAATCATACGCGTTAAGAGANAGATATTGTGTGTTGTCNGGAATCTCTGCGAAAAAGAGTAGAGTATCGCCAGCCGATGCATCTATGTCATCCACATATTCATCGTTNAACAATTCAATTGCTTGGGCAATAATCGTTCCATCGGGCATGACNCAAGCAGCACCATATATGTCTCCGTATCGTTCATTATTGTCGANAGTGAAATCATCNTCACCTTCTGCAAAAGTCCAGAGTGAATCGTGTATGTTATTGTAGANTCTCAGATTATCAATCATTCCTTCAAAGTAGTTACAATCACATCCCGCACCCATTCTTCCAATGTACAATTCATCGCAATCATCCCCTGATTGATAGCAATCATTTGATCCAAAGTCACCAGCTGGTATCTGAGATTTGTCAGAGCCAAANGTGCCTGCNGATTCATTGTTGATGAAAAATTCACCACCCTCAGTTGTATTTACTACAACTTTAANATCCGTCCAAGTGTTTGTTTCTAGTGAAACATTAGAGANTGGGTTTCTAGACATTGAGTANTCGTTTGANTATGCCANATAACCGTTGTTTAGGTATAATCCCCATCCGTAGTCACCCAGCATAGTAATGAAATTGATGTTATCAATTTCTGGAACATTNACAGAAGCCTCGATTGTTATATCGTACTCGAATGAAGGTATTTCTTCATCCACCATAATGTAATCATCATATCCATCGAATCTCAGTGCGTAGTCCGCTCCTTGTCCAACCTCAACGACTCCGTATACAGGGAAGTATTGTGGATCGTCCTCCAAATCATTCCATGTTGCAGGGTCTATACTTCCCATGTTGGTGCCTGTGATGTGAACATAATCTTCGTCATCACCATCACCAGGCTGACCATCACCCCAATTTCTGTATACAAATGGAGTTCCATCGTGCCATCGATAATTCCCCTCATCTTCATGGTCAGATAATCCAATCCATAAGTGTCGAGTTACACTGTCACCAATGGCAAAAGTGTCGAATAGCCATTGATCCTCATCTGCATCATTTACAGTTACTAAAAAGCCATCAAGACTCCTTGCAACAGATGCAGCGTCTGACCATGATGATGCAGACAAAAGGTGGTATGTGTGGTTGTTTATTGGATTAACAACCGTTTCCAAGATTTCAATTTCATCGATATCTTCAGCCGATACTACAGGAAAAATTGGGGTAATTGATGCGAGAAGCATCACAAGAACTAGAGTAACTGCCTTGTTGTACACATATGTTTCCAGTATGAACTCATTATTTAATCTAACACAGGTTAGAATTTAAATCAGTTAAAGGTAGTGTGCAAGGACTATTTTCTTCGTTTGCCACCGATTCTTAATTCGGTCTTTAGCGGCATTTGATGTTCCCANGCAAACTCTTTCACAATACGCCACCCTTTCTCCGACCCTTCATAATCGGTTACATCGATAACNTTGTCTCTTGTATTTGCTTTGAATGCNGCTACAGGTTCTGCGTTTCTGAAAACTAGGTATGCACTTCCAAACCCAAATTTCTGNTTTAGAACGTCAGCGAAATATGGNGCGATTGGATCAGAAGGAGGAATGACAAAATCTCTTATTGGNGGGACATTTTTTGCTTCATCGAGTAGGTCCTTNTTACCCCAACAAACCTCATGCAAGTCTTGTATTAGGAATCCTTTGATCANAGTAGAGTCTTCCTCNAATTCGGTTAGAATNGCCTTTANTTCCTCAGGCTTGAATGGTGTGCCNGCAAGGCGTGTGAATTGTTTTAGTGTAATTACAGGGTAGTCNGAAACTAGACGGCGTAAGTATTCACGTCTGAGAATAACTCTGTCCAAACCTTGTCTTGGAGCNACTGTTCTGAAGCCCCCTCTNTAGTCTTGGACCATGTGGCCACTNCTGAGTAGTGGTTGGATCAGTTTTCTGAAAGCAGCTCTTTTCATAGCGTGTCTTTCCATGAATAAATTCGGGTCGCTATGGGTTGTAAAGAATTCAAGAACGTCTAATAGTTCTTCATCTGGCTCNTCTCCTCTTATNGCAAGAAGCGTGGAAAAGTGATCGTATGATGCCCAAACTTGATGACCACGCAGNTTAATTCCTTGGTGCAGTTGGTGAGCGCTGGCCATATTCTTGAGGCTAACTCTATACACTTCTGCTCGACCCCTTAGACCAAAATCATCTCTAACTTCTTGAACGCTTTCAAGAGCATTGATTTCGTTTTCAAGTCGAGAGTTCTGGTGCAGGTGGTGTCTGTGGAACAATGCTCTTTCAGCAATNTCTCTAGGCTGTGGATCGACTACTCCTCCACGTATCATNCTCTCTCCTGCGAGCTTGAAACCTATGCCTTCCAACGCNAATCTGAAATTGTCTTCGAGTTCAGTTACAGGAATGCCATTGAATTGAGATAAAACTGCAACATCTACTANCTGATCTGAGTGGTTGTCAAGTAATTTTTCAAAAGCGGCACAGAATTCATCGAGATACGCATATGGAATGTGCATATCCTTTATNTCTAGNTAGTCATTTATTTTGAACATCAATACCTTTCCAACAGGNTCCACACCTTTGAATACAGGCAAGTACCAACCTCTGTCCAAAACGCTTCTTACTTCCCATATGAATCGTGATACATAGGGGTCAGATTGNGTTAGGATTCTAAGAGTTCTGTCCTCTCTTTTTGCAGTTGTAATCTCATTGATGTCTTCNGGAACTACGTAGAAAGCCTCTGGTTCTGGAACTAAAGCCATGATCTTCTTGATTTCACCACGATTTTCGAGGTTCCTAAGTGCAATCGCTAGTTCTTCAACACTGCGCGAAACATAGTAACGTAATGTAAATGCTTTCACAGGTCCCATCCGCTTGATTACATGGACCAATGCGTCCTCAAATTCCATAGATTTGTAAACATCATGAACCCGGTGGAATAGCGAAAGTCTTCTTCTTCTACCACTAACATCCTCAAATTGCTTAACCAAGCATAGTTGNCTCTCAAGATTGCTAATTGCATTTTTCAAATCTCTTTGTAANGATTTGTGATCTTCACCCTTAGGGAAATCTGCCAGTATTTCTTGTCTNGTGAGATTTTCATTGTGAGGAATTTTTTCNAAAACCAACTTTTCCATCTCGCCAAGCCACGGTTCTGGCTTTANTCCGAGTAGCATNGGTATGTTTTCTCTTGTTGTGTAACCTATTCTGTTGTGTAAGAGTCTNCCCATAATAACATCAGAGTCGAGTTGTAAATCTTTCCAATCAGCATACCTAAATCCGTCGACTCTGTACAACATTTCTTGCTGTTTTTGGAACAATATGTGTTGGTTAAATGCCGTGAAACCATCGGAGTANTGCTTGAAAGANTTCTGTAGTACTAGATTTTGTACAGAACGGTATTCAACAACATCCTCTTCGCCACCAGTAATCTTGTGTTCGTCTACTTTNAGGATATATTCAGCGTCATCAGTTTGTTTNAAGAAGCCAACNGAAATGACATTTCTCATTTCTAACTCATGCAATATAGAATCAATCTGTCCTTGAGGGAACGGTAGTCTATTAGCGATTTTTTCTCCCAATTGTGGTCCTTCGCTACCTAACATTTCGATTATTTTCACGCGAAGAGCTTCATGNGGGTCTGATATTTTCATCTCTTTCCATTTTACNGGATTTAGGCCATCATATTCAGTTGCAACCTCGTAGGTTATTCCTTTGGTGTATAGNTCTCGGACATCATCCATATCCTTTCCACCTGCCTCAGCAATACATCCGAGAGTTCCATGTATTTCAGCCATGAAATTCGAAAACCACTTACCNTCAAGTTCAGACATTCCNGTATCTCTTAATTTGGTAATCTTACCTTGACTAACCAATTCTTCAACCCANGAAGAAATAATATCATGGGAAATCCCTTCTAACTTTTCTTCNTANAGAGGATTTTCCCANTTCCTGTCTAGTCCTCCTCCTTTATTCATTAAATTCNATAATTCGTCTGCATTTGTTGGCTTCGGTACTTTGTTTGAATAATACTGGTCAAGCTGCTCATCAGTAAGTTCNGTAGCTAAACTTCTATTTCCTAACAGGCGTTTGAGAATTTCTGGGTCAATGTCCTTAACCAAAAATGCNCGGGTTTTCATTGACAACAAATCTTCGAATGTGCTCATGTACAGNCTCATACCTAATCTAGATGGAACAGGGACCTTTGTGTGTACAATTCTAGCCTCAGATTCTTTAGTTAATTGCAGGAATTCATTAAGNGACTTAATGTCAATATCACCATGCATAATTTCAGCCTTGGCTTCCTTGATTAACAGTGAGTCTTCCATTGATCTATGTCGTTGAAGCAACGCATCAGCCCTTTGTTGGAATTGTTGTGGACTAACNTCTTCCGCNCCAATACGTTTTGGAATAATCAATGACCTACCAGCTACTTCCCTGAATCTTTTTGCNAAAATTTGAGTACTTACAATGTATCTCTCAATNACTTCAATATGGTNGTTNGACTGGAATGAATCATACATTCTCCTNGGATCAACTTCCTGGCTTGTTTTTATCANTAGACCATTNTCATCGAATGATAACTCTAGTACTGCTATTCCGTCTTGTTCTGCAAGACCNGCCATAAAATATCCTAGCGCAGTGTTAAATCCCCTACCNCGACAAGATGTGATTAGATATGTTGGCATACCACCAGANACGATTTGCTCAACAATCAANCTGTTTGGGTCCGGTACTTGGAATGAGTCTANGGTGTGTTCTTCTAGGTGTCTTGCTATAGTATTGGACACTCCTTCNCCTAAGCCGTAAGCGTCNCTTAAGACAACTCTTGGATCGTTTTGCCTTCTCAGNNTATTTACTGTGTGTCCTATNAGNTCCAACAAGGCCTTTGATAACTCTCGAGAACGACTTCTTGCCTCACCACTCCATGAAGGAACTGTGGGTCGATATCCTGTGACTGAATTGACGTTTACTCTAGTTCCCTGTATATTGGTNACACGGTATGTCGAGCCACCTAANAGGATNACATCACCACCTCGAAGATTAGCAACGAATGATGATGACAGTTGTCCNAGTATACTNCCTTCCGCATTGAATACNAGATATGAATTGTCTGGAGCTATAGTTCCAATGTTTGTGTAGTAAATCATTCTTGAATATCCACGCTTTCCATACAGATTTTCCTCCCAATCAATCCAAACGCGCCTTTCCTCTTCTAGCATATCAAGAACTTCAATAAAATCATCATAGGATAGATTTCTGTATGACCAAGTGCTTGTAACAACCTCGAAAGCTTCATCCATATCTCTTTCGTTAATTATTACTAGCCCTATCAAAAATTGTGCAAGAACGTCCAAACAGTTTTGCGGGAAATCTAAACGATCCATATCGCCTGTTTGTATTGCGGCCTGTAGGGCTGCTAACTCAATCAAATCATCCACGCTTGAGGGGAGGAATCTTGCTCTGGGGATACCGCCTACATGGTGGCCAGCTCTTCCAATTCTCTGTAGTGCTGTTGCTATATCGCCAGGTGAACCAACCTGAACAACCATGTCGACCGAACCAATATCGATACCCATTTCCAAGGATGAGGATGTGACTACTGCTCTGAGGTGGCCTAGTTTCAGTTTTCTTTCAACGTCAAGGCGAATTCGTTTGTCCATAGATCCGTGATGTCCAGCAACTAAGTCTCCGAGATACGGTCGCAATTTCTGAACCAAAGTTTCTGTCATCTTCCTAGTGTTAGCAAAAACTAGTGTAGTAGTATGAGCGCTGATTAGATCAGCAATCATTTCAACATTCATTTCTAAAACCTTCATTACGGAAAGGTCACTAAATTTCGGAGAGCACAATAAAATGTCTAGATCCAGTTCTCTGGCACCACTAATCTTAGCAATCTTCACAGTTTGGTCATTGTCTCTACTTTCTCTGTCGTCACTAGCTACAAGATATTCAGCAACTGTCTCCAAAGGTTCCATGGTTGCAGAAATACCGATTCTTTGAACAGGACGCTCCAAGATTGTATCAAGAAGTGAAATGGTAAGTGCTAAATGAACTCCTCTTTTTGTTGGGACTAATGAGTGCATTTCGTCAATAATTATGTATTCGACGTTTGAGACGATAGGTTGGAATCTTGGAGATGATATGGCAATAGCCATGCTTTCTGGTGTCGTTATGAGTATGTGTGGAGGTTTGCGTAACATCTTTTGTCTTTCTGACTGAGGTGTATCTCCTGTCCTGAGGCCAACCCGGATTTTCCCTTGAGCACGATCTGGTAGATATTTTTCTTCGATTTCTTGCAAAGGCCCAATTAGGTTCTTCTGTATATCATTTGCAAGAGCTTTGATTGGGGAGATATACAAACAGTATACTCTCTCTTCGAGTGTACCATTGAGGGCTTCTCTCACCAACTGATCAATAATTGTAAGAAACGCTGTGAGTGTTTTACCAGAACCAGTTGGTGAGCACAATAAAAGGTGATCTCTATCCATTATCGCTGGTATGGCAAGTTTCTGCGGTCTGGTGAAATCGGGAAATTTTTCTTTAAACCAGTTCCGAACCGGCTGGCATAACTTCTCTAATAACGCCTCAGTATCTAGAGGGTTTTCTAAGTAAGAGATATTTGCCATATTTATTCTCACACTGCCTGTGGTTGCCACCGTGCATGTCGACTTCATAGTTGTTTTGTTTTTTAAAATAAACAACATGCACCGAAATGTAATCAATATATGGGGTTGAGTTGCTTTATTTCTCTTAATTTGGCATCAAATTTTGATAAAAGAAATCAGTACAAAAAATAAATTTCTGTAGGTGTACTCATTTACCCCTTTGTACACGCGGTGCCATGGAGGAGTTTTCACCGGAGCGCCTTGGTAGACTTTCGGGTATGCTAAAACGGCGAGGTGTTATACTACCGGCTTTTGAGATTCATGGAGGCACAGCAGGGTTGTACGATTTTGGCCCTGTTGGTGGAAGATTGAGAAATAAAGTTAACCAAACTTGGATTAATCACTGGCAGAGTTTAGGTAATGTTGTTGAAATTTCTTGTCCTACTGTTACACCCTACTCTGTTCTTGAGGCCAGTGGCCACGTTGGCGAGTTTAGTGATTTTTTAGTTGAATGCAAGAATTGTGGGGAAGCTAGTAGAGCAGATCATCTTATTGAGGATGAATACCCAAACGCAGACTCCTTTGCTAAAAACAAACTAGAGTCACTCATCAAGGAATTACAGCCACAATGTCCAAGTTGTGGGGATGTAAATTGGGCCAATGTTGAGGCTCAGAATTTGATGTTTAACACACAAATAGGTGCAGGTAATTCTGGAAGGCAAGGTTTTCTCCGTCCGGAAACAGCACAAGGAATGTTTACTTCCTTCCCTTCGATATATAGGCACTTTCGAGAAAGACTTCCATTCGGAGCAATACAGGTTGGAAAAGGGTATAGGAACGAAATAAGTCCAAGACAAGGAATGATTCGTTTAAGAGAATTCAACATGGCTGAATTAGAATATTTCATAGATCCCGAGGCAAATGTAGAACATGATTTTAGTTCTTGGAAAGATGAAATTACATTAATTTCTGAAGATGCTGGAGAAATAAAATCGACTATTGAAAATGCAGTGACAAATAAGATAATTCGTCATCCTACAGTTGGTTATTTTATGGGGAAAACACTTGACTTCCTTGTCAAAGTAGGAATCAAGGTTAATTATCTAAGATTCAGACAACACCAATCTAACGAAATGGCACACTACGCTCAAGACTGTTGGGATGCGGAAATTTTAGGATCATATGGCTGGGTTGAGTGTGTCGGAATTGCTCATCGTGGATGTTACGATTTGGAAGCACACGAAAATGCTACAGGTCACCGACTTAAAGCATGGAGAAAATTTGAGTCACCAAAGGTTGTTGAAACCGATGGTTGGACAACAGATGGTTCAAAGACAGGCCCAGCATTTAGGGCACTAGCAGGAAAAGTAAAACTTGAGGTCGAGGGTTTGCCAGCATCTACAGTATTTCCTACAGAGGTAAATATTGATGGACATGTAATTCAGATCTTAGAGGAGCATGTAAAAAGAGTACAAATCACTCAAAACGTTACTGGAGAATGGTACACTCCGCATGTAGTGGAACCAGCATTTGGCATTGATAGAATAATTTGGCACTTATTAGATCATAATTACATGGAATTGGAAAAGGGTGGTGAAGAATATGCACGCCTCACTCTCCCAGATGATGTCGCTCCAATAGATGTTACAATTCTGCCACTATACGAAAAGGATGGAATGGATGAATTAGCTCTGGAAATCCATAGAAATTTATGTGATAANCCAGGTGTTTTCTCAGTTTATGATGCAAGCGGTTCAATCGGCAGAAGATATGCAAGAGCTGACGAGGTTGGTGTNCCTTANTGTCTGACTGTAGACCAAGATTCTGTTAGCGACGGNACAATTACCATCCGAGAGCGAGATACTGGTGAGCAAAAGCGAATAAAANTCGAAGATTTGCCATTTTGATAATCTCAATGTTCAAAGGGGTCCTACAATTAGGTTAGACCATGGTGGTTAGCGATTGGACCGAGCGCCACCGGCCAAANACAGAAAGGCAGCTTGAAGGAAACGANGCTCAGAGACGGAAAATTCGCTCCTGGCTTGANGAATGGAAAGAAGGAAAACCATCGAAACCTGCTTTACTGCTTATNGGNCCACCTGGTGTNGGTAAAACCTCGATTGCTAGGGCTATTGCGACGGACATGGGTTGGCAAGTAATCGAACTAAATGCNAGTGATGCTAGAAACGCTGGAGCAATACGCAGAGCAGCCACNAATGCATCTACACACCGTTCGATATTCATGTCACCTACAGATAAACCACAGCGAACACTGATTTTGTTGGATGAGGTTGACCACCTGAGTGGTGGCCTGCGTGCAATCTCTGATGATAGAATTTCTTCAATAGTCAGTAATGACGAGAGAAGTGAGGCGAACGCATTGAAAGGAGATAGTGGTGGTAAAGCNGAACTCCTNAATCTCCTTGAAAATACAAAACAACCTGTTATGCTNGCATGCAATGATGAAATGGGTTTGTGGGGAAGGTCATCTTCTACATGGAGGTCTACGAGGGATAGATTTTCCAANTACCTAGTTAGCATAAGATTTGATCGAGTTTCAAATGAGGCACTACGCAGGATTGCTCTAAGAGTCATAAAGNAGGAAGGATATACAGCGGATCCAAATGCAATTGATGAGTTAGTAAACAATAATCCTGGAGANTTACGTGCTCTTGTACGTGANTTACAGGTAATGTGTAACTTAACAGAGTCTAATTTGACAAGAGAGATGGTTCGTGAAAATATTGAAACTGGTGTAAGAGATACTACTGTTGANATATTCCCNGGGCTTGATTTATTATACAGATCTCGNACTGCTGATAAAGCNATGACAACTATGAGATCCTTGGATAAAAGTCCAGATGANATGGTTGCTTGGGTTTCCTGGAATAATGGNGTTATACTAAATGAGTACAATGCTATACGTCGGGCCTCCTCTTCATTATCNTTAGCAGATAATCTACTTACAACTCGGTTTAGAAACACAGCACACAGGTCTTGGTATTGGTCCTCAAACCTAGCAGGATTGTCAGCAGGTGTGACCAAAACAAAACCGGTTGAAGGAAGAATATTTTGCTCATATCCCGATTTCTTGCGAAGAGGCTCAGCCTGGGTCAAAAGGTCAGTTGTTGAAAGGCTATCAGAAACATGTGGCTGTTCTGTAAAGGCTGTACGTGAGGAGCTTCTACCTGCGCTAATAGCAGTGCAATCCAAACATAGTCATGATTTTTCTATATCNATTGCNCTTGGTNTNTCTCCGGAAGAACACGCTGCAATCTGCGGGCTAAAAGTAANNCATCGCTCGACAAAAGAACTTCTCGAAAAATATGCTAAAGAGTTAGAATTAGCAAGTAGTCAGGCTACCATGAAAACAGAGTCTTCTGTGGTTGAGGAAGANGTTCANGAAGAAACAATTCAAGATAATAATCAACGGACATTATTTTGACTAGTCTTCNCCTTTGTCTTCCATTTTTTCAAANAGCTCTCTGATTAATTTCACTGATGCCCTATCGGGGGCTTCNCTTTCTTCTCGTGCCCAAGTTCTTGGGTGTATCAATAACAATGCAGTCATAAGTTCAAGTCGACCAAACCACATCAGAATAGANGTAATTACCAACGATGGCGCTCCCATAGACGCCCANGTGTTTGATGGNCCATAATCACCTAATGTTGGTCCAGTATTACCTAATGATGATGCAACTACAGCAACNACNGATTCAAAGTCTGAATCAGGCATTGTAANAGCTAAAACAATACAAGAAATCGCAAATAATCCAGTCCATACAAATAACATCCCAACAATTAGNCCTAACCTTTCGTTTTCTACAACCTCACCATTCATACGAATTCGGAATATNCTCTTTGGTTGAGCGATTCTTCCAATTTCTCTCCAAGCTACTTTNAGGGCTAATGTAACTCTCATTAGTTTCANGCCACCGCTTGTTGATCCAGCNCATGCACCGACAATCATCAATAAGAATAACAGAATATGGGTTACAACAGGCCATAGCATGTAGTCCGAGTTTGTATANCCAGTTGATGTACCGATAGAAATTACAGTGAANAATGAATCGAATATTCCCTCGTCGATTGAGCTTCCCTGAGAAATAAGGGCAAAGAACACAAATGTTGTGGTTACTAAAATAACTGCGACATAACTTCTACCTTCTTGGTCTGAGAATATTTTGTCCCATTGCCTTTCCCATGCAAGCCATATAAGNGTNAAATTCACACCTGCAAAAAACATGAAGAAAATGATAATTGTCTCAACAATGTAGCTGTCATAATAAGCAATGGATGAGTCATGAGTAGAAAATCCACCAGACGGCATTGTAGTGAGTCCATGATTAAAGGNATCNAACATTGAAAGGTCTCCAATAAAGAACANTGCAATGATTTCTAATGCAGTCAGTAAAATGTATATTGTCCAAAGCGCCAGCGCNGTTTCTTGNAGTTTAGGTCGCAGNCTTGACAATGATGGTCCAGTCAATTCTGCTCGCGCTAAAGCCATACCACCTCCAAGAACTCTTGACANCAACATGAGTCCTAACATGATTATTCCCATACCACCNAGCCACTGAGTCAACGATCTCCAGATTAAAATCCCTNGAGGTTGNGCATTAATGCAATCTGGAGTTGTTCCAGGAATACAATTAGGGCTCATCCTATGTTCGATAACAGTCGCTCCAGTGGTGGTAAACCCTGACATAGATTCAAACCATGAATTTACAAATCCTCTCGCAATATCAATCATAGTGGATCCATCAGTAAATGGCCCATGAAATACTCCACCTAACCAAAAGGGAAAACTTCCAATCAGCACTGCAACTGGCCAAGCTAAAGCAACAGCAGCAAATGCTTCTCTGTCTCTTAGTCTTTCAGTTGTGTCTGAGCGCACTCCNACACTTAGCAGTAAGGTCCCAATAATTCCAGAAAGAAAAATAGGAAGCATGAATGACTTGAAAGCCANTGTAAANCCATCCAACCACCAGGTTATGATGAAACTAAATAGCAATGGTAAGATCATTGCCATCATCGTCCATCCGACGATAAGCGATAATACGTCACGACGCACTTTCTTCACACCTTGAATTTCTTCTCTAAATCATCAACCCTGTCAGGAGGAAGGAATATGGTCANTCTGTCCCCTTCTAGCAGCGTTTTTGTGGATGATGGCCGCATNGTCTCCCACTCTTCATGGATATTTCGCCTTTGTATGAAAGCAACTTTACACCAATCNGGTAANCCGGCATCTNTGATGGTTTTTCCAGCAAACTTGACTTTCTCGTTAATAGGTAAACAAATCCCAATTACATCAGGTACGCTTGACAAAACAGCATAAGGTCCGGGCAATTCAGAGTGTATTCGAGATAGAATACTATCAATAGCAACACGCTTCCTGTCTACAGAAAAAGTAATTCCCATTCTTCTTACAACATCTACAAGATCTGCGTCGTANAGAATTAANCCTGTTCTNTCAACACCCATATCACTTGCAAGNAGANCNGCAGCNATAGATGCATGGTCGTCATCTAAGGCTGAAATTGCGATATCGTAAGATGATATTTCGATTTCTGAGAGCAAATTCTTGTCTAAATGGTCCCCGTGAATAATCTCGATATTTTTGTGGCTACCAATATCTGANCCTGCTAAGTTGTTTGCAGTTTCCAAATCCTTCTCTACAACAGTAACCTTTCCATCAACNTCCAGCCAAGCTTTTGCTAATCGAATTCCTATCAAATCAGCACCATAAATAACCACTTTTGGTTTGTCAGGGAAATCTATAGCTTCGTGTCCAAAAATACGAAGAATTCGATTAAATGATGCTTCNCCNGCAGTGGCTATTGCAACACGATCATTTGGCAATATTTGNTCATCTGCTGTTGGAACTTTNCCCTGCATTCCATCTCTTTTTAATCCCACAATTAGGGGCATACCACCTTCAACCTTTGATCCTGAATCTCTCAGAGTTCGATGTACAACTCCACCAGCATTTGGTTTAACATTAAGCTCGACAATGAAAGCATCTGCTTCGAATGGAATCACTTCTGTTAGTGATGAGGAACGCAAACCTGACATAAGTCGCTCGATAGCTCCATCAACTGGATGAACGACATGATCTACTCCTGCCCATTTTGACAATTTCCCAAGTTTATACTCCTCGACAAACATTGGATTTCTTACTCGACAAATTGTCATCAGTTTTGCTTTACCACCTGTTTGCTCATTATGAACATGCTTTGCAAGTGCACATGACAGAATATTCCTTTCGTCTGAATTAGTTGCTGCAACATAGACTTCAGCGTTTTCTATTCCAGCTTCTAAAAACTTCTTTCTCTGGGTAATGTCGCCATGAATCACGAGGACATCTAAACCCTGAGAATTCTTGACAGCAGTTGCACTATTGTCAACGAGAACCACGTCTTTATCCTCGTCCCTGAGGGCACGGGCAAGTCCCGTACCAACTCTTCCAGCACCACCGATAATTATCCTCACGATAGATCCTCTCCTATCCACTTATTATTCCAAGTACCACCACTAATTTCGTATCCTTCAGTGAAGAATGACCGTAATCGCTTGAAATCATTTCCTTGCATAGAACCACCTGAGTAATATCCATCAACATTCGTCCATGGTGCCTTTTCTATCCAGTCAATGTAGACCGTTGGTGTGTGTACCAACCATTTCCTGTTTACAACATCTACTGCTCCCTCAACAAAGCATGTCTCGATTACCACACCTTTTTGTTCACACCATTCATTAGACATTGGTAAAAGAATGTAGGCCCAAGCATGTCCTTCCCAATTTTCAAAATTAGAGTCTGTCAATGCTCCAAAGACATACCAAGTCGGTATTCCCTTGTGCCGCATTATGCTCATGAAAGCGTTTGATTGTTCGTCACAGTCTCCCATGCCTGCAACTAAGCATTGTTCACCCCCTCTTGCAATATTTGGTGCATTTGTATCATATGGCACATATTCGTTGAGCCAATCAAATGTTGCGCGTGCAAATGCATATGCATTAGTTTTGAGGTTTGTAGGTAACGAAGCATCTATGCTTGCTGCTGTCTGATACACAGTTGGTGCTGTGTTAGACCGAGCATCGATCGCCCATCCATCTGTTCCACCTCGGTCGTACCAGTTTAGAGTTGATGCGAAGGTATTGGACCTCGAACCCATTCCACGCTCTGCTATGTCTGCGAATGTTCCAGATCTTGCTAGACTTGTCCCTTCTGATTTACCGTCAATTTTGCCATCGACTCTGGTAGAATGCCACCAAGTGTAGGATTTTGATTTTAGCGTCACGGCAAAATCTACGGTTTCGTGTGTTCCCGATGGGACATCTATTGATACACGAACGCATGCACCATGTTTGCATTTGTCTGAACCATCACCTTGTCCCGGCCACCAGATTTCATTTCCTTGTGCAGTCACTACTGCTTCAGATTTCTGTTTTGTAGGTACACCATCCTTTGGAATAGAAATAACTTCTCCATCTATCCGAAGTTCTATATTAATGACTTCTTGGATGTTCGATTTTTGAACTTCTGTACCATCTTCATACGCTAAAGCTACAGCTCCCCCCTCATTGCTCGTAACATCAAGAGGTAAGGGAATAGACTCTTCGAGATGGCCAACCCCCGATCCATTATTCCAAAGATCAATACTTCTAACTACGGTGTAATCAGCCTCCAATGGGTAAACTTGGTGCGGTGCAAGTCCTTCCATTACGTAATCTTCTATTTCCGCCCACTTTGCCAAAACAAACTGTCTTGCATCTGGTGTAAAAAATATGAAAGCGATTAGTGCAACTAACCCTAGTTGGTTAATCATGCTGCGTTTTTTCCTCACCTTTCGTCTTGATTTGGTGGATGTGGCATGCCTTGGTGATTTTCCTGGTTTTGCCTTTCGGGTTGGTGAGCGCATGAAGTTGCCCTTGACTCTTGAATCCATGCCAGATGCTCCTGAGATTACTCTGCCACAACTGTAGCATATTGAATCTCCAGGGAGAGTCTGGGCACGGCAAAAAGGGCATGTTCCCATTGTACTGATGGCGACACAGCACCTCAATGAAGGTTCTGCCCCAAAATGAAAGTGTTCTGTGGTTTAATATAGGTNCANTAANAGTGTATAGNGATGTGTGTAAGCATANACTTACTCATCTTCTTTTAGATTATTTCTACTCGCATCAGCCCAAATCCTNCTNAGCCGTCTTCTAGCAGGTTTCGGCACAGCGGCCCATACCCAATTTTGCGCTTGTTTTTCAGCGAGTAGAAGTGGTGGAATAATGAAAATCCAAACTACAGGATTTTTCAATGCAGTGTAGAGTGAGGTAAGAAGCAAAGTACTCCAAAAGAATGTTCTGAGCACTATACTCCACCTTTTGTCCATCAACATCCCATGTCCGTGACGGCAGAAAATCAAAGCNTGACCTCTGGGAGAAATTAACGCCACCAATATCATTGATGCNGCGATCTGTATGTCAAAGCTGTAGCTTTCCAGCAGCCTGAAAATAACAAACATTGCAACCATGCCACCTACTGCTAATCCAAGAGCCCAACCTGTTGTGGGCTGTGAACCTGTACGCCGCACTTTTTTTGTACGTAAAACAAGGTGAACAACTACTGCCATTAACAAGCAAATTACAACGTTGTAATAGGGTAAGAATTCTCCAGTGAGGTAAGGAATCAAAAGAGATCTATCTCCCATTGTTCCATAAATGCCTCCNATTAAAATACCCCAAAACATCATACTCCATGCGGTTGGGAGNTCATAGAATCCAGAGTAACGTGTCATTACTCCTCTCCATCCTAAACCCATTCCTACNAGTGCTGTNATTGATGCGACCTGAAAAAGAGCCAAGTCGCTTGCCATGTTGTTGGCACAAAACACTTCATTCAAGTGAATTGTGTTATCCTAACGCTTGAATATGTCAATCTAGAGGGTTTAGTATGGCACGACTATTGTTATTCGGTGGAAAAGGTGGTGTCGGNAAAACAACAACNTCNACGTCTACTGCAGTAGGACTTGCTCAAGCAGGTCTCAAAGTTTTGTTAGTTAGTAGTGATCCTGCTCACAGTACATCNGATAGTCTTGGGGTGGAACTCGGTTCATCGCCAACTGAAGTCAAGGAAGTACCAGGACTTTGGGGGTTAGAGTTAGATCCAGAAGCTAGAATATCAGATCACATTCCAAAATTAACTGAAAGTCTAGGTCCCATGCTGGGTGGTGAAGATCCTAACTTGAACGCTTCAGAGATGGTACTCCCTGGATTAGATGAGGCTATGGCATTCGATGAGTTATTGAAGCATCTTGAAAATCCTGACTGGGATGTTATTGTATTTGACACTGCACCTACAGGTCACACACTTCGATTCCTAGCATTACCTGAAATTATCGAGAAGTGGGCTGATAAAATAATCCGAATGCACCGCTTGACTGGTGGAATTAGAGCGATGATGTTTGGAGCAAAAGAAGGAGAAAAAATGCGAGATGAGCTNGAGAAGTTCCGACGCAGAGTTTTGCATGTAAGAAGAATACTCTGCAATCCAAACGTCACGCGATTCACTTTGGTAACAATCCCAGAAAAAATGGGAGTCAACGAGACAATTCGGGCATATAAATCGCTTAAGGAATTCGACTTACCAGTTACTGGCTGTGTGATAAATCGTATGACTCCCGATCTTGANCATGACTTCATATCAACAAGGAGAATAAACGAAAGGAAAAANGTAGAGGAGCTGAAAAGAGCATTAACAGATCTTCAATTTCATGAGGTTGAGTTGAAAGATTCGGATATCCACGGGATTGAATCNCTCACCAATATGTCATTTGAGCTCCATGGAAACCCTGTGATTGGTGATGGATTAGGGCCATTTGAGATTGGGATAGGTTTGGATGTCCANCGTGGAACATGGACAGATGGTGATGATGTATTGCTTCATCTTCCTGGAATAGTAAGAGACGATTTGTCGTTGAGAAGTGAATCAGGAACGGTATATGTTGGGATAAATTCNAGNGAACATCCTGTTAAGTTTAGTAGGCCGGCTAAAGCAAGTCAAGTAAATGCCAAATTGGAAGATGAGGTTCTTAGATTGACTTTTCCAAGCGAATAATCATCCGTTGGGTTCAAACCAAATGCTTGCTTCGGGTTACATATGGCACTTGAGTCACTATCGCGAGGTATATTCTCNGCACTGGGNATGCTCAAGAGTAAAAGAAAATTGAATGAAGAAGAACTCAAGGAGATGATCAAATCTCTCAGGAGAGCACTTCAGGAAGCGGACTTTAACGTACGACAAACAAAAGAAATTACTGAGAAACTCGAATCAAGGTTACGTGATGAAGAGCCTAGGCCAGGATTGACACTCCAGACTCANGCAATGAATATTCTCTATACCGAATTAGTACGGCTGCTGGGTCCATCTAGGGAGGTGCGACCACATCAATCCACCATATTGATGGTTGGTTTGTATGGTAATGGTAAAACAACNAGCACTGCAAAATTAGCAGAATGGTATCGAAGGCGTCATGGTGTGAGAGTTGCAGTTATAGAGGCTGACGTACANAGGCCNGGAGCATATAATCAGTTATCNCAGCTGCTNGAGGATTCAACTGTAGAAGTATACGGNGAGCCAGAAAACAAAAATGCTGTTGAAATCGTTAGAAATGGGCTAAAAGCACACTCATCAGCGGATTTGGTGATAATTGATACAGCCGGTAGACACAAACTCGATGAAGAACTNGTAGTTGAACTAGAGCAGATTTCTTCAGTTGCAAACGCAAATGAGAGATTCTTGGTAATAGATGCACAGGTCGGACAATCTGCAGGTCCTGTAGCNGCTAATTTCCACGATTTAGCAGGTGTTACTGGGATTGTTATCACAAAACTCGACGGTACTGCTAGAGGTGGTGGCGCACTTTCAGCAGTCGCTACAACTGGTGCACCAGTGATGTACATTGGTACAGGAGAAAAAGTAGCNGATTTGGAAAAATTCGAGTCTGACAGATTCATTTCAAGANTGTTAGGAATGGGAGACATCAGAGGTNTGATTGATCTAGCGCCGGAAGACTTGGATGAAGANGAAGCCATGCGAATTACCCAACGAATGCTTTCGGGTAGATTNACTCTGAACGATATGTATTCCCAAATGGAAATGATGTCAAAAGTTGGAACAATTGACAAGCTACTATCATTTCTTCCGTCTGGTATGTTTGGTGGAATGGGNGCAATGGGCAAAAACCAGAAAGAGGCAATGCAGGCTAATTTAGACAGGTATCGTGTCATAATGGATTCAATGACTACCTATGAAAAAGANGAACCAGCAAAAATCAAGGCAGACAGAATTAGGAGAATCGCAAGAGGNTCAGGTGTCAAAGAAAAGGACGTTAGGGAACTAATTGGACAATGGAACCGCTCAAGAAAAATGATGAAGGGAATGAGTGGTAATAGAAAGATGAACAAACAAATGAAGCGGATGATGAGAGATCCAGAAATGAATCTCGATGGCCTCGAAATGTAATCAGTAAGTCTTGGCTAGTATGACTTTTCTTGTAGTAGGCTTACCCGACATAAAGCAAGGCCTCTCATGCTCATATGGCTCCGTGGCATCTCCTAAAAACGACAATCCAGTTGTTCGTTCTATAGTTTCAGCATGAGCATCTGTTCCATCGAACGCCAATTCGTATATCTTGCCATCCTCTACATTCTCTAAATCAGTCAATGGTATGAGAATATTTTCTGTGTGAGCCTTTGACCTATCACGTAACTCATCAGATATTTCACCAAGAACTCGATTACATTCTGCAACAATATTGTCCATTGAAAGTGGCTCTTTGCCTCCAGTCCTTCTTGCTGCAAATGCTGTATTATTTTCAATATCTCTTGGCCCGATGTCTAACCTCAGAGGAACGCCTTTTATTTCCCAATCAAAGTACTTCTGCCCAGCGTGTATATCCCTTGAGTCTACTTTTACTCTAAGCCCTCCGGCTCTGAGAATATCCGCAATTTGGTTACTCTTTGATATTGTATCGACTTCTGAATTTTTTCTTATCATAGGACAAATTACAATTTGAAACGGTGCTATTGCTGGTGGAATAATCAAGCCATTATCGTCTCCATGCATCCCCACAACTGCGCCGAGTAATCTCTCAGACATCCCGTATGTTGTTTGGTGGCAATGCTGCTGCTTTGCATCTAAATTCTCATATGTTAAATCAAAGGCCTTGGCCCATTGATCTCTGTAGTGGTGGCATGACGCAACTTGAAGAGTCCTACCATTGGGCATTATTGCATCGATACCAATTGTGTACCATGCACCTGGGAATGTATCCCATACCGGCCTTTTTGCTTTTATGACGGGTAGGCAAAGGTCATGCATTAGATTGTCAACAATTTCTAAATCTTGTTTGATTTGGTTAGTCGCACATTCTTCATCAGCATGTGCAGTGTGAGCTTCGAAAAAGTGAATTTCTCTAACGCGAATAAATGATCGAGTTTGTTTTGTTTCATATCTAAATGTGTTAACCATCTGATATACTTTCATCGGCAAATCTTTGTGCGACCTTATCCAAAGTGGGAACATTGTATACATCGCAGTTTCACTTGTCGGTCTCAAGAACATAGGAATATCAAGGTCGTTTTCCCCTGCGTGTTTTACCCAATACACCTCTTTTTTGAATCCACCCTCTTCTTCTTCACCTCTAAGATCATCTGGGTCAACACCTTCCTCTCTCGCTCGTTTTAGTCTAGCGACTAGAGCATTTTCTTTCTCAAGTAAGTTCTCGGGAATCAGTAGTGGGAAGTTTACCTCTTCATGGTCAGTTCTTTCCATTTCCTTATGGGTAAGTGCATCGATTAATTTCATGGTTTTCCAACCATATGGACGCCAAACATCCATTCCTTTAATCGGATATCTTTTGTCTACTAGTTCTGCAGCCTCTACAATAAAGGGGTACCAAGAGTTGAAATCTTCAGTTTTGGATGGGATTCCTCTCTTGGCTTTTCCTTTGCTCAAGTTAATCACCGTTTTGAGATAAATAATGTGATCTCACTTTTTTCTAAATGCAATTAGTATAACTACTATACTACACGCAAGGGCGACATAATCAGGTATTCCTAAAGTTGGGAATGGCATGGACCATCCTTGCTCATTACTGATATTGTGTATGTCTATCCAGTTTATCCTAGTTGCTTCAGCTGTACATTTATCAGCAACACACTGAGAGTTTAGGAACCCAAACAAACCAAATACATTTGCGGCTGCTACCGTTAGAGATGAAAAGCCGAAGAACATCAAAAACCTACTAGACTTTTTTTCTTCTTGTTTTGGAATTGCAGGTAAACCGGGCATTTCTTGCGGAAGTGGTAGTGGCTTTGGCGTAGCCCCAGGTATTACTTCTATCATTGAATCTTGGGTTGTCACTGCGGTAACAACTTCAACTTCTGGAAGGCCTGTTGATTGGCTTGGTTTTGTGGGAGTTATCGGTTCGATAGTCAATCCGAATATTCTCTCAGCAAGACTAGCTAAGACTGGGTCTGCGGCAATTTCAGATTCATCTATTTCGCCGTCTAGGAGACGCTTTACTTTCTCGTCGTAACTGTCCATACGGTCTCCTCCTGTTGGGGACTGGGAAGATACTCATTATCAAGCGTTTGCCTCAGGCATTACCTGCTGCTTCGACATCAGCCCAGTCTTTCATGAACCCATCTAGACCCTTGTCTGTCAGAGGGTGAGACATTAACTGGCGGAAAGTCTTGGTTGGCATCGTTACTGTGTGAGCACCTAACTGCATACAAGCCAATACGTGTGTTGGATGTCTGATAGATGCTGCAAGTACCTTAGTACTTACATTGTAATTTTCCCAAGTTGCCATTATCTCGGCAATCAATGCCATTCCGTCAGCACCTGTATCATCGATCCTTCCGATAAATGGTGAGACATACGTAGCCCCAGCTTTTGCTGCCATAAGAGCCTGTGATGCAGAGAAAATTAGTGTTACATTAGTTTTAATTCCATCAGCTGTTAGGATTTTAGTTGCTGCTAATCCTTCCGGAGTACATGGAATTTTGATTATCACATTTTCAGGTAAATCATTTTTCAAAGCTCTACCTTGCTCAACCATTCCTGCTGTATCTAATGCAGTCACTTCTGCTGAAATAGGTCCATCACAGATCGCCGCTATTTCTGCTACAACTGTTTTGAAATCTCTACCACTCTTCTTGATTAGCGAAGGGTTGGTGGTAACCCCGTCTAATATTCCCCATGATGCAATTTCTCTAATTTCGTCTACGTCTGCAGTGTCCAAAAAGAACTCCATGGTAGTATGCTATTGAAGGCAGTGCTTCAATCCTTCCGTGCCACAGCCCTTTTTGCTGCCTCGACAATATGATGTGATTTGAGGCCCATCATTTCTAGCATTTCATCGGCTCCTGCTGACTCACCGAATCGATCTTTCACACCGATACTTTCCATAGGAATTGGTTTGGTTGCTACGATATGTTCTGCAACAGCCCCTCCCAGTCCGCCTATCACAGAATGGTCTTCTGCTGTTACTATTGCTCCGCATTTTTCAGATAGCCTATTGATTAAATCTACATCAAGGGGCTTTAGCGTGTGCATGTCCACAACTGAAGCATTTATTCCATGTTCTGCAAGCGATTTTGCTGCCTCCATGGATTCGTGAACAAGTACTCCACATGCAATTATTGCAACATCAGTTCCTTCTCTTAGTTCGACCCCTTTTCCGATCTTAATTTCGTTTTCTTTACCATCATATAACACTGGAGTTTTGTTTCTTGCAGTTCTCATGTAAGATGGTTTACCTAACTCTGGTAACTGCATAGTCAAAGCTTTTGTTGACACATCATCGCAAGGGTGCATAACAACTACGTTTGGGAGAGTTCTGTAGATAGCTAAGTCTTCTATAGATTGCGCACTAGAACCATCGGTTCCAGTATGTGTCCCACCGTGAGAGCCACAAAGGTGTACTGCAAGATTTGGTCTTGCAACCCCATTCCGCATTTGTTCAAATGCTCTTTCGGTAAAGATTGCGAAAGTACTTGCGAATGGGATGTAACCACTTGCAGCTAGTCCAGCAGACACTAGAAGCATGTTTTGTTCTCCAATTCCGCAGGAAACAGTTCTATCCGGATGTGCTTTCCTGAAGTGCAATGATTTGGTAGATTTACCTAGATCTGCTTCTAGGACCACCACTTTTTCGTTATTGGCTAACTCTAACAATGCATCTCCATAACCGTCTCTGGTCGCCGCCATTCTAGTCATGCAACCACCCCTAATTCTTGCAACGCTTGTTCCAATTGTTCATCGGATGGTGCTGCGCCATGGAATGCTGGATTATCCTCCATAAACGATACACCTTTGCCCTTAACAGTGTTTGCGATTACGACAGCAGGTTTGTCGTTTATTGTGTCCATCCAATCGATAGCTTCTACAATTTGGTTCATATCATGCCCGTCAATTATTTTCACTTCCCAACCAAATGCACTCCATTTTGCTGGAATGTCAAACATACGCATTTGGGCCTCACAAAAATCGTCATTTTGTATTCGATTACAGTCAACAAATAATTTCAGATTACCTAACTCGTGATGTGCTGCTGCCATTGCAGCCTCCCAAACACTCCCTTCTTGAATTTCTCCATCGCCAACCATAACATACGCATTTCTCTCTGATCCGTCTATTTTTGCAGCAATGGCACAACCCATTCCGAAAGATAACCCCATCCCAAGACTACCTGCTGAGAAATCAACCCCTGGACACCATTTCATGTCTACGTGTCCTTGACATACTCCGCCCTTAACTCTGTAAGATTTGAGATCCTCATGAGATATGAAACCCATCTCGGCTAAAATCGCATACATCCCTGGTGATGCATGTCCTTTTGACAGTATGAATCTGTCACGGTCTTCCCAATCCGGGTTTGAAGAATCAACTCTCAATCTGTGACCGTACAAACCACACAAAATATCGATTTCAGAGAGTGAGCCTCCGGGATGACCTGCTTGGGCCCTGTGTGTCATTTTACAAATCTCAATGCGGCATTTCCTAGCCATTTCTTCCATTTCGGCAATTGACATCCCGGTCAAAATCTCACCTTCCGGTGTAAAGCCCTTCCACTATGGCCTTTGATGGTTTTGCTAAAATCAAAATAACAATTTCAGGAATTCTTTCCTTCTTTGAGCTCGATTGCTGGCAGGGTAAATGCACCTTTTAGTCGTATAGCTGCATCAGATGCTATGTACAGAACATCATTTGCCAAGCTTCCTTTGTCAGGTAGTGCTCGGGCAGATAGCATGATGAATACAGCAGTAAACCAAGCGAAGAATGCTATTGATGCCAGACCACCAAGCATCGAGATCCCACCAAACCACGAAGAGGGATCTTTGTTAGCGACAATGAATATCGCCAAAAGAACTCCCATCAAAGACTCACCAGCAATGAAACCAGCTCCAACTAACACGCCCTTGTCCTGTACTTCTTTTACAGCGAACTCAGCCTCTTTGCTTGGCTTTCCATCAAGATTTCCGTCAATTCTTATTCTAGCGCTTGATAACAAGATATGGGATATTATTCCACCTGCCATGATTGAAACAGACAAGTATAGCGGAAGGTACATCCCTATTGCTACGCTCATAACAGGCATTGCTAGTCTGATTAGAATTACAGCAATTATAGCACCCAGAAGTACCATTGGCAAATTTATTTCTCCACCAAATGCTCCTTTGACAATTGCACCAATTAACTCAGCTTGTGGTGCTTCTAGTGCATTTTCGCAATTTGGGTCAGTACTGAGGGGGTTAGCTTCACAAGCAGTACGTGTAATTCGGAAGGCTTTGTGGAGCAACGACAGCACTGGGCCGATAACTAAAGCACCAACAACAACACCTACGATTTCAGCCGTTTGTTGTCTCCATGGAGTTGCCCCAACCATATGTCCAGTTTTCAAATCCTGCATTACATCGCCTGCTATTGCGGCGGATGTAGCAACAATCGAAGCAATAAACATCGTTGCAACCATCATTTCACCTGTGCCCAATCCAAGCAACAGGCCACCAACAACCCAAACCAATCCTATCGTAAACAGCAGAGTGGCTATTGTCATGCCGGACACAGGAGAATTAGAAGATCCTACAACTCCAGCAATATACCCTGCTACTGCAGCGAAGAAGAATGAGACAACTGCAAGGAACAAAGCACCTCCAAGAGCCATAATCACATTTCCTGTGGCATACCAGTAAAATAAGAATATCATAATTACTAAAACACCACAAACCATTGTTACTTTATTTAGTGGTATGTCCATTTCAGTTCTTAGTTGGGCTTGCGAAGATTCTGAGGCCTTGAATGCTTTACTCAATCCTTCACCTATGGTTTTTCTCATAGACCATAGAGTGTAGACTCCACCAACAACCATTGCCCCAACACCGACAAATCTTATTTGGTCAACATAGATTGCTTTGTAATCCTTTACGCCAATGTAATCTAAGTATCCTGAACCATTGGGAAATCCGTTCAAGAGACCATAAATTGGTATTAGAATTGCAAAACCAATAAATCCTCCTAAGAATATGAATGAAGCAATTCTCAGACCAACAATATATCCAACAGACAATAATGCAAGTGATAACTCACTCCCTGCATAGAAGCGGGTTCCAAAAGCAGCCCCAGCTCCTTCCAATTTCTCTGATGTTGCTTTGAAACCTTTGACCATCCAGCCGTATATTGCCCCTATTAGTAAAGCATAAACGATTGCGACGAGACCTGACCCACCTTCTTCACCTGCGACTAAGACCTCTCTACATGCAACTCCCTCAGGGTAGGGCAGAGCTTCTTCAACAATGAATAATCTACGCAAAGCAATTGTAAACATTGTTCCAAGCAATCCACCAAGTATGGCGATCAAAAATGTCTCTAACCACAAAATTTCAGTCCATATTCCGATTACCAACAAGGCTGGGACGGTGAAAATTATGCCCGCTGCTAGAGACTCTCCTGCACTTGCCATTGTTTGTACAGAGTTATTTTCTAGGATTGTTACATCTTTTAATCTTAATCCGCGAAGGATGAGCATGCTCATAACTGCTGCAGGTATAGATGCAGATACAGTCATCCCAACGTAAAGTCCTAGGTATGCATTTGCTGCAGTCATTACCCCGCCTAACAAGACACCAATAACGAGCACACGAACGGTTAACTCCTTGATATTTCTATCCGCTGGAATCCAAGGCTCACCCTGTCCCGCCATACCTTTGGGACATATATCTCGCTGTTGAAATAATCGGCTGACCTATTGGGAACTCCCATGGGTAATATCATAAGTTGTATGGATTAGGGAAAATAAGAGCAGTTGCTCTTGGTGGTTGGCAATGACCAGTACATTATGGCACACCAAATCGGGAGAAGAAACTCTTTCTGAGTTTAACACTCCATTGGCGGGTCTTTCCTCAAACGAGGCGCAAGTTCGTTTAGATAAGTACGGTGAGAATAAGTTACGAGAGCCTGAAAAAACTCCAGCATTTTTACGNTTTTTATCTCANTATCATGACCCGCTCAACTATCTTCTAATNGGAGCAGGACTACTAGCACTTGCNACACATCCTGATCAACCAGGTGATGCAATTTTTATTGCGATTGTTTTAACAGCCAACGCTTTCTTTGGTTTTTGGCAGGAAAACAAGGCCGAGCAAGAAATGGGTGCACTCAAACAAATGACAGTTTCGCGCTGTATTGTTTGCAGAGATGGCATGGAAATGGAAATTAGTACAACNGAATTAGTCCCTGGTGATATNGTAAAAGTGGAAGAAGGTCTNAANGTACCTGCTGACCTCAGAGTAAGCGAGTCTTGGCAATGCAAGGTAGATGAATCAGCCTTAACAGGTGAATCGATGCCTACGAAGGTAACGNATGCAGTAATGCCGCCTGAGACTCTACTNGCAGACAGAAAAAACATGTTGTACATGGGAACAACAATATCTACTGGTAGGGCAGTTGGAATCGTAACAGCAACTGGAATGGAAACAGAANTAGGTAAAATTGCAAGCGATATNGCAGAAGCAGAAACCCCAAAAACGCCGTTAGAGCATAAACTTGAATCACTGGGCAAGTTTCTTGGATTCATCGCATTGATTGTCGCTGCTTTAATTGTATCNATTTCACTNATTGTCACCTATTTTGATGGAGGAGATTTGTGGAAAGAGGCAAAAGCACAGTTGCTCGTAGCGATTGCAATTTTCGTCGCAATAGTTCCTGAGGGTTTACCAATTATCCTTGTAACAACGCTTGCAATAGGTATGCGAAATATGGCNAGACACAAAGCGATTATTCGTAGGATGAAGGCAGTAGAAACACTTGGCTCCACAACAGTAATTTGCACGGANAAAACGGGAACTTTGACAAAAAATCAAATGACTGTTAGAAGATTAATGATGCCTCAAGCTTCTTATGGCATAACTGGCGANGGGTTTGAGCCTGTAGGAACTNTNTCAAACGCAGGAGAAGAGTTAACAGATTCTGAATTNTCAACTCTTCAGAGCGATTTAGGGTTTAGGTTGGCGGCAAGTTGTTTATCCCTTTGTCATAATTCNCAGATAGCGAATGTTGACAATCAATGGTCTGCTATTGGTGATCCTACAGACAGTGCATGTGCAGTTCTTGGTTACAAAATAAATGGCGATGTTGCTAAGTTTGCTCAACGACATCCTAGAAAGCATGAGTTCTTTTTCGACACCGCTAGAAAACGCATGTCTGTTGTTCATGAATATGAAGGTGACACATGGGTTTTCTCAAAGGGAGGAGCTGGAGGTTACAAAACTCTAGTCAAGTCGAAAGTTGTTGATGGTAAAATCGTACCAATTGAAGAATCNGACTTCACTGCAGCCGCACAGGCTAACAAGGACATGGCCGGTAAGGCAATGAGAGTCATTGCTCTTTGTGCAAGAAAGCTCGAGCCNGATGAAGACTACACAGATATGGCGAAGATGGAAGANAATCTGATTTTCTTGGGTATGGTTGGAATTATTGATCCGCCNAGGGCGGAGGTTTACGATGCAATAATGCGATGTCAGGCAGCAGGAATTCAGGTAAAGATGATTACTGGAGACCAACAANTAACAGCACAATCAATCGGTGAGGACTTGAANATNACGAAGCCTCACATTGAGGCTGTTGGCGGTGATAAGTTGCAAGAGTTATCTGATGAAGCAATGCGAGATATCTCAAAAGGTACTTCGATTTTTAGTCGTGTAACNCCGGAACANAAAATGAGAATTGTCACAGCACTTCAGGACGAAGGAGAAGTTGTTGCAATGACAGGGGATGGTGTGAATGACGCTCCTGCCCTCTCTAGGGCGAACATTGGNATATCAATGGGCATAGCAGGNACAGANGTCGCTAAGGATGCGTCGGACATGGTTTTGCAAGATGATAACTTTGCGAACATTGTAAATGCTGTCGAAGAAGGTAGGAAGATTTACGCAAACATACGAAATTTCGTCCGTTATCAAGTTTCAACCAATGTAGCGGCTGTTGCCCTCTTGTTACTTGCAAGCGTAGTGNTACAATTACCTCTACCNCTAACAGCAACTCAAATNCTTGTAATTAACATACTAATGGATGGCCCTCCTGCTGTTGCTCTCGGTGTTGAAGGAAAGCATGCTAACGTAATGGATAGGCCACCTAGGCCTGTTGACGAATCATTACCGAACCTCATTGATTTGATGCTGATATTCTATCTGGGNGCAGTTATGGTTGCTGGTTCTTTGATAGTTTACGAGTTAGCACTTGATACAGGTGAAGAATATGCTAGAACTATGTGCTTTAGNGTGTTTATCGTATTTCAGNTGTTTAACGTTATGAATTGCAGAAGTAACGAAAACAGCGTATTCANATTGGGANTATTTTCTAACAGGGCNATTTATCTGGCNATAGCATTCTCCACNATACTACTACTGATAGCTGTNCAAGGAGCAGAATGGACAATACCATTCACAACCTTCCAAATTGGGGAATTACTTTCNACTACTCCTCTCGAACAGTCTGACTGGTTTATCGTGTTCTTTGTAGCAAGTACTGTGTTTATGATTGAAGAATTTAGGAAACTCTTGCGCTCTACAGGCATTTTCCGTGTTCGAACTAGTCGTCGTGCTTGAAACATGCATTCAATAATGTGATTACAACCCCNTNACACATGCCAGCCGGCGAGTCAGAATATTGGGAGTCTGACTTACGCATCAAGTTGCTCCAAGAATCATGGGATTCTGACTTTCAGCCTATCGTTGAAAAACTCAAAGCCGGTACACCACTGGACCGAGATGATTGTCGATNCCTCTTCAATCAACCTGACCTTGATACGATAGGGAAACTTGCTAACATTGTGAAACAATCACGGTTTGGAAAATCTGCATTTTTTAATGTCAACGTCCACATCAACCAAACAAATATCTGCACCCTTGCATGTAAATTCTGTGCGTTTAGACGTGGTAGAAAAGCAAAGGATGCTTATGCTATGGAAATCGAAGAATACATTGAAGATTTGAGAAGGTATTCGGGTTTTGTGGATGAGGTACACTCCGTAGGTGGACTACATCCAGAATGGGAAATAAGCCATTACTCTAAGCTATTCACAAGAGTCAAGGAGGAATTTCCGCACATACACATCAAAGCTTTAACGGCAGTGGAAATCAAACATATAGCAAAACTTTCCAACATTTCGATTCATGAAACTCTGAGCAGATTGATGCAATCTGGTCTCGGCTCCTTACCAGGAGGTGGTGCTGAAATCCTTGATGATGATGTTCGATCTATAATATGCAAAGGTAAGGAATCATCTGATGAATACCTAGAAATCCACAAAACTGCGCATGAGTTAGGAATGCCCACAAATTGTACCATGCTGTTTGGAACAGTAGAAACGATAGATCAACGTATCACACACTTGCTCAAGCTTCGTAAATTACAAAATGAAACTGGTGGTTTTCAGTGCTTTGTGCCATATCCTTTCCTACCCGATGACTCAAGGCTGCCAGAAGCACAATTAGCATCTGGAAATGAAATACTCAGAGTCATTGCAATTTCACGATTAGTTCTGAATAATATCCCTCACATCAAAGCCTATCGCATGAATATTGGTGATGAAATGGCTGAACTAGCCCTGCAATATGGTGCAGATGATATCGATGGAACCGTTGCAAAAGAATCTATAATGCATCTAGCAGGTTCAACGGCCCCCTTAGATCATGACAAAAACATGCTTGCAAAGTTAGTGATTAACTCTGGGTCAAAACCAATCCAGAGGAACACAACTTACACATCTTTCAAGGAATACAAGATCCCTGAAACACCAAGTAGAATTTCTTTGCCTATGGCACAGGTGAGTAAATGAGTTGGGAAAAGACATTAGGAAGAGTGTCTTTCATAAATTGCGAACCGCTATATTATGGCTTAGACGACTCATGGAAAGTCCTTCCAGCGCCTCCTTCTTGGCTTACTGGACACCTGCTTAGGAGGGATTGCATCATTGCACCTATTCCTGCTGCAGACTATGCTCGAAACCACGAGAAGTTGATTCTGCTACCAGAAATCGGTATATCCAGTAAGGGTGAGGTGGGTAGTGTCCTCCTATTCTCAGATAAAGAATTGAAGGAGTTGAAAACCATAGCAACACCATCAGACTCAGCTACTTCGGTTATGCTCTTGAAACACTTACTAGCAACTAAGAATCTTCGACCGGAATATGTTGAAATGGGTCCAGACCTAGAAGGTATGCTTGCGAAATGTGATGGATGCCTACTAATTGGCGACAGAGCACTTGAGGCGGCAAAGTTAGAGCCTGACATGGTTAAGATGGATCTTGGAAAAGAATGGAAACTAACATCTGGTCATCCAATGGTTTTTGGCGTATTTGCTGCTAGAAAAGATTCTGATCTCCAACTTGTAAAAAAAGCCCATGAAGCTCTTACACAGCGACTAGAACAATTCGAAAGTAGTCTCCAAACACGGAAAGAGGTCATTAAGTCAAGTAGCCAAAAATCATCACAGTCTCACGAGCGATTGGAGCGATATTTTGGTGAAGTAATCAATCGTGTTGATAAGGAAGACATGACAGGTTTAGAGGCATTTCTAGTACAAGCATGTGGCATGACTGAGAGTCCCTCAATTGGATGGTAATCAATCATCGGAAAGGAAATCTGATACTAAATCATCTTGGAGCTTATCTTCGTCTATTTTCTCCACCTTTGGCTTTCGTTTTCTCTTCACGGGTTTACGTTTCTTGCCATCAGTTTTTTTCTTATCGGGCTTTGTAGATTCAATTATTTTTGAATCTTTTTTATGTTCAAGATTTTCTGACTGGTCTGTTTTTATCTCTTTTGGCGCTGATGATTCAGGTACAGCTTGAGAATCCTGCTCAACAATTTTCTTTACTTTACGTTTTTTTGTTGGACTTAATTGTTCATCAGATTGCACCTTGACTTTACGAGTTCTAACTTCACTGCTTTTAGATTGCTTAACTTTGCGTTTAGGTGGTTCTTCTATTTCAGTTTCGTTAACGAGTCTTTTCCTTTTTGTTTTCATGATTGGTCCATCTTTGTTTAGACTGCCGGGCTTTACAACCCTCTTTTTTGAAGATAATTCTGTTTGCGGAGTAGTTGTGTACATCTCCTTCTTTGCTTTTTGAGGCGGAGTACGCTTTCTTGGGGTTATCTCTACTTTGCCAGGTTTTGTGATTATCTCTTCTTCTTCAAACTCATCGATAAGGTCATCACCATCAGTCTCTTCATATATTTCATCATCCGATAAATCTACATTGATTCTATTTTTGTACCTAATACCTAGCATACCAAGTGAAAACAAGGCACCTATGTAGAAAATAAATGCCACTGGGTGTAATGAATATTCAATAATTGCCTCGATGAATGTTGGGTCCTTCACTTCTTTTGCAAGAATAGTAACCTGAATCGTACTTTCACCATCATTTCTCCATTGAGGAAACTCTTGCGATACAATGTCTCTACCTGTGAATTTTAGAGACATGGGGTGAGACGGACTAAGCCATGATATGGAACCGTCTGTAGGTGTAGGTTGCTCCAACAATGTCACATTGAGTGGGAAACTAATTTGACTTGATAAATTAATTTCCGAAATTATAGAGAAACTGATTTGTGTTGTAGAATCTCCTATCTTTGCCAACTCCATTCCAGATTCAACTCTACAACTNACGACTCCATCACTCATTTCGCCGTTTGAAAACTGAATCGTCTCAATCCAACTGTTCAATATGTCGTCATGATCCATGTTTGCACACATTGCACTGGCAAACAATTCGGTCTCTCCCTTGCTTATTCTTTCATCCACATTCAAAGAAATTCGGCTCATGTTTCGTATGTTGCTTGATTGTTCNGACGGCAGCGTAATNCTATCTGTAATGACTACCTTTGTTGCTGTTATGTCAATGGTGACATTTCGTATCTTGGTCAAATCTGCATACCTTGAGCATGGTGTTCCGGGCGGTGCGTCACANCCAATATCATCGTCCCATTGATCTATAATTCCGTCCCCATCATCNTCTTCATCTAGATCGTCAGGTATTGAATCACCATCTAAATCCGCACCGGGCTGGCCAGTACCANCANACACTATGTCACGCAAATAAACNGCAACCTGACCTGTNCCNGCTGCNACAAATATTGACTGCAATCTGCCAAATTCATCATCNANNAATTCCAAGTCNTANAANTTATGAAANAAGGTTGTTCTTTTGATTTCNTCATAACTTTTGTAATCATAGGTAATCAAGCCTTTGAATTCATTTGATTCAACAGCTACATGCATTCTATTCCCATTTTGGGAAAATGACACTGACTTGGCGCCCTTNACAATTGTGTTTGCTATTTCGAAACCGTCGAAATTTCTNGATGTNATTTCNCCGCGNTCATTNACTGTTACATAGTCTAAACCATCAGGTGTAAACTTACANTCNANAAGTTCNCTTCCGTAATCTCTGTATTCCCCTTGACGAAANCCGTCATAATTCCATATTGCTAATCTGCCAGATTCATCTCCTGTCAGCAAATACTCATTGTCAGACCTATAATCTATACAAGATACATCGACATTGTGAGTGCTGTGTAGAGTGTTTTTTACAGATAAATCCCCTTTCCTTAACAAATCAACATCGCCATCATAACCCGGAGCCGCAATTATTTCACTATCCATACTCCATGCAATGTCTNTAGCTTTGTCATCGGTTAGTGCACTTTGTTCTAATACACTCATTGTTTCTANATCAATCAACTTCACNGATTCTTGCACTTGTATTGTTGTGCCTTTATTTACCGCTAGAGTTTTTCCATCTGGTGAAAATTCCATAGCGACAACTCTTTCAAAGTTGAACCTTGAAATTATGTCNAGGTTAGANGTACTAAAAATTATTATTTCGTCNTTATGAAACGACGCAAGCATTTCTCGATCAGGACTTATTGCAATTAATTCACCATCTTCAGCATCTAAAGACGACCAAGTTGATTCAAGATACGTCAACCCNGTGTTGGAGGCACTCAGTGTAGGTAGAGATGATAACATGATTACCATCAAAACCGAAATATACACCTCTCTTCGCATCTCTCCTCAGGTTNTCTAGTACACATCAATATTGAAAGTCTAACGGATNATATGATAATTTCCGCACAAATTAAGTATAATTTCATCTGAAATNCGNCATTCATTTCTATGTNACTCCAACATTTTCTTACCTGCTGTTTGAAATGGAACCTCTTCGTGGGAGTATTATGCCCAGAATCGACGTAGATGGCATGTCATGTGCTGTCTGCGTTGGACATGTTGAAAAAGCGATTAGAGGNGTTCCCGGTATTGATGCCGTNTCGGTAAACTTGGCTGCNGGCAATGCATCATACAGNGGAGATGTAGATGTCGACGANGTNATGATGGCTGTGAATAAATCTGGTTATGTTGCGACTAAACCATCAAATTATTTTCAAAAATGGTCATCAGAAAAAAGNAAAGCAAAAAAAAGCCTGAAAATTNCATCTGCAACCTTGATATTCGCANTTTTATCAATGTATTATTTGATGTTCATATCTGACCAGAATTCTGTGGTAGGTNTTGCAACNATGATTGTTGTCATATCACTTAACAATGCTGTAGTCATAAAAGGAATAAGGTCACTTCGCTATGGTCTAAATATGTACACTCTTGTTTTGTTGGCATATGTTTCCGCATTAACTTGGTCACTATACAATCCGGATTATGCAATGTGGGAGGCTACATTTATTGTCATAGCATTTGTTGGGTTAGGCGATGCATTGGAGCAAGTAGCAAAATCCTCTGCGACTTCCTCATTTGCCCAATTGTCTTCTTTAATTGGAATTGGTGATATCAAGGTTGGTGAAGAAGTTCCAGTCAACGCAGGTCAAGTAATTCCAGTAGACGGTGTGGTTATATCCGGAGCAACCGATGTTGAACAATCTGCAGTGACAGGGGAAATTATGCCAGTGCATGCAAGTGTCGGCGATCCTGTTTGGGCCGGCTCATCTGTGCTTGATGGTAGTATTATCATTAAAGCTGCATGTGATAGTGGCTCTACAAGGCTTGATGAGGTTATTCGCATTGTCGAAAAAGCGCAGAGCGAGAAAGCTCAAATCGAGAAAACTGTAGATAAAATCGCCAGGTTATTCGTCCCTGTAGTAATAATTTTAGCCATTTTTACTTATTTTATGTGGCGCGATTATTTTGGTGATGAAAAATCTTTGATGATTGCTATTTCCGTGCTAGTAATTGCATGTCCATGCGCTATGGGTTTGGCCACACCTATAGCCCTATTCGCTGGAACTAGTGCGGGCGCCAAAAACGGAATTTTACTCAAAGGGCATAGAGCATTGGAGGCTGCTTCAAAAGTTGATAACATTGTCATTGATAAAACAGGAACTCTAACAACGGGAGAATTCAAAATAACATGTGATGATCCGGAAGTCTTGAAAATTGCAGCATCATTAGAAGCCCACACTAGTCATCCCATTGCGACAGCAATCCTCAAACAGTGCGATGATTATTACGATGCTACAGAAGTCGAAACAATACCAGGCTTTGGCGTAAAGGGAATTGTGAACGGAACAATGTTTTCTGTTGGCAAAGGAACTAATGGTATTGAGGTTAAATCTGGCGATAAGTTATTGGGAATCATAATTGCACAGGATTCAATAAGAGAAGATGCAAAACAAGCCCTAGAATTGCTACCTAATGTCATATTATCCAGTGGTGATAACAAAAAAGAAGTTGAAAGGGTAGCCACAATATTAGGCATAAATAATTACAATTTTGATCAAATGCCAGAAGATAAATTGGCATTGGTAAAATCTTTGCCAAATGTTGTCATGGTAGGTGATGGAATCAATGATGCAGCAGCGCTCTCTGGAGCCGATTTAGGAATCTCTGTGTCATCATCAACAGGCTTAGCAGAATTATCAAGTGACATAATTTTGACCAAAGATGGTTTGATGACATGCGTTGACGCACTTGATCTAGCTAACAAAACCAGGAAAACAATTCGTCAGAATCTTTTCTGGGCGTTCGCATACAATGTTCTAGCAATACCGATTGCTATGGGTATATTTTACCCGATTAATGGATTCCTAATACCTGCTTGGGCGGCAGCAGCAGCAATGTCCCTTTCTTCAATGTGTGTTATTGTAAATTCAATCCGTCTTCGGTGGTCTTTTGAAAGTGATACTGCTCGGCGGAGACATGGCAGGCGAACTACCCCTCAATGACAGAGGAGAAAACATTGTGAGAATAGGTCATTCACCTGACCCAGATGATGCATTTATGTTTCATGCAATGACTACTAATGCATTTGAAACACCAGGTTATGATTTTGTTCATGAATTGCAAGATATTGAAACACTAAACCATCGAGCAATGCGAAAAGAGTTAGAGGTATCGGCAGTCAGTATTCATGCATACCCAGAGATTTCCGAGAATTATGCCCTAATGAACTGTGGAGCTTCAATGGGTGAAGGATATGGTCCAATGATCGTTGCCAAGCAAGGTGTTAGCGAAGAAGAGGCTAAATCATCCCCAATTGCTGTTCCTGGGCTGAAAACTAGTGCTTACTTGGGCATACGATTGTGTTGGGGTGATCTTCAGTATGAAGTAGTACCGTTTGACGAAATAATTCCAAGAATACTAGATGATACTTACAAATCAGGATTAATCATACATGAAGGACAATTAACCTATGTCGATCATGATTTGAATGTACTAGCAAATCTTGGTATTTGGTGGAACGAAAAGACTGGTGGATTACCTATGCCTCTTGGTGGAAATGTCGTAAGAAGAGATCTTGGGCAACAAATGATGGAAGATATCACAATGTATACAAAAATGAGTATAGAACACTCAATAGCCAACCCAGATACCGCACTAGAGTTTGCAAAGAAATGGGGTAGAGGTATTGACGATGATACAAACAGAGAGTTTGTTACCATGTACGTTAATGAGCGTACAATTGACTACAAAAAAGAGGGAAGAGATTCGATCAGACTTTTCCTGAAAGAAGGACAAAAAATCGGGTTGATATCAAAAGACTTTGATGTTGACTCTTTAAAATTCATAGGTGCCCCGGAGGATTCATAATGGCCCGACCTGGTGTTTCTGAGTATGGCTCAGTAGACCCTGCGCCTCCATCAAAAGAAGAGAAGGTCGCAAAACTCTGCTCAACGTTACTGGACGAGAATGCAAAAATGTTTGAGAGAATGAGGGCGCTATTTTCTCTTAGAAATAATAGATCTCCTGAGGCTGTCGATTCTCTTTGCTTGGGGTTTGCTTCTAGTAGCGCCTTACTTAGACATGAACTTGCATATGTTCTAGGTCAAATGCAGGACCCATTAGCAGTACCAAAACTGATAGAGGTTTTGAGTGATAAGAACGAACATGTGATGGTTAGGCATGAAGCAGCTGAAGCTCTTGGGGCAATAGGAGACCGCCGTGCAAAACCAGTCCTGCAAGAGTTTCTACACGATAGTTTACCCGAAGTTTCAGAGTCGTGCGAGGTTGCACTTGATTTACTAGCATTGTGCGAGTCTAAACAAAATATCGATTGGTAATGCATCATATTGAAAGACTATGTCCGCCACGGTGATTTGAGGGAGCACAATGCCACAAGAGCATATCGAACTTGCCCAGACCCCTAATGGTGAACTAGGCCCCAGGTGCAAAAAATGCGGTAAACGTATGACTTTTGGAGAAGCAATGGTCGTTGATATGGATTATTATTGCTGGGAACATTATGTCGAAGTGACAGGTGCCGAAAGTGCTACAGTTGAAATTCAGAGAGAAGTCAGATTCTGGAAAGAGTGAAGGTTCAAAAGCCCCCTTATGAATCGTACGTTGGGGGAGTTTTCATTTCAGGCTGGGCACGATTTGCGCATCGTTTTACGCAATATTATCGTACAGCTGACTTATGGACGCCACCTAGACTAAGAACTCGTGAATGGATGTTTATCCCATTCGGTGGTGGGACTCCACTCCGCCATAAATCGTTCACAGATATGCAAAGCGTCAGAAATTTCCTTTGCGAGAGGCCACAACATTCTTGTTTTTATTCAACAGCCTATTGGAAACGACCTCACGAGCTGAAGATGGCGGACAAAGACTGGCTAGGTGCTGATTTAATTTTTGACTTAGATGGTGATCATTTACCAGGCGTAACTGACAAAGATTTTCCTGCAATGATAGACGTAATTCAAGAGCAGGCGTGGTCATTATGGAATGATTTTCTAGAGCCTGACTTTGGTTTCAAGGAGGAATTTCTACAAGTTACATTTTCAGGCCACAGGGGTTTTCATCTCCACTACAGGGATCCAAAGTTTTTCCATTTAGATTCTGAAGCCCGTAGAGAGTTAGTTAGTCATATCAGAGGTGAAGGCGTAGAAGTAAGCGATTTACTTGAAAGGGCACGAAATCCTAACGCAAAGGGGTGGGCAAGAAGGGTGAAAAAGGGAATTAATTCCGTTGTTGGTAAGCTTGATAGGATATACGCAGGAGATACAAAATTGTTGAATTCCTTAACTGCGGCCCTAAAGGATATGATGGAAAGAGAGGGAATCAAAGGCCTTCGTGGTAAAGCAAGTGTCGAAAAGTTAGCGGAATTAATGCAGGCAGAAACTCGTCGTGACCGCGTGTTAAACGGGCGATTAGTTGCTCTAAATAATCACGCCCTCCTATTTCAGAATCTAATACGTGCCGACACAAGCGTTGTATTGGGTAGCGCTGGGGAGACTGACGAGGTTGTTACAATTGATACCAGGCGTCAGATTCGGTGGCCTGGATCTTTGCATGGTAAAAGCGGAATGCGAGTCACAGAGTTTCCCCTTAGTAGACTTGATCCAGATAAATCCAGCTCGTTTGATTGTCTAAGTGAAGGGATTGCACTTTCAAGGCAAGATACAGTTTCTGTAGAAATGATAGTTGATGACGCAATTGCAAGATTCGATGACAGAGTTATAGATTCGCCTGCGGGAGAAGTAATAGAGATACATGAAGCAGGTGCAACATTCTTAATTTTGAAGGGCTGGGCGAAACTTCACAATTAGAATAGAATCCATACTTCGTATGGTTCTAACAATGGGAACGTTCAAGGGGAGACTACTTCCCACATAGGACGAGGTGCGCAATGTGGGACTAGGTAGGAAGAAGAAGCAAGATGCAAATATGCCTCCTCCGAATGCATTGCCGCCAATGCCTCCGGCCCCAGGATTACCGCTTCCTCCAGCCCCAGGTTTGCCATTACCACCAGTACCAGGAGCTCCACTACCACCTGCTCCTTCACCCGCTACTCTTCCAACACCAGCTCCACCGGTTTCACCTGCGCCAACGACTCCTCAAGCGCCGACAGCAACACCTGTACCCGCTCAAGCGCAGCCTTTGGCGTCACCAGCACCTGCAATTGAGGCCTTACCGCCAAGTCCAGCTCCTGAGATTCCTGAGGTTGTTGAAGAATCTGATTCATACTCCGGATTGTATGCCAAGAAAAGCGGTAAGCCTTTGAAACAAGTGTATGGCCATATCGACAGAATCAGCCAAGGTGAGATTGGTTCTTTATTAGATCGATATTCCGATAGGTTTGGACATGAATTAGACAGGGATATTATCGTTATGAGAAAGGAAGAGCGAGACGATAAAATTACTGAGATAAGAGATTCTCCAACTGTTCAGCTCCTAAACCAAGAAGGCGAGGTTGAAGATGATAGCCACCTAGACGGGGATACTTTGGTTGAACTAAATACTCAACTTAAGACGGTTGAAGATGAACTGCGACGTCTAAAACCAGAGTACCAAGCAGCAAAGGCTGAAGGTGACAGAGAATTACTCAGAGAATTAAGACCTTCACTTGAGTCTCTCATGTCCGAAAGAAAGCTCATCAAAGCAGTTATTGCAGGCGAAGCGGACATCGACGAATTGATTTCCGACGACGAGGAAGAATATGATGATGATGATGAAGATGAAGAATACGATGAGGATGAAGAGTCATATGTCGCTGAAGTCGCTGAAGATGACGATGATGTCTTCCTCGAATTTGTTTCTATCGTTGACACACTCCTCGGGTCCAATCTTCCTGAAGATAAAATATCTGAATTCACACAATCTGATGGCTTCAATACATATCGTGAGGTCGGTTCAGATCCGAGTAATGCTGATGAAGAATTACGCGCTGAATTCTTCAAAGTGGTTGATGCCCTTCTAGGTGGAATGCCAGATGAAGCTGTCTCAGAGTTTGTAGAATCTGAAGACTTTGACACATATCGAACTATAGGTGCAATGTACAGTTAGGTGATTTAAAATGGGATTACTAGACAAAGTAGACAACTTGGATGATAAAAAAACCGCTAAGCCAGTACCAAAAAAGGCAACGCCTAAGAAAGCCAAGCCAAAAAAGGCGGCACCGAAGAAAGCAGCACCTAAACCTGCCAAAGCCAAAAAAGAAAAGCCACCAAAAGCTGAGAAAATCCGTCCAACAGGACTTCCTGAAGGTTATGAATTAGCGGGTAAAATGCCAAGATACATTGGCTGGTTGATCAACTTCGCTTGGAATTTTGGAATTACNATCGGTCTTCTAAGTATATTAGCAACTGGAGCTGATTCGGATCTTACAATTGGTTGGCTAGGTGCTGGTTTAATGATNATTACCAACTGGNTTGTTCTTCCAATTTGGACTGGCAGAAATATTGGTGAATTCGTATCTAGAACGAAGTATATCAATTCCCTNGGAACTAAACCGATATTTTTGCATGCAATCCTAAACAATAGCCTAGGTTTCCTGTCGCTAATTGGTATCGGATTGATGATGTCGGAATTCCAAAATCTGTCTTCCGGCGGTATGCCAATGTTCATCACAGGAGCAGTNTTCTTGCTACTGTGGATTGTTAACTTCTTCTTCAAGAAAAACTCCGACTATTCACAAGGGTTGTTTGANCTTGCCTTCGCTACATACCTTGTAAAGCACGTCTCTTCCGGTGAAGAAACGGGTTGGATGGCAAGATTCGAATCTCTTGGTGACTTCGGAGACAAATGGCAGCAACGCCAGTTAGAGCGCCAAGAAAAAGCCAAACTCAAGGCAGAGGAAAAAGCNGCTAAGGCTGCCGAAGAAGAAGCAAATGCTGCAGAATCCGACGAGGATTCAGAAGAAGAGCCAACTGAGGAGTGATCATGGACCGCCGTAAGGCGACTATGGATGGCTATTCCATACTNNTGATTGTTNTAGTNGCAATGTTATCTGTGGTANTGCTGCCATATGGTTTNGTTGTAATACCAATACTCATACTATTTTTGTTATATCAATCCCTNCTAAGGGTGATATTCCAAGGACCTCCGGTCAGGAGTTTAGTTCTTNATCATCCAGACTATCAACTGATTCACACAATGAATAATGGTGTTGATGTGTATGGTTTTGTCCACTATCAGCCAAAAAAGTCAGATATNGTTGTTCTAATGCACGGTTGGCAATCATCTAGTGAGAAGTTCTTCGAACGTATCGAACTTTTNAAAAATCTGGGTGTACANGTGCTATCTCACGACATGCGAGGACANGGTATTGCCCCTGACACGCCAGAATGGACTGCGGGTAAGGTTATGCAAGATCTCAAAATATTGCTCAACCANGTTGATANAANCAAAGTAAAGAAAGTTCACTTTTATGGACATAGTTTAGGAGGATTCATTTGTCTAGGTCTTCAAAATGAAAGGCACGACGGNTGGTGGAAGGAAAGACAGGGGACGTTGATGCTTGAATCTCCAATGACTGCATNTAGACCTATTTTCGAAGAATTGTCNTCAAAGTTTTCNTTCATGCTTCCCTGGATGAAAAAATGGGCAATAAATGGATTTAGAAAAATCCATCCAGAAACNCCCGANTTAACATGGGAGGATGTCGAGGTACCTTTGTGGGGTCTACCAAAAGTTCCAACTTTACTTTTGCAAGCAGAGAATGACAATCGTCTAGGTAGNTACCACTACGATCTCCTTTGTGCACAAGANATAGAGTTACATCCTCACCTTCTACAAACNTTAACTCACTCAACAAATAGAATAAACCAAGAAAGAGATTTACTAATTGAGAAATGGGTTAAAGAAAGAATTCTTTAATCACTCTTCTTCATTCGTACCCGCTTGTTCTCTCGCTAACTCTCGCATGTCTTCATGCTCATCTAATTCATCAACGATCTCTTCCCCGAGAAGAGTTTCTATGACATCCTCCATAGTGATGATNCCTGCAGTTCCTCCAAATTCGTCTGTCACAGCTAAAATTTGTACCTTAGATTCCAAAAATCTATCAAGAGCTAAATCAACGCTAGCATCAGATTTTATGCTCAATAAGTCCTTTTTGATGTCAAACAATNTTGTATCCCATTCATCCATAGATGCTGCCATTAAAATGTCNGAACGNAACACAAATCCAGATAGTGAATCAATTTCTTCCTCATAGACTGGCATCCTACCAAAACGTAGGATTTTCGTATCATCCAAAACTTGTCGTATCGTCCANTCGTGGTTGAATGCTAAAGTAACGGTNCNNGGAGTCATGACATCTTTTACAGGTATTTCTCTAAGTGCCAAGAGATTGTGAATAACTGCTTCTTCGTCCTCTTCTAATTCACCCTCTTCTTCGCTAATGTCAGCNAGAGCGTGTAATTCATCTCTNGTTACAATAGCGGTTTCGGCTTTNGGTAGCAGCCTTTTGAACCACAATAAAGGAACAAATAACGGGGACATGGCTTTTGTCATCGCTGATAAAAGTAAACCTGATGGTCCAGACAATTTCTTCCAATAGGCTGAACCAAGTGTCTTTGGTATTATTTCTGACAGGAATAGGACTGCAAGAGTCAAAATAACTGATGCAATTGTAAGACTATCATCACCCCATATCCTTGCAACTTCTGCACCAACACCAGCAGCACCCATGGTATGAGCAATTGTGTTCAATGTTAGAATGGCAGTAAGAGGTTTTACTGAATCATCTGCCTTTAATCTAGCCCACCTAGCNCCATTTTTGTCTCCAGACTTATTGATGATACTTACGTGTGAATGGGACATCGACAATAGCACCGCTTCAAGCATTGAACAGATGAATGATACACCCAGTGCAAGGGTTGCATATACAATCAACATTGTGTAATCTGCCATAGGGTTCAACGAACTCCTTGGGTTTCGGCCCAACACTCCGTAGGGACTAGAGTTATTGAGCCTTCGCAAGCCCTNCATGCACAGGACTCATGTAGTATATTCTCACCGAACGNTAGTGGGGAAGCCATGAGNGGAGAGCATGTTTTGGTTTGTGTGGCTTGGCCATATGCTAACGGGCCACTCCATTTNGGCCATGTTGCAGGGTGCTATTTGCCTCCCGATATCCAGACCAGATTTGAAAGGGCNAAAGGAAACAAGGTTTTGATGGTTTCAGGCTCTGATGAACATGGNACACCGATCACTGTAACAGCNGAAACCCAAGGAATAAGTCCACAGGAAGTTGTGGATAAGTATCATGAAATTAACACTAAGGCTTTACTNGACTTAGGTTGTGTTTGGGAGCCCAATATTGATCCAAGAGGAGTAGAATATGGAGGGGCTTTGTTTAACAGAACAAGNGATCCCGAACATCACAAAATCGTTTCAGAAAATTTCCTTGCATTGATGGATGCCGGACTATTTGAAAAGAAAATTATGCAGCAGTATTATGAAATCCGCAGCGACGGCGGAAGATTTCTTCCCGATCGTTATGTCGAAGGAGATTGTCCTAAATGTGGAGCATCTGGAGCAAGAGGTGACCAATGTGATCANTGTGGTGTTACTTACGAAGCTAGTGAATTAATCAATCCTAAATCTAAAATGAATCCAGAAGCAAAAATCGAAGTTAGGGATACTGAACATTTTTTCTATCGATTGGATTTATTCCAAAACGTGCTTGAACAACATGCGGCTAATCAACAAAGCGTGTGGAAAGCAAATGTTCGTGCTATGACCAAACAATGGCTTGANATGGGACTNAGACCAAGAGCAGTTACTCGTGATTTAGACTGGGGAATTCAACTTCCGTTAGANGGTGATGATTGGGTCGGAAAGTGCATTTATGTTTGGTTTGAGGCTGTGCAAGGCTACCTTTCGTGTGCAAAACTATGGTCACAGCGACATGCAAACACAGCAGATTGGGAAAAGTGGTGGAAGATATCTGAAACTGGAAAAAAACCAAGGCACCTCTACTTCCTTGGAAAAGATAACATTCCNTTTCACACAGTTATTTGGCCTGCTATAATAATGGGATTAAATCATGCTGCAAAAGGTCTTGACGCCAAGACACCAGCAATGTTACCCGATATTGGNGATTTGCACCTCGAAGATAATGTTCCTGCAATGGAATATTTGATGCTAGCAGGAGGNCAATTTTCAAAATCTAGAAAACATGCNGTTTGGCTTCCATCTTTNTTACAGAAGTATGATCCCGATACTCTTCGATACTATTTATCGATAAATATGCCAGAAAACCATGATACAGATTTCAATTGGCCAGATTTTGTAGAAAAAATCAANTCGGAACTTATTGCAGCTTACGGTAATTTTGTCCACAGGGTGCTAACTCTTGGTGCTAGAATGCCAGACAATAAATCACTCTCTTCATATGAAAATCTAGATCTTTGCAAAGATGCAATGAAAAAACTCGAAGATATACATCACAACATAACATCGAGCTTAGAGCGCCATCGGTACAAAGAGGCGCTTAGATACGCAATGAGTGCCGCCCAATTTGGTAATCAACTATTACAAGCGGCAACACCTTGGAAATATTTGAAAGATNCAGATAATNCCNCAGCAGCAGAATCATTCGCNAGGTTGTCGTTTGGATGGCGAATATCTAGGTTCCTTGCCATAACCACTCAACCATTTNTGCCATTCAGTGCAAAGAGATTGTGGGCATCCTTAGGAGAATCAGGAGATGTTGCAATGGTTGATTGGTANTCTGCCATTGATTGGAATGTTGAATTCAAATGGAATAGTAAACCCGCAGAGCCACTCTTTGANCGATTGGATTTAGAGGCCATTCTCGAAGATGAAATGGGACTTGTGGATTCTAACGCAGAATCAGGAAGCNCCGTTGGACACTCTGTCAAAGGTGGNAAGAAAAAGAAAAAGGAAGAGAAGAAAATGCCAGAAGGAACAACATACTTAGATTTTGAAACATTCATGGAAGTAGATTTACGAGTTGGGAAAATTACCTCTGTTACAGATCACGAAAACGCTGACAAATTATTCGTTGTATCTATTGACGACGGCTCAGAAAATGGTAGAATAATTTGTGCCGGATTGAAAGAATATTATTCAGCTGAAGACATGGTTGGTAAATCCGTAGTATTTGTTGCTAATTTGAAGCCAAGGAAACTACGCGGTGTAATGAGTGAAGGAATGATGCTAGCAGCTGATGACGGAAATGGCTCTGTTCGTTTGATAACTCTGGATGGCGATATTACTCCTGGGTCACAGGTAAGGTAAACTCACAGTCTCTCCCTTACATTATCCATTATCTGTCTGGAGAGTGCTCGAGACATTTTGAGTATATCTGGAGATTCTTTGCGTATGTCTGTAGCAACATCATCACTAAGTCCTGAAAGATTGATATCAACGTTAAACAATGCTCCCTTACATGCGGCGCTAGCCAATAAACCTGCAACACCTACATCTGAGACCGCATTGCCATTCCCCTTTAGCGCTAGTTCAGGGAGTATTTCTAGAATCTCCAATGCTAATTTCGATGTCTCAAACGGAATTTCTGTTGCAACAATAGATGATTTTTTGATCGATTCTTTGCGCATAATAATTTCATTTTCATCACCTTTTGGCATTCTGTAAGCGGCCATCACATCATCAAATGCATCACTGTCCAGATCTGCTAACTCACCAGCCCGTGACATAATTTTCACACATATTGGTAATGCCTTATTTGCAATATCCCAACCTGACTTCCATTTTTCTTTTCCAATTGTAAGGTCGCATACCATAATTGTCAGTGCTGCTGCTTGTCCTAGCGATATTGCAGCAGCGGTACCTCCTCCAGGTGTTGGCGATGAAGAAGCGAGAGCTGATTGAAATTCTCTAACGCTCATTTCCATCCAAGGTGTTTTCATTTTATTTCCTCCTGATTTAATGCCCATTCAATTATCCGTTCTTTTGGCTTGAATGCTGACAGACTACTAAGCCCCAAACCCTCGATAGCTGCCTCCACTAGTTCTGCCTCATCTTCACAACCTTCTGGAGCGTACCACCTACCAGAATCAAGCATTGCAGATAAAGGAACAAGTCCTACTAACTCTGACCCACAAGTTTCTACCCCATGGTCATTAACAATTGACCTTACAGCCTCATAAGCGATATGCATAGGTGTTTTAGAGACATCTCTGAGATTCATAGATACCTGAGATATGTTATGCGCTTCTAATGGTAAGCCCATACCTTGAACCATTTCCAGCATACCAGGTATCCTTGTCCTTTTGCCATCATTCGATTTCAATAGACGGCCACTAGACCTGACCAACGAACCTGCTTTTTTTGACGCTATAGCATCTATCTCATCGACGTTTACATTGTAAGCAACCAATATTTTACGTGCACCTATTACAACAGCGCCAAATTTTTCAATCTTATTTGACCAATTCGAAGGGCCAAAATCCGGCATGTGGGGTCCGTTATTAGCAAGGCGTTCACGAAATCCCTCGTACTCACCCTTCCTTAAATCCGATAATAATTCACGGTCCTTGGACACAGCAGCATAACCATACAAAAATGTAGGTATTTCTAACTCGTCCGCCACTTTTCTGGCCAACTTTTGAGCTAATTCTACACACTCATCCATAGTTACTCCTTCGAGGGGAATGAATGGACAGACATCTACTGCTCCAAGTCTTGGATGTTCACCTGCATGTTTTGTCATGTCAATCAACTCTTGAGCCTTCACAATCACCTTAAACGCCGCTTCAAAGACTGCATCTGGTGTGCCTGCAATCGTTAACACTGTACGGTTGTAATCTGCATCTGGCTCTACACCTAAAACTCGAGCACCTGCAATACCATCACCAGACTTAGCGATTTGGTCGATGATATCGGGATCTCTTCCTTCAGAAAAGTTAGGCACACATTCAACAATCTTTTCTGCCATAACGCTAGGTCATCGAAGGAATGTGATGAACATTTCCGATTCAACTGTAGAGATCATCTGGTGATGATGATGCACCATTTGACTCTCGCTTTTTCTTGATACGGTCTACAGCCAATATCACATCGTTCTGTCTTACTTTTGAGCGACCTTCTCTAATTGCGATCATCCCTGATTCGACTGTCGTCGCTTTTAGTTCAGCGCCACTGAAGCCTTCAGTTTTCTCAACTATTTTCCCGAGATTTATTTTTGTTGTCGACATCTTATCGAAATGGATTGATAGTATTGTCTTACGTCCAGATTCGTCTGGTAGAGGTATCTCGATTACTCGGTCAAATCTGCCTGGTCGCAACAATGCATCATCCAAAATATCAGGTCTGTTCGTTGCTGCAATTATTTTCACATCCCTAAGGGCATCGAATCCGTCTAGTTCAGCGAGTAATTGCATAAGTGTACGTTGAACTTCTCTGTCACCACTGGTGGCTGAATCAAGTCTCTTTGCGCCTATTGCGTCGATTTCATCCAGGAAAATTATTGAAGGAGATTTTTCTTTCGCTAGAGAAAATAGTTCACGAACCATTCTACCACCTTCACCTATGTATTTTTGCGCCAACTCTGACCCAACCATCCTGATGAATGAAGCATTAGTTTGGCTAGCTACCGCTTTCGCTAGCATCGTCTTGCCACAACCAGGTGGGCCGACTAGCAAAACACCTTTAGGTGGATCAATTCCTACTTTCTTGAACAATTCAGGCTTGTCCAGTGGCAATTCAACTGCTTCTCTTACCTGTAGTATTTCTTCATCTAATCCGCCAACACTGGAGTATGAAATATTCGGTTTCTCTACCATTTCTGCACCTGAAACCATCGGATCCCATGCGTCATGAAGAACTTCGATTATCGACAGAGTATCTTGGTTCAATGCTATGCGAGTCCCGGGCTTTAATTTACTAGAATCAATTCTCTGGTTTATTGAAACTTGAAACACAGTTCCGTTTGAAGATCTAACTATTGCTCTTTCATCATCAAGTACATCTTGTAAGTGTCCGACTATGAGCGGTGGACTTTTCAGTATTCGAACTTCCTCATCCAACCTGCTGGCTTTCTTTTTTACATTGGATAATTCATTCTCAAGCCTAACCCTTTCAGCAAGCAGTGACTGCGCTTCTTGCTGCAGGCTTCTGTAGTCTGATTCCAAGGACTTGATATCGGACTCATCCCCTGCCACAGGAATTCCTTTGGTCCTCTCGACCTCGCTGCCCATGTATGCCCTTTGGAGCACTACTTCTTCAAGTATCCGTGTGACCATATCAGATCAAACAATTACGAAGCCTTGATGAATGTGCGCCCCTCACAAGAAAATCGGTGGTGTCATGGCTGATTGTGAATTGTGCGGTGCAATGAAAGTTGGCACAAGAAATGTTTTGATGGGAAGAGCGGAAGTACAAGCATGTACTAGATGCATAGAGAAACTTGGTCTTGAACAAAAGAAGGTAGCACCTGGCTTGGCAGCCGCCAAGGGCACTAATGCAACCTCTGGGGGTTACGGAGGCATAGGGAAAAAAGGCAAAGATATCATGCTTAGGGGAGAAAAGGAGTTAGCTAATGATTTTGCTAGGATCGTTACACAGGCCAGAACAAGTAAAGGTTGGGACAAGCGTGAACTTGCTCGTAGAATGGCAGAGAAAATCAACATAATAAACAATGTCGAATCTGGTAAAAGGCCTACAGATGCAGTTATTAGAAAATTAGAGAGAACACTTGACATAGTTTTGATGGTCGATGCAAAACCAGACGAAAATCGGCATGTTAACAGTGGCCAAGCACGAGGTTTAACACTCGGTGATTTTCTACTGGGTGGCAAAGAATGAGTGGAAATTTTATTGTACCAGTCCATGCAATTTGGCTAGCACAAGATGATCCCAAAAAAAATACAGCTGTAAAGCTATCAAAAAGAAACGATATTCACTTACATCGTAGAATGAATCGACTCCCAAGGCGCGGGATTATCTTAGAACCTCTATGTGGGAAGGTCCTAGGCCCAGAAGATCATTCATTGCTTTTACANGAGGGGGGTTCACTAGTCGGNTTAGATTGCTCATGGAACAATATTGAAANTGCGGTCAGTGAAGTNATGACTAGAACTAAACTAAAGCCNAGAATGCTACCTTTACTCCTTGCTGCAAACCCTGTTAACTGGGGAAAGCCAGGTAAAATGACTACGGCAGAGGCTTTAGCAGCATCTCTATATNTAATNGGAGAAGAAGAACACTCTAGNAAATTATTAGCGGCATTTAGTTGGGGTGAACAGTTCTTCATCTTGAATAAAGAGCCCCTTGATGCCTACAAAAATGCCCAATCNTCAAAAGAACTCGTCGACCTACAATTCGAGTTTTTTGATATTGAGATTTGATTATATTGTGAAAGTTCTATNTGTTGATNTTTANTACANGCAATCATGGCAAAGAGGCCGATACACCGTCTTTCCTNAAACGGTACTAAGGCTGAATTTGACGAATTAGCTGATGAAGTGATTATTACGATTCTNGATCAANATAAAACCATTGTACGTATTTTAGGAACTCCCCTAGACCTNCCAGATTTAGCAATTGGTCANATANTTGCAGAGGGGCGTGGCAGTGTCGACAGCATATGTGTTCAAGGGCATATGATTCATGTTTCTGGAGAAATTGTACCTAGGCCAACAGACGACCTGTTAACTGCATCATGTGGTGCATGCTCAACAGGGCAGATAGAGAGTCCAAGCATTCATGTCAAAAACACANTCAAACTNACTACTGATACCTTGNCATTGGTGAATACTATGCAACAAAATCAAGTTTTGTTTTCAAAGACAGGAGGCGTACACGGTGCAGCAGTTTTCACAGAAAATGGTGANTTAGTAGTTTGNAGAGAAGATATTGGTCGACATAATGCACTTGACAAATCGATAGGAGCGTGCCTTCTGATGGANGTTCAACCAAAAATCGTNGTAGTGTCAAGCCGTATTGGATGGGAATTGGTTGCAAAATCNATTAGATCTGGCATTGAATTGCTTATCGCCATTGGCTCCATAAGTTCNGCTGCAGAGGAGTTAGCTAGAACATCAGGAATGACCTTGGTTGGTTTTGCTGCNAGCAAAAAACCTGCTGTTGTCGGTGATTTAAGCCGAATCCTTCACAAGCCATGACAAATGGGCTTTGAAATATGTCAGGAAGGGATGGTGTTTTTCCAACTACTCCNCCTGATAAAAATTATCTTAAATTAAAGAATGTCAAAAAAATTGCAGCAGGTATTCCAGCAGCCACTAATAGTCTAAAGCATGGGATCAAAAAAATGGGTCTAACAAAGACGATTAAGACTTTGACTACAGTGAATCAATCAGGAGGATTTGATTGTCCAGGTTGCGCATGGCCAGACCCAAAGCACTCCTCAACCTTCGAGTTTTGTGAGAATGGAGCCAAGGCTGTGGCAGATGAAGGTATGAAGGCTAATGTCAATCCNGAATTCTTTGCGAAACACTCTGTTCAGAAATTGTCCCAAAAAAGCGATTACTGGCTCAACAAACAAGGTCGAATAAGCGAGCCANTGATCTTACGAGAAGGTTCTAANAATTATGAGCCCATATCTTGGGAAGAATCCTTTAGATTGATTTCTANAAACATCAATGATAGCAACAACCCCGATAAATCAGTGTTCTATACATCAGGACGAACTTCAAATGAAGCCGCATTCTTGTATCAATTATTTGCCCGAACACTGGGCACCAATAACATGCCAGATTGTTCAAACATGTGTCATGAATCCAGTGGTAGAGCATTGAGTGAATCAATNGGAATTGGTAAGGGTACTGTGACTTTGGAGGATTTTAATCATGCAGAATTAATCNTAGTTATNGGACAGAATCCAGGAACTAATCATCCTAGAATGCTNACTGCTTTGCGTGATGCAAAGCGCAGTGGAGCAAGAATCATCCATGTCAACCCTCTGCCAGAGACGGGACTAACTAGGTTTAAACATCCTCAGGATTACATGTCGCTCTCATTAGGAAGTGAATCGCTAGCAGACATTCACCTNCAGGTGAACGTTGGAGGNGATGCAGCACTAATTCANGGCCTAATCAAACTACAATTAGAATCTGGGAAACTCGATCATGATTTTATCAAAAATAGCACAAATGGTTTTGAAGAATTGATAGAGCAGGTAGATTCTACATCTTGGGATAGAATAACTGCGGATTCAGGTCTTAGTATTANTGAAATNAAGAAGGCTGCAAAATATGTAATCAATTCGAAGGCTACTATCGCTTGCTGGGCTATGGGATTAACTCAGCACAGAAATGGTGTTGCAGTTATACAAGAAGTTGCAAATCTGATGCTAATTGGCGGNCATATTGGAAAGAAAGGTGCNGGACTGTGTCCTGTAAGAGGACATTCAAACGTCCAAGGAGACAGGACCGTTGGCATATGGGAAAGACCAACAGANAGTTTCCTCTCTAGATTGGATGAAGCGTGTGGGATAAGCAGTCCGCGTGAGCACGGAGNAGATGTCGTACAAGCCATTNACAAGATGAATAATGGCGATGTAAACTTATTTTTCTGCCTTGGAGGAAACTTTCTTTCAGCCACACCGGATACTGAAATTACTGCAAAAGGTCTGANGAANGTCAAACTTACTGTGCAAGTTTCAACCAAGCTCAACAGGTCTCACCTTGTTACCGGAAAGACAGCACTAATCCTNCCCTGCCTCGGTAGAACCGAGGTTGATTTACAAGAATCTGGAAAACAATTTGTTACAGTAGAGAATTCTATGGGAATCGTTCACATGTCTGAGGGTAGCGTGCAACCTGTTAGCCCTTACTTGCGCAGCGAACCATGGATAATTTCGCACTTGTGTAACGCCGTACTTCCCAATGAGAGAAATTGGTTANAATTNGCAAATAATTANGATAACATTCGTGANNTAATGAGTCGTGCTTTGTTTGGCTTTGAAGATTANAACAATCGTGTGCGTAAAGAAAACGGCTTCCTGTTACCCAATCCTCCAAGAGATAGCAGAACATTCAGCACTGCTACTGGTAAAGCTAATCTGTTATCNCACCCTTTACCCGATCTGNCAATACCTGAAGGCAAATTTGTTATGATNACAATTAGATCTCATGACCAATATAATACAACAATTTATGNTTTAAACGATAGGTATAGAGGCGTCCACGGTAATAGGAGAGTCGTACTGATGAATGCTACAGACATGATAGAAAGAGGATGGAAGTCCCGTCACATCGTGGATATAGTGTCACATCACAACGGTGTTGACAGACGTAGTGATGGATGGCATGTTGTTGCATATGATATTCCACGTGGAAACATTGCTACATATTTCCCAGAAGCTAACGTACTGGTTCCACTAGATTCTACCGCTGCTAAGTCAAACACGCCCACTTCTAAGTGGATTGTTTGTAGTCTCCTCGAGCCTGGCCAAGGTGTACTCGAGGAGGAATAAAATTGACTAAAGGGTANATTGAATTCTTCTCTAGCAATCCCAAATATAGAAGATTNTGGGCGGCCACAGTTATATCNCTACTTGGCGAGTGGTTCAATACGATTGCACTTTTTTTCCTCATTTTAGAATATTCAGGCTCTGAGTTTTTACTAGGTGTTCTCTTTGCTGTCAGAATGTTGCTATTCGGACTATCCCAACCAATTAATGGCCTTNTAGCAGACAGATTAAATCGTAAAGGTTTGATGTTCTGGTCNAACATTGCTCAAATTGGATTAGCACTATCATTCATCCTTGTCGACGGTCCTGAAGATATGTGGTGGCTTATCACTGTTTCAGGCATAATGATGCTACTGCACGGAGTATACGTAACTGCTGAGAGAGCAGCAGTCCCTAATATTGTGGAAGAAGAGGATTTGATTACAGCGAATGCCATAGGAAGTGCTTCGTGGTCTACTGCGCTGTGCACCGGCGCTATGCTTGGTGGTGTTGTTGTAAGTGAATATGGGACAGATGCAGCATTCATCATAGATTCAATGACATTTTTGCTTTCTTCAATCATTCTCATTCCATTAGTTATCGAACAAAAGATAGATGAAAGTATGAAGGGACCTTTGTTGAAAACCGCTATTTCTAACATAGAGATTGGCTGGAATCGGATATATACAGACAAGAAATTGCTTAGGATTGTGTTTGCTAAGTCATCATGGAACTTAGCAGGGGCGGGTTTAGCAGGAGTATTCCTAGTTCTCGCTGGTGCAGACATAACGGGTTATGGTGCCGCCTTTGGGTTTGGATTGTTCTTCTTTGCCCGAGGTATCGGTACAGGAATTGGTCCTCTTGTTGCAAGAGCTGTATTCAAAGACAAGTCAAAATGGCCCTCACTGGTTGGTATTCTTGTATCAATTAGCGGTGTTTTCTATCTCCTGGTAGGTATTACACTTGATTACTATCTACCACTGACTGTTGGATTGATTATCATCTCACACTCTGCAAGTGGTGGAAACTGGGTACTTTCAACCGTATTAACGCAGTCTTGGGTTGAAGATGAAGTAAGAGGTAGAGTGTTTTCTATGGACATGCTAATACTCGGCACATCTGCAGCGTTATCAACCACCATTGCTGGATATCTAGTAGAGTTCCACAATCTAAGCCTCAAAACAGGTTTCATCTCATTTTCAATGATAATGATAACCTGTGGTATCGTTTTCACACTATGGCGACCAGATCATCAGTCTACGCAGACTTCGTGAGTACAAACTGGTGGATTCCAGTATAGTTTTGTATTAGGGTCGAAGGTGTCTAATTGTAATGTACTACCCTCGCCTTCTTGTATGGTTACGATAGATGAGGTTGAGGCTGGTAAGTAGTCTTCTCCTGTTGACAACAGTGTAAGTCTAATTGTATGTCCAGCTTCAATTTCTGCATCTAAAGCAAAGAACTCCATTCTAGCAGTAATAGTACCGACGATTGGAGCCCATGTTGAGGATAAATCATCTCCTCCCTCATGATAACGTAGATCCATTATTGCATGTCCTACATGAATACAATTAGCACCATCGCAATCCTCCAGCAGGGCATACAATTGACCACCAACTGTTGTAGTGGACACCTGAACGTGTAATCTTGGCATTCCCTGCAAATGCATACGAGACTCTAGTGGTTCGCTTTCATAAACTGGTCCTGTTGACGCATCTGGTAATACATTTGCACCTCCTGAAATTCTCTGTAAATCTCCACCAAGAGTCATCAAAACTTCTGTGGTGTCTGCAGCAGGATACCTGTCTTCAATTCTCCAGGATCCTTGATTTGATTGTATCTCAATCACTAGGCGTGGTTGTTTTCCGATTCCTTTTAGATACCAATCAAACCATTCTAACAAATCTTGCATCCAGTCAAACCTTACCATTTCTGGGAATGCTTCTCCACCGCGCCCACCAAGTGCGGACCTTTCATCAAGTTGTATTGGTCTGTCAGGATAGTCATGGTCCCATTGCCCAAACAGGCCTTTAGCCTCAATCCCATGGTCTATCAAAGTGTTGATAGTTGGAACTGCCATGTGTGGATCGACATTCCAATCATGCATTCCTTGAATTAGATATACAGAGCCACCGTAGTTATCTAGTACTCTATCAAGGAAATATCTCTCTGCCCAGTAATCGCCGAATTGCTCTGATCCCAGTAAGTATGCAGACACCCCTGTTCCTGGCCCAATCACATAATCTGGGCACATATTTCCGTAATCTTCCTCGTCTCCATCGAAACCGTACGAACCATAAACGCCGTTATGCATGATAGGAGCCCTAGCTTCTGAGGAACCATTTTTCCACATTAACTCCTTCACGCCAATTAATCCAGATATTGGAACAATAGTCTTCAAGTGCTCATTTCCAAACATAGCCGCTTGCCAAGGCGTAGAACCATCGTATGATTTACCTATCATGGCGACATTACCATTAGACCATTCTTGGCTTCCTAGCCAACTCACTGCAGCATCATTACCTAGTTGCTCAGCAGTTCCCATCAGGTCCATACAGTGGTTTGACCTGCCTGTGCCCGTGACGGAGACTTGTGCAAATGCATATCCATGGGGGAGTAGTTGATCGATTATCATTTCACCTAACCAACTACCAGGAACTTCGATTGTTGGTGTCTGAACACTTGGTTCTTGGAAATAAGGGCCAAACTCAGCAATTACAGGTACTGTTACTCCATCAGGAACATTAGGGCGCCAGTATGCAAGAGAAATTACACCATTAGGTGCAGCTCCTCCCTCTTCCAGTGGTAACTCATACTCCACAAATACATGAGTGGAATTCCATTCATTTTCAGTTTCGAGAGTACTGTATTCCCCAAATTCTAGAACATATCCATTTGTATCGTCTGTAATGTAATCTAGACTACCTCGCTCCCATATCTCAACACGCACACCGACATCATCCTCTACGCCTTTTGCAAGAGTTGTGACCGAGTCATTGAACAGAACAGACATCATCAAGAAACCGATGGAAAATGCAATAGTCATCGCTGCCAGACCGTTCAGCAAGTTTGCATCTCTGTTTGGAGTTGCAACTTCAGCCTCGTATATGTCATCCTCCATAATTCACCGGAATTGGTTGCACCTCATAGCCCTAGCGATTCTTTACAATAATCAATATAGCAAATTATTCTCGGTTGTATCATGTCAGATAACATCCTCCGCATGCAGAAATTTATTGCAGAGGGAATTCCCGAAGAATTACCGCCTCACCCGGGAATAGACAACAATGTAGACCATGCTCCAAATAGGCGTCAGGTACTCTCTAAGGAAGAAAAAAAGTTAGCGCTAAAAAACGCACTAAGATATTTTGATGAAAGACACCATAAAGAACTGGCATTAGAATTCGCTAACGAATTAGAAACATATGGTAGAATATGGATGATGCGTTATCGCCCCACGGAATATGAAATGAAAGCATACCCTATCGACGCTTACCCAACTAAATCAAAACAAGCTGCGGCTATTATGTTAATGATACAAAATAATCTCGACAAAGAAGTTGCACAATTTCCTCATGAATTAATCACTTACGGGGGTAATGGCTCTGTCTTCCAGAACTGGGCACAGTACAGATTGGTGATGAAATATTTGTCTGAAATGGAAGATGATCAAACACTAGTGATGTATTCAGGCCATCCAATGGGATTGTTTCCTTCATCTGTGGACGCACCTAGAGTTGTAGTGACAAATGGTATGGTAATTCCAAATTATTCCAAGCAGGAAGACTATGAAAAAATGAATGCAATTGGCGTAAGCCAGTATGGCCAAATGACTGCAGGATCGTATATGTACATCGGTCCGCAAGGAATCGTCCATGGTACAACAATTACTGTACTAAATGCAGCAAGAATGCACTGTGGTGCGACCGACTCATTAGAAGGCATAACATTTGTCACATCAGGACTTGGTGGTATGAGCGGTGCACAGGCTAAAGCAGGGGTAATTGCAGGTGCAGCGTGTATTGTCAGTGAGATTAATCCACACGCAGCACACAAACGGCATGAGCAAGGATGGCTGTCTGTAATTGCTTCCTCAACCGATGATGCAATCGATAAAATGTTAGAAGCACAAGAAAACAAAGAAGCGATATCAATAGGGCATATTGGTAATGTTGTCGAACTGTTAGAACGTATGGTTGAGAGAAATGTGAAAATTGATTTACTATCCGATCAGACAAGTTTACACAACCCATGGCAAGGTGGATATTATCCAGTAACAATGTCATTTGATGAAGGTAAAGCAATGCTTGCAAATGACCCGAAACAATTCAAAGTCGAAGTTCAAAACACGCTTAGGAGGCATGCAGCAGCAGTAAACTCCCTCGTAGCAAACGGGACATACTTTTGGGACTATGGTAATGCGTTCCTACTCGAGTCTTCCCGAGCAGGAGCAGATGTAATGCACACATCTGGTAATGGATTCAAGTATCCTAGCTACGTTGAAGATATAATGGGGCCAATGTGCTTTGATTATGGGTTTGGACCATTTAGATGGGTATGCGCCTCAGGAAAAAGCGAAGATTTAGCCATAACAGACGAAATTGCTGCTAATGTATTGAAAGAAATGGCAAATAATTCACCTCCTGAAATCAAACAACAAATGCTTGACAACATTCGCTGGATAGAGCAGGCAGGAATGAACAAGATGGTGGTTGGTAGTAAAGCAAGGATACTATACGCTGATGCTGATGGAAGAAAATCGATTGCAAAAGCCTTCAATGATGCTATTTCTAATGGAGAGCTTAGTGGACCAGTGATTCTCGGTAGAGACCATCATGACGTAGCAGGCACTGATTCTCCTTACAGGGAGACATCAAACATCAGAGATGGTTCTATGTTTACAGCTGATATGGCTGTCCAAAATTTCGTTGGTGATTCATTCAGAGGAGCAACGTGGGTTAGCTTACACAATGGAGGAGGTGTCGGCTGGGGAGAAGTTGTCAATGGTGGCTTTGGTATGCTGATCGACGGTACAAAAGAAAGTGAAGAGAAATTGCTATCAATGCTAGATTGGGATGTGAATAACGGTATCTCCAGACGCGCCTGGGCTAGGAATGATGGTGCAATATATGCAATCAAGAGGGCTATGGAAAACAATCCAAGATTACAAGTAACCTTACCAAATACAGCAGACGATGAATTAATTGACTCTATATATGGTGGGCCTATCAATGACCACAATTAAGTTGGATGGCAACACACTGTCTTCCACTGAAATTTCTTTAGTCGCCAACGGGGCTAAAGTAGAGGTTGCTATTGATGCATGGGGCAAAGTGGAACTTGCTAGAAATGTTGTAAATAGGATTTTGAACACTGGCGATATTGTATACGGCATAAACACAGGCTTTGGCGCTCTGGTAAGTGAATCAATATCTACGGATGAGCTCAACGCACTCCAGAACAATCTGATCCGTTCCCATGCTTGTGGAATTGGCGAAAGAATGAGCCTCGAAGATACTCGAGCAATGATGTGTGTCAGAATCAATTCTTTAGTAAAGGGTCATTCAGGAATACAAAAAAAAGTTGTTCAACAAATAGTCGATTATCTGAATGCCGATATAATCCCTGTAGTCCCAAGACTAGGGTCTCTAGGTGCATCTGGTGACCTTGCACCTTTGTCCCACATGGCACTCGCGCTTATTGGTGAAGGGGAGGTATGGCACAATGGAGTGGCAACACCAACCTCAGAAGTATTGCGAGAGAAAGGTATGATTGGTGTAGANCTTGGTGCTAANGATGGTTTATCTTTGATCAACGGTACTAGTCAAATGTGCTCACTACTAGTTAGGGCTGATAATGTTCTAGCGAATTTAATTCCAATGGCCGACCTTATAGCATGTGTTTCACTAGAAGCAAAAGAGTGTTCAATCCAACCTATGGANCCCAGAGTACACAAAGTTAGACCTCATCATGGCCAATCTTTGGTGGCTGAGAGAATAAGTTACATAATGAAAAATTCTCANATTCTTGAACATCATTTAGATTGNGACAAGGTGCAAGACGCTTACTCATTCAGATGCATCCCGCAAGTTCACGGTGCTGTTTTAGAGAGGTATCGAAATCTATCCGATACCCTAGATATTGAAATCAATAGTGCAACTGATAATCCGCTTATATTCCCTGAACCTTCAAATCCTGGGAGTCANGAGGTAATATCTCAAGGCAATTTCCACGGTGAAATATTAGCCTTGACTGCTGATAATATGTCTCACGCTCTATTTGAACTAGGACATATATCTGAGCGTAGAATTGATCAAATTGTAGATCCTTCAAGAAGTGATTTACCNGCATTTTTAGCCAAGAATTCGGGACTAGAGTCNGGAATGATGATTGTTCATTACGTCGCAGCAGCTGCATTATCAGAATTACATGCAGGTGCAAATCCGAGATCTGCATTTTCNACCCCNACCTCAGGTGGACAAGAAGATCATGTTTCAATGGGTGCTACAGCTTGNTGGAACTTACTCAAATCATGTGAACAATTCGCCCACATTTTGGCTTGCGAACTATTGATTGCATGTGAGGCTCTTGAATATAGAAATGCAGANCCATCATATCACGTTAAAACACTGTATAATCTGGTTAGGAAAATATCACCACCACTCACAGTGGATCGATCAACGAGCAAAGAAATAGAACAAATCTCACACAACTTAGTCGACGGCGGTTGGCTTGCGAGAATTGAAGCAGAATGNGGTCGNTTACCTAGATGAGCTCATCAATTCNTTTTTCGACTGCATCGAAGCCAGTTAATTGACGGATTCTAAATCGCATTTTNGTGACNTCTGATTTAATTCCTCTTTGTTCNAGGAGATCTAGTCGGTTGTCCAACTCNACGGCTCTTCTTACATTTTNCTCTACTCTTTTGTAAATCAGGTANCCATCATCATCAGATGTGCTNTACAGAGCNGGTTCTGCTGCCGACACATCAAGTCCCATTCTTCTCCACTGCAATATTCGTTTTCTAAGAATATCTTTTGTATAACCGTCTTTTGGTATCTTNGTCAAAAANGACAATTTATTTCCAGCCAANTCATNTTCCTGTATTNNTGAATTATCNGATTCTNCCGCTAGAANNTCTGTGNTGTCTATGTCAATGTTGGTTAATGCCTGCTTTTCTACAATCGTCCAAGGATNTACTTCTTTATGCCACTTAGCAAGTTGAATTTCATCGAAAACTTCCTCNTTGATAGTGAATANAACTATCCATTGTCTTCTNTGTAAAATGTCTTTGATTTTCATAACCATAGTCATTAATTCACTAAAACCATTCAATGCTACAAGTCTTTCGACACCNTCGATGAATATAACACCTTCATGATTTGAGACTCTACTAGTGATTAGGTCTTCTAATGCTTCTAATGACGGTTGAATTGCTCCCAAAACATCGTATGTAGTCATCCAGTATGATTCAACTTTNTCGAGATCAATATGCTCTAACAACCTTCGCTGTGGTGAGCGAGAAACAAGCATTGCATGTTTATCNCTATCTTGAGAAAATTTGTCGACAATTGCTAAAAATTTGTCTTGCGATTCGTATCTCAAGGAGTATAACTTCCCTACANCTAAATCTTCCACAGACACTCTCCTCAAACCCCCCGGTTAGGTGTCCGTGGTGGTTTAAGTCCATGAATCATTATATTGCTTGATGAATTCGGAATAATTGGTGGCAACTGTGTCAGAAGATGAGAATCAAGATATTCCGATGGCGGAATGTGGTGCATGTAAGTCTATTATCCCACTAAATAGTNATTCATGTCCAAATTGTGGCGTCACGTTTACTGGCGTTTCCGACGACCAACTGGGAGAGTGTGGTGCTTGCGGACAATTGCAGTCAATTGACGCATTNTCATGTATCAATTGTGGTGTCTCATTTGTTTCAGAGGATACTGAAGTGATGGATACTTCCGAGGATGATTTCGCAATAGAATCCGAATTACAAACGGATGAAACAATTACAACCGATGTNGAAGAATCGCATGAAGATGTCAAAGAAGCATTAGAATCAGTAGTTGAAGANGAGNCAGAATCGNATANCGAAATGGATGGCGAACAAAGTATAGATGAGACTTTNTCAACAGAAGATGCTGTAGTCGAGGATATTGATGACGCCGATATGCCAACAGATTCACCTATTGATNNAGAAGAAGAGGATCTATCTGTNATCGAAGTAACTGAGGAACAAGAACTTGTTGAGGATGAGANTCAAGAAGATGGAATTGATGAAGATGATGCATCTTCNNNCGATANTGAAGAAATAGAAGAAGAAATTGATTCTTTAATCGACGACTTAGTGGACGNTGAAACCGANGAANCAACTGAGGATGAATCTGATAGTGAGATAGCAGACATTGAAGATGAAGACGACGAATCTGCTGAAGTTGATGATGCATCAGCAATCGATGACGAAGATGACGATGAAGATGAAGAGGACCAGGAAGTACTGGTAAAGATGGCCTTTGAAAAATTGGCATTTGCTATTGCTGAATCAGGCCTGACAGCTGCTGAGGCATTCGCAGAAATTGATCGCAGCGGCGACAATTTAATCGATGCTCCCGAATTACAAAAGGGTATCAAAAATATTGCAGGAGATTCTATGTCTCCCAAGCATGTTACTGCTATTATGAATCATCTGGATGAGGATGGAGATCGAAGAATCGATCCCCAAGAATTGCTTGCTGCACTTGAAAAATTANGGATAGGAATCCAAGCTGGAAACATGCCGAAGGTAAAGAAATTCCCTACAGGTTTACAAAAATTCCTAATGGGCAAAAAAGCAAACGACATATTCTATCCAATTGGATACTTCTTGATGGCTTGCTTTATTGGCGCATGGGTAGTAAATGGTATGGGATTACTCGTTGATGGAACCGGTGGAACCATAGAATTTACAGAATCAACCAACGAATATGGAGATGTAGTCTCAAGTGGTTTCTGGGATATTTGTGANTATGAAGGTNTGGAGGAAAANCCAGATCCATGTCGCGGCCAAGTTACCGTTGGNGAAACNTATCCATGTGACCCAAATCTGGATGAGAATAANTGTGCAAATTCNCTTACNCCATTTAGTGGNAAAGATGGGGCNACCAGTATGCCTGNAGGCTTCTACACCGACGGATATGTCATGATTGGACTGGGTGTTGTTGGTTTGATTCTCATAGCATTTTTGCATCTAATTTATGCACCAAAACTAAGAGCGAAAGTCAAGAAAAAGTCTGGCACATCANATGATGATNACTCAGATGATGATGATGAATCTGATGATGATTCTGATNATGACTCGGATCAGGNTGAAGAGGAAGATGAACCATCTGAAGAGGATGATGATGCAGNAGATTCTGATGACGATGACGAGTCAGATTACGAAGATGATGAAGAAGATGACGATGATGACGACGACGACTACGATGACGATGACATCGATGTTGGAGANTACATAGGATTAGATATTGATGGAGAGGAATTCTTTGGCGAAATCATCGAATTTGATGACGATGANGGAACGGTNACGATAGAAACCGATGACGGTGAAGAAGTTACAGGCGANCAAGACGATATGTTCCTCGAAGATGATGAGTGATGATTAATGGCTGACAAGTTAGACATTCTTGTCGGTAAAGAAAGCTGCCCNGTTTGTGGATCAATTTCGCAAAAAGGTACTGCANGATGCCCNGAATGCGGTACGTTTCATTCNGGTATCCATCTCGAAGATAGGGANCCACCAGCTCCNGAAGAAAGNGTTGCAGAACGAAGTTTCGACCCATCTGATTATTCAATTAATCCACTAGCTTCNATAACTGATGAAGAGTTTGAAGGAGATGAAACAAGTGTGAAGTCATGGAGCGGTGGTTCGACTGATTTCACATTCGATGGAAGTGACGANGAAATTAAGGTTCAAAAANAGGAAATTATCGTACCTGATTCAGAGGAAATAGAATCTAACTGATTTAACACTAAACGCTTATCCACTAATAAATCTAGTGAAATCATAAAAGCAAGGTGGGCTCGGCCAGAATTGAACTGGCGATCTTTGCCATGTCAAGGCAACGTCATAACCCCTAGACCACGAGCCCTCGCATTTCTCCCAATTCGATGGCGTATATATCCGAATCGGTGAAAATTCAAGATACAATTTTGGAAATTTTTCCAGTACATCCTGGTTGAGAACAAAATCCACCTACTCTAGTTCTCCCATTATTCATTTTAATCATCTTACCATCCTTAATTGGACCGTAGGTCTTGCACTTTAAACAGAAACCACTTATCTGTGACATGAGAAACAAGCTTGGGTGTAAAAACATAGTAATGAACCCTCTGTTTCGATTAAAACTCCATTTTTACCAAAAATACCCCTTTTACCCCCCCATTGTAAACGTAAAAATTGCTTTTCTTGAGTTTTCAACATGTAAAACGCATTACTGCGGGCCTATAACGATATTCACTCGAATCTTATTGTCGCATAATGTACGTTATGCGACGTTTAGTGCCCCTCTAAATCGAGGTTATTTGGATCTAAAGCAAAGATTCCAACCAGTGGAGGTCCACCAAGTAAACCTTCAATGCCTCCATCTCGCGAATCCAGCTCATCCCTGACTCTTATTGCTGCTTTATGCCAAGAATCTTCTGAGTCATATATCGCTTGAAGCAAAAACATAGGTTGTCCATCCATTGATCTCGAAACCCAGGCACGAATACATCCCTCAGTTCGTCTACGCATTTCTTGGCGAGCCTCAAGCATTCTGTGAAGGCGAGCGTCCACACCCTTTCGTGCTGAACATACCACAGTTTCCATCCAATAATGATTTGTTGATTTCATAATATACACTTCTCAAACAATAATTAATGGTAAATCATCTTACCCTCTAGCATCGTCGCTGAAAATGGAGAATGTCCTGGTTGGACACACCAAGCTTCCCAGTACGGGCCATCAATAATATTCAGGTTTGCAATTCCGCCTTCGCAGATTTGACCGTGTGCCAATCCTGATGGGTGTGGAGTTGTCTGTGCTGAATTCCTAGTACAGGCTGCTAGAGCAGTGATTGGTGTAATTTCATTACGTTGAACTAATATTGAAGCGATAAAGGGTAATGATAGAGTTCTACAATTCGGATTGAAGTCGGTAGCGATAGACCATTGGACATTATTTGCAATGCATTCATGAAAATCTGGATAAGGTTCGCCCATCGAATAAGGTGTTCCAGGTAAAAATCCAGTCATTACATTTGCATTTGCCATATTTATCCTGGTGTCTAATTTTGTGTGGTGTGCATGATCTGCAGTCTGCACTTTTAATTCTGCAGCCAAATCTCCTCCACCACCATCCTCGAATTCATCGATGTGTATACGTAAATCCAAACCATTCTTTTTTGATTCTTTTAGCAATTCTTCAGATTGTTCAATGCTAAACCAACCGGGCTCGCAGAAAACGTCAACACTTCGAGCTATTCCTTGCTCAATGACATTAGGTAATTGGTCTGAAATAACACTTTCATAATAGGACTCGATTTTTTCTCCAGGAGGTGCTGCATGAGCACCCATCCAAGTTAGATCTAGTGAGGGTAAATTGTCTACCGCACTGATACTCTCTGCTATTTCTAGGAGCTTCAATTCAGATTCTGTACTTAATCCATATCCTGATTTAGCTTCTAAATGAGTAGTCCCATTTCTCAAAGCCTCTTCCATTCTTTTTATCCCGATTTTAGCTAATTCAGAACCGGGTAAGTTTCGTGTTTGTTCTACAGTATAAGCGATACCGCCTCCTTTGTCAGCGATTTGCCGGTAACTCATTCCTTGGAGTTTCCATGAAATTTCCCTGCTTCTATCCCCAGCCCAAAGCAAATGTGTGTGGGCATCAACTAAACCAGGAATCACAGCCTTACCTTCCAAATCAATGGTTTCAATGCCTTGATATTCTTCAATAAGATCTCCCTCATGGCCAATTCTCTCAATCACATGCTCATTTACTAGAATAGCCATACCAGCAGGTAATACGTGACTTGTTTCATCAGTTAAATCTCCAGCAATAGGTCCATTTCCAGATAGATGTACCAGCGGCCCGAGATTGACTAGTAGCCTCTTCATTGATTGGGCCAAAGTAAAACCGTTAGATAGTATATCCTACAGGGTTGTACATGGCAGGAGACTGGGTACTAGGCATAGAGTCTACAGCACATACGTTCTCTTTTGGTCTTGTAGATGGGGACGGAGTCCCTAGACCATCCGAATCTGATACTATACGTCCAGATAAAGGAGGAATACATCCAAGGGAGGCCGCAGACCACCATGTGGAGTTGTCTACAGATTTGTTCCAGAGGGTTCTTGAAAAAAATGATATTACTCCACAAGATATTGGCACAATAGCTTATTCGCAAGGTCCTGGAATGGGGGCATGCCTTCGAATTGGAGCTGCTGCGGCTAGAACGATTTCAACCCAACTGGATATCCCTCTAATCGGTGTAAACCACTGCGTTGCTCACATCGAAATAGGAAGGGAACAATGTGGCTGTGATGACCCTATCTTGCTTTACGTTAGTGGTGGAAACACGCAAGTTATTGCAAGACTTGAGGGAAGATATCGGGTGCTTGGAGAAACATTAGACATTGGGATTGGCAATATGTTAGACAAATTCGCAAGAAAACATGGCATTCCGTTTCCAGGCGGACCGGTTATCGAACAGAAAGCACTGGAATGGCTTGCCACAAATCCTAACCCTTCACTCAAGGGACTAGAGTTGCCGTATGCAGTTCATGGGATGGATTTGACTTTCTCGGGGTTAATGAGCGCTGCAAATAGGCTGGTTGCTGAGGGACACCCATTCGAAGCTGTATGTTGGAGTTTGCAAGAGCATGCCTTTGCTGCATGTATAGAAGTGGCAGAACGAGCATTAGCCCACACTGGAAAATCCGAAATATTACTCGGTGGCGGCGTAGCTTGCAATCAAAGACTTCGGGATATGTCGACTATAATGTGTGCTGAGAGAGACGCTAGTAGTCATTGTCCACCAAGGATGTACTGTATTGATAATGGCACTATGATTGCTAGATTGGGATGGCTTGAGACAAGACATGGACGACAAACAACTCTTGTACAATCGGGAGTTGATCAAGAAATGAGAACAGACTCTACCCCAATATCTTGGCCTTAGTGATATGCCAAGGGTTATGAGAGTCCGACAAGCCGGAATATTATGAACGGGCGACGGCGCAAGGATGAACCATTCAATCCATTTGCACCAAATGCGAGTCAAAAGGCCCGTGATAGAAAAGAAAGATCGCAGAAGGTTCAACCTAAACCACGTGTTCCAGAACCAAAAAAGGAAGTTAACGATCTTGCTGCGAAACAGAAAGCCGCTATGGAGGCTCTCCGGAGACAACGACAAGTCGAAGATAAGGAAGTTGTTGAAAAGCGAGAAAGCAAAGTTGCTAAACCTAGACATACACCATCACCACAGCCCAAACCTGCTCCGAAAACTTCGATTAAGAAGCCAGCAAGTAGAGAGGACAGGTTAGCGACGCTTAGAGCTAAATCGGCTGCAACAGCACAGTTTGCTAAAGAGGCCAAAGATGCAAAGGTTACAGACCCTGTAGAACCAGAATTAAAGGCTGAAGTTAGTGTAAAACAAGAGATAGTGGAAGAAATTGGCGATCTCGAACATCCATCTGTAAATATTGAGGTTGAGATGACAAAGCGACAAAAGGCAGTAGTATCTTCCAACGTTTTCAAAACGATAAAAACAGAGGTTAAAAAAACTGACAGGAAGCAAAAGAAACGCCGTTCTCAAGATAGGCGAGGCGGTGGACGTCAGAACCAAGTCAAGAAACTTGACAGAAGGAAATATCTCGAATACAAGTATGCAGCACGTGAGTTACTTGAGGATGACGCAGTAAAAGAGGAGCACAGGTCTAACATTCTCGGACAAATATGGGCTAAGGGTGAAAGAAGTGGAGTCACAGATGCCCTAGATTTCATTAATCAAAAAGAAGCTGAATTGATTATCACTGAAGAAATAGCAAATGAATTCAGAAACATGGTAAAGCGATATACAACTAAGAGATGATAAAATGGTTGAAATAAAAAATAACACAGTTGCAAGAGTACATTACACAGGAACACTACCAGATTCAGGTGAAGTTTTTGACTCCAGTTTGGAGAGGGAACCGCTTGCTTTTCTTGTAGGTCACAAGCAGATGATTCCAGGTTTTGAGAGAGAATTAATGGGAGCAAAAACTGGTGACAAAGTTGAATTTACCCTAACTCCAGAAGATGCATATGGTCCACACAACCCTGATGCCGTGCAAGAAGTGCCTTTGGAGATGTTTGGTGGTATTGAGCCAGAAATTGGAATGACACTCATGAGCGATTTAGGACCGTTTAAGGTGGCAGGGATCGATGGTGATCTAATAAAAGCAGATTTTAATCATGCTCTTGCTGGAAAATCCCTTACTTTCAATGTAGAGGTTATCGAAGTTAGAGAGGCTACTGAGTCCGAAATTTCACACGGTCATGCACATGGACCCGGTGGAGTTCAGCACTGAGGTGGTTTGTTTAATGGACGGCCAGCGCAGACGAGACTGGCAGACTCTTGGTGGAATCGATGTTCCAAAGATTGCAGGGCCTGATGAATCTGGAAAACCACCATACACCAGAGGTATACACAGTGGAATGTACAGACAACGTCTGTGGACAATGAGGCAATATGCTGGATTTAGTTCAGCCGAAGAGACAAATGAGAGATTCAAATTATTGCTAGAGCGTGGCCAAAAAGGACTATCCGTAGCATTTGACCTACCTACCCAGTTAGGACTCGATGCTGATGACGATATGAGTGAAGGCGAGGTTGGAAAAGTCGGTGTTTCGGTGACATGCTTAGACGATATGCGAGAATTAATGTCGGGAATCCCCCTTGACAAGGTATCAACTTCGATGACGATCAATGCACCAGCTATGGTCCTTTTAGCAATGTACATTGTTGTAGCTGAAGAAAATGGAGTTTCTCGAGATAAAATTAGAGGAACAATACAAAACGACATTCTGAAGGAGTATATTGCAAGAGGTACACATATATTTCCACCAAAAGAATCGATGCGACTCATAACGGATATCTTCGAGTTTTGCGCTGAAGAGGTGCCGCTATGGAATACAATATCGATATCAGGGTATCACATCAGAGAAGCTGGATCTACAGCTGTACAAGAAGTCGCATTCACGCTTTCTAATGCACTTGAGTATGTCAAAGAAGCCTTAGAAACTGGACTTGATATCGACACTTTCGGTCCTCGACTTTCGTTTTTCTTCAATTGTCACAACGATTTTTTTGAAGAAGCTAGTAAGTTTAGAGCAGCAAGGAAATTATGGCATGATTTGATCACAGAAAGATATCAACCGAAGAACCCAAAAAGTGCCATGTTAAGATTCCACACACAAGTCGCTGGAGTTTCATTAACTGCCCAACAGCCGCTCAATAACATAGCCAGAGTTACAATCCAAGCTCTTGCTGCTGTTTGTGGTGGTACACAAAGCCTACACACTAATTCGTATGATGAGGCACTTGGTCTACCTACTGAAGAAAGTGCGACTGTTGCATTACGTACTCAACAAATAATTGCAGAGGAGAGTGGCGTTGCTAATATTGTTGATCCGCTTGGCGGATCCTACTTAGTGGAAATGCTAACAGATGAAATTTACAATCTGTCATTGAAGAAAATAGAAGAAATCGAAAATATGGGTGGTGCCCTAAAAGCGGTTGAAGCAGGGTTCCAGCAAAAAGAAATCCACGAATCTGCATGGGACCACATGCAAAAAGTAGAGTCGGATGAAAGAAAGATAGTAGGTGTTAATCACGGGATTCTAGATCAAGGAGAAATGCCCCCTGTACTAAAACCAGATCCTAATCTTGGAATTAAGCAGAAAGAAAAACTTGCAGTTCTTAGAGCAAACCGTGATCAAGGAACTGTTGACAAATGCTTAGATGCAATATACGACGCAGCTAAGGGCGAGGACAATTTATTCCCTCTTGTAATTGACGCATTGAAGAATGACTGTACGTTAGGGGAGATTATAGGAGCAATGAAAAAAGAATTTGGAACCTACATTGCTCCAAGTGGTTTCTAGGTGATTAGATGAAAATATATCTTGACCATATCGGTATTGCTTGTAATAATCTAGACGATGCCTCACCTTTTTGGAGATTAATTGGTCTACAACAGGGCAAGGATGAAACTGTAATTGAGCAAGGGGTGACAACTCGATTTTTTGCTACTTCAGATGGTGATACCAGAAAGCCAATGATAGAACTCCTAGAGCCTACAGGGGATGATACCCCTGTAGGAAAATTCCTGGCAAAAAGAGGACCTGGTGTTCAGCAAATCTGCTTCAGAGTTGAAGATATTGATGAAATGATATCGATGTTGACATCTAATGGAATCATAATGATCGATTCAGAACCTCGTATAGGTGCACACGGAGCAAAAATTGCTTTTGTCCATCCAAAAAGTACAGGAGGAGTTCTTGTTGAATTGGCCGAAAAGGGTGATTGAATGAGGACATGCCTCGATATGCTAGCAGCACTACCACACATCGATGGACCATCAGTAAGAGAACAGGCTCAATTTATTAGTTCTAGACTCGATGTCTGCTTGAACAAAAATCTTGTTTCAAATGATGCTTATTTGGATTCAGGAGTTATCCAAGGCGCCCTTGATATGATCGCAAATCACACTGATATGGGAATATCACAAGCTGAAATCCGCTCACTTATCTCACAACAAATATACCGGGCAGAAAAATTAGAATCTAAATATCCGGGTCTGGACAGGATAATCGAACAAGGTAGGAAATGACTTATGGATTCACCTCTTTTGACGCTATCAGGAGTTGCGAAAAATTTCGGCGATGTCCAAGCGTTGACCCATGTCGATTTGAAGATACATCCTGGACAAGTTGTTGGTTTAGTTGGCGGTAACGGAGCTGGCAAAACAACACTTCTCAGATTAATGGCAGGAGTTATGGAACCCAGCCATGGTAGCGTAATGTTCCAAAATTCACCAGTATCTCAAATGCGAAGTAAATTAGGCGTTGTTCCTGAATCAACTGGATTATATTCTAGACTAACTGCTTGGGAGAACATTAGATACCATTCTCGAATGTATGGTATAGATGACAATCTTGCTTGGTCAAGAGTTACCAATTTTGCTCAGAGTTTAGACCTTGTAGATGCATTATCACGACACACAAAGGGTTTCAGTCGTGGAATGCGACAAAAAACAGCGTTGTTACGAGCCCTAGCGCATGGACCAGAAATACTGCTTCTGGATGAGCCAACTGCAGGTCTAGACGTAACTAGTGCAAGAACCGTGAGATCACTTGTTGGACAACTCAGAGATGAAGGTGGTACAGTAATTTACAGTACACACCACCTTGCTGAAGCACAACAGGTATGCGACAGAATTGTAATTGTTCACAACGGTGAAATAAGAGCAGACGGCTCTCCAGATGAATTGTTACATATCACCCAAACTGCTAATCTTGAAGATGCTTATGTGTCACTAACTTCAGATAAAGCACGACCTAGATCTGAAGATGGTGGTAAAGAGGGTAAATTGTCCAAGTGGTGGAGAATTTTCCTTACTGGGCGAACCCCTAAACTTGAGGAGGCGAATGAGGATGAATAATTCGTGGCGGTTTGTTTCAACAATTGCTAAAAAAGAAATCATCGAATTCGTCAGAGATTGGCGTACGTTAATTGCATTAGTGATTATTCCTTTACTCATATTTCCAGCCCTATTCATCGCTTTACCGTTGTTATTACAATCTGAAGCAGCAGAGTTAGATGCTCTAGAATTAGATGTCNTCTGGCAAGGAGATGTCAATGAAACACTNGATTTNATGTTGTCCGAATCTAACATAATTTTCACNTATGAAGAGATGCCTGATATGATTAACAATCTATCTGACATTGGCAATGATATAGACCGNATAAGAAATCAAGATNTTGACGCTGTGTTTCGTTTGAGTGAAAATGGCACAAATTCAAAGTTTGCCATACTCTATCTTTCAACTAGTGAAGCATCTAATGAAGCCAGAAACCGTATTTTATTGTCCTTAGACAAGTGGGAACAAGACGTAATTAATGGAACTCTAGTAAATGCTGGATTAGATCCAAACTCGACACTTGATCCTGTCAAGTGGGATGGTGATGTAGAAACAGCTGATGCAGCAACCAAAGGTGAGCAGGCTGGNTTGGCCCTTTCTCTATTCATTCCAATGGTTATTGCGATCTGGACGGCTTCCAGTGCCATACAACCGTCTATCGATATGACAGCTGGCGAANGAGAGAGAGGNACTCTTGAGGCTCTTCTTTGCTTACCTTGTTCNAGATTAGAACTCTTAGTGGGGAAATGGTTAGCCGTTGCTAGCATAACAAGCGTAGGCGNAGCACTTCAAATCGGNGGCTTGCTATTTGCNATTACATTCCTAGCACAAGCATCCATNATTGGAGTACCAACNCTTTCNTANGTCAGTTTGCTTCTACTTACTGGCGCAGTCATAATATTTGCAGTCATGGTAGTTGCATTNGAATTGGCATTAGCAATGCGATCTCATAGTGTAAAAGAAGCTGGTTCANTACTTGGCCCAGCAATTTTGTTCATCATCTTCCCTGCACTATTTACCCANATAATCAATCTCGATGGTATAGAATCCTGGTGGTTNGCAGTCCCATTAGTGAATATTCTTTTGGCAATGAGAGAATTACTACTAGATCGAGTGATAGCGGAGCACGTATTGGTGTGGATAATTTCGAGTACAATCTATGCNGGNCTAGCCGCATGGTTCGCTGCAAGGCAGTTCAAAAGAGAAGATTTAGTAGCATCACTGTCCTAAAACCAATNGGNTATTACNNGAGTATTACTGNAAGAATACCTTGATATTCTATGCCTGACACGCTNNGCTATGCCCAAGGTAAGTCTTGACATGCCTGCCCAGTTACTGGACGACATGAAAAAGCATGTTGGAGATGACTGTAAATTTGTGTCTGTTGCTGATGCAATTCGAACTGCTTGCAGGAAATTGCTAGACCAACTGGATGTGATTGANGCTAGGCATGGAAGACTGGAGGAATGAATATGGTAACAAGAGAATCAGCAGAGAAAGCTGTGAAGGTAATTCTAGAATACTTGGAAGGAGATCCTGACCGAGAAGGTCTCGAAGAAACCCCAAAAAGAGTAATTGATTCATTTGATGAGATATTTGCTGGATACCAAATGGATCCTGCTGAAGTACTTTCATCTACCTTCAATGGAGAAGGGTACGATGGAATTGTTTTATTGAGAGACATTGAATTTCACTCGACTTGTGAGCATCACTTACANCCGTTCAAGGGTAGAGCACACGTAGCATATATTCCAACAGATAGAATCGTCGGCATCAGTAAACTTGCTAGAATCGTTGATTTGCATGCGAGAAGATTGCAGAACCAAGAGAGGATTACAAAGCATGTTGCTGATGATATTGAAGCTGAGTTGAAGCCATTAGGTTGCGGAGTTATACTTGAAGCATCACATGGCTGNATGCAATGTAGGGGAGTTGCGAAACAAAACGCAATCATGACAACTAGTGCTATGCGAGGTGTCTTCTTCGATAAGAGTGAAGCTCGAAGCGAATTAATGCAATTAATACAATTCCCACAATTATAGTATTGAGGGCTTGTTATGACTACTTATCCAATTGTNGAAATTTTCCACTCAGTTCAGGGAGAAGGATATCACTCAGGAATGCCACATGTTTTCGTAAGATTTGGAAATTGTAATTTGCGCTGTGAATGGTGCGATACGGATTTTCTGACCTACGATGAAATGGATTTACAGGATATTGTGGAAAAGGTTCTCTCATACAATTGNAAAAGGGTAATATTNACGGGTGGTGAACCATGTATGCAAGACTTGGATAAGATAGGGTCTGTACTAAAACAGCATGGAATCAGCCTGTCTGTAGAGACAAATGGCACAATTGAAGTTCCTGACATNATAGATTGGATTTGTGTCTCTCCTAAGGACCAATTGTATCCTAACGTGAAAATAAAACAAACAACCGGTGACGAACTAAAGGTAGTTTATGTCGGCCAGGATTTGTCAATGTACGATAACATAAGGTCAGGTTTTACTCACAATTTCATCCAACCATGTTACATNGANNCTGATTCAGTTGAGAAAAACGGAAGGAGTTTTGCNNCTGTTGAAAACATAGTGAAAAATANTGAAGGATGGCGATTNTCACTTCAAACACACAAATGGATGGGGGTAGATTGATGCGNGCAGTAATGGCATTAAGTGGCGGAATGGACTCTACTGCATTGCTANTAAGANTGATTTCGCAAGGTTACAAAGTAAGTTGCTTATCCTACGATTACGGACAGAAACACAAAATCGAAATTGAAAGAGCGAANATGAATATCCGTTATCTGGCAGAAAAGGGTTACAGTATTGANCATAAAATCGCAGACTTATCCTCAGCAATGAGTATTTTCAGTTCTGCGCTAACCAGTGATGGAATCGATGTTCCCGAAGGTCACTATGAAGANGAACAAATGAAATCAACAGTAGTCCCAAACCGCAACGCAATATTTTCTTCCATCTTGTATGGATATGCGTTATCTATCTCGGAANAAGAAGATGTTGACGTGGTAATTGCACTTGGTGTTCACTCAGGAGACCATGCTATCTANCCAGATTGCAGACCAGAATTCTACNAGTCGATTGGAGAGTCATTTGCATTAGGTAANTGGGGAAGCGAGAGGGTGTCATTCCANCTNCCATACATAGATGGGGACAAAGAAACAATACTAAGAGACTCATTGACAAATTGCCAAAAAATGAATTTAGATTTCGATACTGTATTTGCAAATACAAATACCTCTTACAACCCAGATGAAAATGGGTTATCAAGTGGTCGAAGTGGCGCTGACGTTGAGAGAATACTAGCTTTCCATGCAATAGGTCGAAAAGATCCAGTAGGGTATGTAGAGAGTTGGGAAGTTGTCTTACAAAATGCGTTAAAT